>JALENF010000032.1 GCA_022767945.1 Bacillota bacterium
CAAGAACTGCCCCTAAGGGAAGCGGCAAGGATAAGATAATTTCAATGGTTATTTCGGGAGAAGACAAGGACAGGCTTGCCGATATAATGAGGGAGCTGTACAAGGAGACAGGCATCGAGATATTTAACAGAGATGCGGGGAATGTGGACGCCAGTCATGCAGTGGTTTTGATGGGGGCAAAATCAGAGCCGTTTGGATTCGCGTGCGGAATGTGCGGATATGAAAACTGTGGGAAAATGGCTAAGGCGGGAGCAAACTGTGTATTCAACATAACAGACCTTGGGATTGCAGTTGGTTCGGCTGTTTCTATCGCCGCAGACAACAGAATTGATAACAGAGTAATGTACACCGTAGGGCAGGGTGGTATCAGAATGGGCTGTTTTCCTGACGGTGTGAGAGTGGCTTACGGTATTCCACTGTACACAGGCAGCAAGAGCATTTTCTTTGACAGGAATGCCGGCGCGATTCTCCTGGATTAAGGGTTTTCTTAGGCATCAAAACTCACTGAAAAAAAGCACGAATAATATAAAATAATACTTGTTTTTTGAATCTGTTGTGCTATAATATTAGAGCGTGTTTTGGACACGCATTCTCTGCGTAAGTGTGGGGACTTACGCCATTTAGTCCATAGGGAGGTGAAACGGATGAAAAATTATGAATTAATGTTCATTATCAATCCTACTTTAGAAGAAGCTGCAAGAGAAGCTGCAATCGAAAAGGTTAAGGCTACTATCGCTGCTGATGGTGAAGTTGAAGCGGTTGACGCTTGGGGAATGAGAAAGCTTGCTTACCCAATCGAAAAGAAGAACGAAGGATTCTATGTAGTAGTTGAATTCAAGGGTAACACTGATCTTCCTAAAGAGTTAGACAGAAGACTTAGAATTTCTGACGACGTAATGAGACATATCATCATCTGCAAAGAAGCTAAATAAGGAGTGTAGTTATGAATAGCGTATTCCTGATCGGAAGACTGACAAGAGACCCTGAAGTGAGATACACTGCAGCAACTCAGATGGCTGTTGCCACATTTACTGTGGCAGTTGACAGACCTACTCGTCCGGGAGCTGAGAAGCAGACAGACTTTCCAAGAGTAACTGTTTTCGGCAAACAGGCGGAGAACTGTGAAAAGTATCTGGCAAAGGGTAGACTGGTTGCTATTGAAGGCAGACTACAGACCGGCAGCTATCAGAACAAAGATGGTGCTACTGTTTACACAACAGACGTTGTAGCAAACAGGGTACAGTTTCTGGAATGGGGCGACAGACCGCAGGGCGGAATGACTCCAAGACAGAGTGCATCTTCAGATTTCGGCGGTGCGGACAGCATGCCGGCAGAAATGCCTGATTCATTCCAGGCAATAGACGAGGATGTTCCATTCTAAAGAAAGGAGATAATAATCATGATGGATAGAAGACGTGGTGGCATGAGAAGAAAGAAAGTATGCCAGTTCTGTGCTGATAAGACTGAAGTAATCGATTTCAAGGATGTTGAAAAGCTAAAGAAGTATGTTACTGAAAGAGGTAAGATTCTTCCTAAGAGAATTACCGGTACTTGCGCAGTACATCAGAGAGAAGTTACAACTGCTATCAAGAGAGCAAGAATTGTTGCTTTACTTCCATATGTAGCAGACTAATTTCTAAATTTAAAATATCATAAAGTTGCATTTAAAGAAGCGTAACGCACTCGGAGACGGGATCGGCGGGACGCTTCTTTTTTATGCAGAAAATTATGCAGAATGAAATCTAAAACGTCCGTAAAAAAAGTACACGAAAAAAAGTGTTTTTTATATGTATTTATATTATGCACAATAAAGTGATAAAACTTTAAAGAAATAAAGTGGTAAAGAATTACTGAAAATGTTTTCGAAAAAAGATGGAAAAGCCCTGTAAAGAGGAAAATATCAACGTTATTTTGGATAAAAAAGATAGAAATATTCAGTTAAAAGATGTATAATATAGGCAAGAAAAGTAAGAAATTTATTGCTTATAATTATGCGTTATTACGCATAAAAAGAAATGGAGACGAGAGAAATGGCAGTAATTATTAATGGACGTGACCTTACTATTGAAGAGGTTATCCGTGTATGCAGACACGATGAGAAGGTGGAACTTGCTCCTGAAGCTGTAGAAGCTGTAAAGAAAGCAAGAGCTTACATCGAAAAGAAGGTTGAAGAAAAAGCTGTCGTATATGGATTGACTACAGGATTCGGCAAATTTGCAAATGTTGCGATTTCTACAGAACAGACTGCTCAGCTGCAGAAGAATCTTATCATGAGTCATACATGTTCATTGGGCAATGCTTATGAAAAGAAGTATGTAAGAGCAGCTATGCTTCTTAGAGCAAACTCACTTTCAAGAGGAAATTCAGGCATCAGACTGGAAACACTTCAGACACTGATTGATATGCTTAATGCTGGAATCCATCCGATTGTACCTGAAAAAGGTTCAGTTGGCGCATCCGGAGATCTGGCACCACTGTCATGCATTGCTCTGGGACTTATCGGAATGGGTAAGGTTGAATACCAGGGCGAAATAATGGATGCTCAGGAAGCATTCGATAAGACAGGTCTAAAGCCTGTAGAGCTTGCATCCAAGGAAGGACTTGCACTTAACAACGGTACGCAGATGCTTACTGCAGTTGGACTTAACACTCTATATGATGCAATGAATCTTGCTAAAATTGCAGATATAGCTGCTGCAATGACAGGTGAAGCCCTTCATGCAATCTGCAAGGCATATGATCCTAAGACACATGAGCTTAGAGGACATCAGGGACAGATAACGGTAGCGGAGAATATGAGAACACTGCTTGACGGATCAAAGAATGCTCTTCCGCTTCAGCCGGATAAGGTTCAGGATCCATACTCACAGAGATGTATGCCTCAGATTCACGGAGCTTCAAGAGATGCAATCAACTACGTATATGAAGCTGTTTCCAGAGAAATCAATGCAGTAACAGATAACCCAATCGTATTCCCTGACCAAGATGAGGTAATTTCGGGCGGAAACTTCCACGGACAGCCGATGGCACTGGCATTTGACTTCCTGAAGATTGCAATCTCTGAGCTTGCAAGTGTATCAGAAAGAAGGACCGAAAGACTGGTTAATCCTGCATTAAACGAAGGATTGCCTGCATTTCTGACAAAGGAAGGCGGTGTAAACTCAGGCTACATGATTGCGCAGTATGCATCAGCATCTATGGTTTCCGAAAACAAGGTATACGACCATCCATCATGTGTAGACTCAATCCCTACATCAGCAAATCAGGAAGACCATGTATCCATGGGCGCAACTTCAGCCAGAACAGCTGCAATGGTTCTTGATAATGCACAGAAAGTTATCGGTATCGAGCTTTCAGCAGCAGCACAGGCAATCTGGCTTCGTCAGGAATTAGGTGAAAACGGAATCGATAATCTTGCTCCTGCAACTAAGGCAGCATATGACTTTATCCGTGAAACAGTTCCACCTGTAGAAGAAGATATTATCATGCACGATCAGCTGGTGCAGTTCGATGAAATGGTAAAGAACAACTCTATTCTGGAAGCAGTAGAAAAGGTTGTTACACTTAAATAATAAACGGAGGTAATTACACATGATTGATAACAAGGCAATACAGGGTGCTATGACTATTCAGCTGGGCAATGAATATCCTGATTATCCTGAATTCAAAGAAGGAATCAGAAGAGCACCGGACAGAGGCTTTAGATTAACAAAGGAACAGACAAAGATTGCACTTAAGAATGCACTTCGTTATGTACCCGAAGAATTGCACGAAAAGCTTGCACCGGAATTTATGGAAGAGCTTACAACACTGGGAAGAATTTATGCTTACAGATACAGACCGGAAGGCAGAATATACGGTAAGCCGATCGATGAATACAAAGGCAAGTGTCTGGCAGGCAAGGCATTTCAGGTAATGATTGATAACAACCTTGATTTTGAGGTTGCGCTATATCCTTACGAACTGGTTACATACGGAGAAACAGGTCAGGTTTGTCAGAACTGGCTGCAGTACAGATTAATAAAGAAATACCTTGAAGAGTTAACTGAGGATCAAACTCTGGTTGTTGAATCAGGACACCCTCTCGGTCTTTTCCCATCAAAACCGACAGCACCAAGAGTAATCATTACAAACTCAATGATGATTGGTATGTATGATAATCTGGAGGACTGGGAAGTTGCAGAGGAAATGGGTGTTGCCAACTACGGACAGATGACTGCAGGCGGTTGGATGTACATCGGACCTCAGGGAATCGTTCACGGAACATTTAATACAATCCTTAATGCAGGAAGAAAGTATCTGGGAGTTCCTGAGCAGGGAGACCTGACAGGACATACCTTCGTATCCTCCGGTTTAGGCGGAATGAGCGGAGCTCAGCCTAAGGCTGCAAACATCGCAAATGCTGTAGGTATCTTCGCCGAAGTTGACTATTCAAGAATCGTTACAAGACACGATCAGGGATGGGTTGATGTTATCATGGACGATATCGATGAAATCTTCAAGCTGGCAAATGAGAAGCTGGCAGCTAAGGAAAGCATTTCAATCGCATACCACGGAAACATTGTAGATCTGTTAGAAGCTGCAGCAGAGAAGAACTTCAAGATTGACCTGCTTTCCGACCAGACATCATGCCACAACGTATATAACGGTGGATACTGCCCTGTTGGAATGACTTTCGAAGAGAGAACAGAGCTTCTTCACAGCGACAGAGAACTGTTCTGCAAGAGGGTTGACGAGACTCTTCACAGACACTATGCGGCTATCAAGAAGCTGACTGCCAATGGAACATATTTCTTCGATTACGGCAACTCCTTTATGAAGGCAATGTATGATGCCGGAATCAAAGAGATTTCCAAGAACGGATACGACGATAAGGACGGATTTATCTGGCCTTCATATGTTGAAGACATTATGGGACCTGTTCTGTTTGACTACGGATACGGACCATTCAGATGGGTATGTCTGTCAGGAAAACCTGAAGATCTTGATATGACAGACAAGACAGCTATGGAATGCATCGATCCGACAAGAAGAGCTCAGGACAGAGACAACTGGGTATGGATCAGAGATGCGAAGAAGAACAAGCTGGTTGTAGGTACTCAGGCAAGAATTCTTTACCAGGATGCTGAAGGAAGAACAAATATTGCACTTGCATTCAACAAGCTGGTTAGAGAAGGAAAATGCGGCCCTATTATGATGGGAAGAGACCACCATGACGTATCAGGTACAGACTCCCCATTCAGAGAAACATCCAACATCAAAGATGGTTCAAACGTTATGGCAGATATGGCTGTACAGTGCTTCGCCGGAAATGCGGCAAGAGGAATGTCACTGTGTGCACTTCACAACGGCGGCGGCGTAGGAATCGGCAAGTCAATCAACGGTGGATTCGGTCTGCTTCTTGACGGAAGTGAAAGAACCGATGAAATCATCAAGTCGGCTATGATGTGGGACGTTATGGGCGGAGTTGCAAGAAGAAACTGGGCCAGAAATGAAAATGCACTTTCAACTTCAGTTGAATACAACAAGAACTATGCAGGTAAGGGACACATTACAATTCCGTTCCTTGCTGATGATCAGCTTGTTGCAGATACAGTAGATAAGTTTGTAAAGTAAGGAGAACATGGCAATGGCATCTTTGCTTATAAAAAACATAGGAATCCTGCAGACTCCTGTAGGAAGCTATTCCCACAGGGGAAAGGAGCAGGGTGAGAATCTTAAACTGAAGAATGCGGCTATCCTTATCAGGGATGGCATTATCGCAGAAATTACAGCTGACGGCGCACTCCCTGAAGATGCGTCCGAGGCCGATGAAATAATTGATGCAGAAGGGAAGCTTGTAACACCGGGTCTTGTAGAGGGACATACTCACATGATCTTTGGCGGTTACAGACAGAATGAAATTCCGCTTAAGCTTAAGGGTGCCGGTTATCTGGACATTCTAAGAGCAGGCGGCGGTATTCTGGACACTGTGACTAAAACAAGAGCTGCAGGTTTTGATGAACTGTATGACAAGACAGAGGGCTTCCTGGACGAGATGATGAGCCTGGGCGTAACGACCTGTGAGGCAAAGAGCGGTTACGGAATTGACCTGGAGACAGAAGTTAAGCTTCTGGAGGTACTGAAGAAGCTGAATGAAGACCACCCTATGGACATCGTTTCCACTTTCATGCCGGCACACGTTGTGCTTGAGGACTGGAAGGGCAGAGAGGATGAGTTTATTCAGCTCTGCATTGACGAGATGATGCCTTATGTGAAGGAGAGAAACCTGGCGGAATTCATTGATATTTTCACGGAAGATTCTGTGTTTAATGTGGAACAGAGCCGAAAATATCTCGAAGCGGCACGCGAACTTGGCTTTGGCCTGAAAATACATGCTGACGAGATTGAAGCAATCGGCGGTTCGGTTCTTGCAGGAGAGATGAAGGCAACATCAGCTGAACATCTTATCGTAATCGATGAAGCGGGAATGGAAGCTATGGCTAAGGGCGGCACTACAGCTATGTGCCTGCCGGGAACATCCTTCTATCTGGGAGCAACCTTTGCGCCTGTTCGCAGAATGATAGATGAATATAAGATTCCGGTTGCTATGGCATCAGATTTCAATCCGGGTTCATGTCCTTCACTGAATCTTCAGTTCGTTATGAATCTGGGATATCTGAAGTATCGCATGATGCCTGAGGAGATTCTCACAGCAGTTACAATCAATCCTGCATGTGCGGTCAACAGAGGTGACGTAGTAGGAACCCTGGAGGCTGGCAAGCAGGGAGATCTGGTAATCTGGAATGCAGAGAATCTGGAGATGCTTTGCTACAGGTTCGGATCCAATCTGGCAGAGACAGTAATTAAGAAAGGTATGGTGGTTGCATGAAGCTGATTGACATGCAGGTTAAAGAATATTTGGAGGTTTTGAAGTCTGACGCACCGGCACCGGGAGGCGGTTCTGTAAGTGCACTTGCAGGGGCTCAGGGCGTTGGACTGTTCATGATGGTTGCGGACCTTACAATCGGTAAGGAAAAATATGCTGACTGTCAGGATATCTGCAGAGAAGCGAAGGAAAAGGGAATGGCACTTTACGAAGAACTTGTTGCTTCTGTAGATAAGGATACTGACGCATTCAATCTGATTGCGGATGCATTCAAGATGCCAAAGGAAACTGACGAGGAGAAAGCGGCTAGAAGAAAGGCGATTGCCGACGGTACCCTGGTAGCTACGCAGGTTCCTTTCAGAACAATGCAGCTGGGCTATGAGGGTCTGAACATTGCAAGGGAAATGATCGGAAAATCCAATCCTAATGCGGCAAGTGACCTGGGCGTTGCAATTTTAAACCTAACAGCATGCATCAAGGGTGCATGGCTGAACGTTAAGATAAATCTTCCGGGCGTGAAGGACGAGGAAAAAGCGAAGTTTTACGCTGAGGAAGGGCAGAAAATGTATGATGAGGCTGATGCAGTAGCAAGCAGTCTGTACAATGCTGTTGCAGAATCACTGTAATAGCTGTAAAATAAGAGAGATAATTACCGGAGGTACGGAACAATGGCACAGATTATCGAGAGTATTCCTAATATCAGTGAAGGAAGAAACCAGGAAGTTATTGAAGCATGTGTAGATCAGATCAGAACTACACCGGGCTGCACACTGCTGAACTATTCATCAGATGAGAGCCACAACAGAACAGTTATTACATATATCGGAGATGCGAAGGGCGTTGAAGAAGCAAGTGTCAAGCTGGTAAAGAAGGCGGCTGAGCTGATCGACCTTAACAAGCACACAGGTGAACATCCAAGAATGGGTGCTGTAGACGTTATGCCGTTCCTTGCTATCAAGGACTGCACAACTGAAGACTGTATCGAATTGTCAAAGGTTGTAGGAAAGAGAATCGCTGATGAAGCAGGTGTGCCTGTATTCCTTTATGAATATTCTGCAACAAGACCTGAGAGACAGAACCTTGTAAAAATCAGAAAAGGTCAGTTTGAGGGTATGGCTGAAAAGGTTCAGGAACCTGACTGGGAACCTGATTTTGGCGGCAGAAGGATTCACCCTACTGCAGGAGTAATGGCTGTAGGTGCAAGACCACCGCTAGTAGCATACAATCTTAACCTGAATACTGATGATGTTCAGATTGCAAAGAATATCGCAAATATCATCAGAGAAAAGGACGGCGGTCTTAAGTGCGTTAAGGCAATGGGTTTTGAAATCGAAGATGAGGCAACCGGCAAGAAGTATGCTCAGGTTTCCATGAATATGACTAATTTCGAGCAGACACCTCTGTATCGTGTTACAGAACTTGTCAAGTCTGAAGCCAAGAGATATGGTGTAACTGTTACAGGGGCTGAGGTTATCGGACTATGTCCTATGAAGGCTCTTATTGACAGTGCTGAGTATTACCTGCAGCTTAAGGATTTCGACTTCCATACTCAGGTATTGGAGAACCACATTTTATAATACATTATTAAAATAACCAGAAATGTTTTGAGGTAGATTATGGTCGGTAAAGATGTATTCTCCAGCTCATTCTCTCTGACAGACGAAATACATAACATTGTCAGAGACAGAATCCTAAAGGGAGAATATAAGATAGGACAGAAAATAAAAGAAACACAGATTGCAGATGAACTGAAGGTGAGCAGAACTCCTATCAGAGAGGCATTCAAGCAGTTAGAGAATGAGGGACTGATTGACTACGTGCCTAACAGAGGGTGCTTTGCCAAAGGATTTACATCACAGGATATTGAAGACCTTTATGCGGTAAGAAAGGCATTGGAAGTGCTTGCTGTGGAGTGGGCTGTAAACAGAATAGATGATGAACAGCTGAAGCAGCTGAAGGAAAAGAGTGATCTGATGGAATTCTATGCGGGAAGAAACGATCAGAAAAAGGTTCTTGAAATTAATGCTGACTTCCACAATGTAATCTACAGTGCTACAGGCAGCCGGTTCATGGCTCAGATTCTCAGGTCATATAAGGACTATATTGAGCAGGCGAGAAAAACAACCATGTATGAGGAACAGTTTCTGAATGATATCTTTGAGGAACACCGACAGATTCTGATTGCAATAACAGAAAAAGATGTTGAGAAGGCTAAAAGGGCTATGGCGTATCATCTCGATAAGTCCAAAACCAGAGCGGAATTCCTGTACAACATCAAACAATAATAATTAAAATGCCGGGAAAGCTTGCTTCCCGGCTGTTTTACTAAAAAAGAAGAGGGGGGTAAATATGGCAGAACAGGTATATTTTAACGGAAACATTTTCACACAGAATCCAGACAAGCCCCGGGTTTCAGCTGTAGCCTGTGAAAACGGAAGAATAGCTGCAGCGGGAAGCTATGAGGATGTCAAACCATTTATTTCCGAGGGCACGGAGGTAATAGACCTTCAGGGGAAGTTTGTCTTCCCCGGTTTCATAGAGGATGAAGAGACATATCTCGATGAGGAGGAGCTGACAGACAAGGGTTTTACCTCTATCGCGGCCTTTGATGGCTGCGAACCGGACAGGGCGAGCTGCACTAAAATACGCTTTCTGGACAACCCGTGCATTCACAGGAACAGCCTGAAGTTTGGAAACTGTGATATGGCAAAGGATGCAATAAGGCAGCTTACTGTAATTGCGGCAGAGGAACTGGGCCGTGATGACATCGGAATGATAGAGGTTGGAAGGCTGGCAGACTTTACAGTTTTCGAGGAAAATCCGATAAAGAAGAATCTTCGCTATTTTACAAATATGCATGCTGAGCAGACTATTATTGGCGGTGTGATTGTATATGACGCTGAGGAGGCTTTGATGGATGAAATGTACAGCCTGATGACGGAAATGCTGGTATAGGGAACATAAACCTGAAGAATGGAGGGATCTCACACGGTTTTAGCTGAGCAAGCCGGGGAGGTCCTTTTTAAATTGTTTTTTTGCGATGTATTACCGGGATTACAGTACTTGTTTAACGCAGTAAAGTAAAGGGATGCAGGTTTTCATACCACCAATGTATAAGTGTACAGTATTTGTATTTCCTGATGTAGTTTTTTCTATATGTGCTATATTTTACATATAGAAACAAATACATACGAAATCAAGAGGTGAATGAAATGGCTGATGTGAAAAAGCTTGTTACTAATCCTGCATGGTGCAAGGGCTGCGGCTACTGTGTGGAGTTCTGTCCCAAACATGTCCTGGCTCTTGAGAATGAGAAGGTTGTAATCCGGAAACAGGAAGATTGTATCCACTGTGGTCTGTGCGAGCAGCGCTGCCCTGACTATGCAATCTGGGTAGAAAAGGAGACGATGTAAAATGGCAGAGAAACAGGCAAGATTCCAGCTTTTACAGGGTAACGAGGCGTGTGTTGAAGGTGCAATTGCAGCAGGCATGAGATTTTATGCCGGATACCCCATTACACCATCAACTGAAATAGCCGAGAGAAGTGCGGTGAGACTTCCTCAGGTGGGTGGAAAATTCATGCAGATGGAGGACGAAATCGCAGGCATAGCAGCTGCACTTGGTGCTTCTGTTGCAGGCCTGAAGGCTATGACTGCCACATCAGGTCCGGGCTTTTCACTGAAACAGGAGAATATAGGATATGCAACAATTGCAGAATTTCCTATTGTAATAGTGGACGTTATGCGCTCAGGTCCTTCCACAGGACTTCCTACCTCGCCATCACAGGGAGACGTAATGCAGGCAAAGTGGGGAACTCACGGAGATCATCCTGTAATAGCAATTTCACCTTGTTCCGTTCAGGATACATACAATCAGACTGTCAGGGCTTTTAACCTGGCAGAAAGATTCAGAACTCCCGTTATTCTTCTTATGGATGAAATAGTCGGTCACATGAGAGAAGGCTGTGAGCTCATCCCGACAGAAGAACTGGAGATCCACAACAGAAATACAAGAATGATAAACTCGATGCCATATGCACTTGGTGAAGGTCAGTATGTTCCCCATATGACATCCTTCGGAGACGGCAATCTGTACAATATCACAGGACTGTTCCACGATGAAACAGGATTCCCTACAAACAACAATGAAATAGCAGGCATGGAGAATGTCCGACTGATGGAGAAAATCAAGGTATACAAGTACAGCGGAATTCTGGAATATGAAGAGGAAGAGATGGAAGATGCGGAAATAGGCATCGTATGTTACGGAGGAACTACCAGGGCTGTACAGGAAGCCATCAGAATGGCAAGAGAAGACGGTTACAGGGTAGGCATGTTCCGTCCGGTAACAATCTGGCCTTTCCCGGAATACGAGCTGGTAAACAGAGCTAAACAGCTGAGACGTCTGATAGTTGTGGAACACAACTACGGTCAGGTACTCCTCACTGTTGAAGGTATTATCAAAGGTGATACAAAGGTGGAATTCATCGGCAAGGTGGACGGAACCACCATCACACCGGATGAAATCTATGACAAGATTGCAGAGGAGGAATAGAAAATGCCAAGTAAGTTAGTTGAGAAAACAATGCGTACCAAGAGACTTCCTCATATCTGGTGTCCGGGATGCGGTCATGGGATTCTGATGAGAGATGTGTGCCAGGCAATAGATAATCTGGGACTGGAAAAGGAAAAGGTCTGTATAGTAAGCGGAATCGGATGCTCATCAAGAGCAGCAGGTTATATGAACTACAATACCTTACACACAACACATGGCAGAGCCATTGCTTTTGCGACAGGTATAAAGATGGCGAGACCGGAGCTGCATGTTATTGTAATCACTGGTGACGGAGATGCAACAGCCATCGGCGGCAATCACCTTATTCATGCTGCAAGAAGAAATATTGATCTGACTGTTGTCGTATTCAACAACAATATTTACGGAATGACGGGAGGTCAGTACTCGCCTACTACTCCAACAGGAGAAAAGGGTACTACTGCACCATACGGAAATATCGACGGAGATTTCGATATTCCTAAGCTTGCAGAGGTTGCAGGAGCCACATATACGGCCAGGTGTGACTGCTACCATGTGCCTCAGGCCGTAAAGCTGATTGAGGAAGGCATTAAAAATAAAGGTTTTTCACTCATAGAGGGTGTAAGCATCTGTCCTACATACTATGGAAGAAAGAATAAAAAGGGCAGTGCAGTTCAGATGATGCACTGGCAGGAAAAGAACTGCATAGACGTCAAGAAAGCGGCAAAAATGACAGCTGATGAGCTGGAAGGAAAAATACTGCTGGGAGAAATGTCTAGAAAGGAATTACCTGAATACACTGAACTATACGATAAAATTATTGAAAAAGCTGGAGGTAAAAAATAATGGCAAAGGAACAGTTAAGATTTACAGGCTCCGGTGGTCAAGGTGTAATCCTTGGAACAATTATTATAGCAGAAGCTGCATATTTAGACGGAAAGAACGTTGTTCAGTCCCAGTCATACGGACCGGAGGCAAGAGGCGGAATGTGCAAAGCGGAAACGATAATCGATGATGAGAAGATAACCTACACGAAAGTTACCGATCCTACACTCCTTCTGTCTCTGACACAGGTTTCCTTCAATAAATATGTTAAGGATATAGACAGAGATACGATAATTGTTGTGGATGACAGCATTAACGTCCCTGCAAGAGTAAGAGAAAGACACGAGGTTCTTTCTCTGCCGATTATCCACTCGGCAAAAGAGGTAATCAAGAATCCAATGGCAGCAAACATCATTTCAGTTGGCGCGGTAAATGAGGCACTCAAACTTGCGTCGGTGAAATCTCTTCAGGAGGCTGTTATGAACCACGTGCCTAAGGGAACAGAGGAGCTTAACACCAGAGCTATGAGGCTGGGTGCTAAGCTGGTAAAGCTTGCCCGCGGAGAACGCGAGGAGGAACATCAGGTACAGAAGAAAGAAGCATAGATACAATAATAGGGAATAGAGAATGATCACTGAAGACGGGAAACCTCCTGGAGCTGCATGTGCCCAGGGGGTTTTTCGCGGGGTTGAAAAGCCATAATGAGAGTGTTATAATTTAGAC
>JALENF010000097.1 GCA_022767945.1 Bacillota bacterium
TTTCTATTTTAATAATATTGGCATTCGGAAAAGATTCTATAACCTTATCATCAATATCCGTAGCCGTTACAAAAATCTGATTATTACGCAGGGTTCTGATCAGAAACCTCTGCCTGTTAATGTCCAGCTCACTCATCACATCGTCTAATAGCAATATAGCTTCTTCACCGGTCTCTTTTTTTATGAGATTAAGCTCTGCAAGCTTCAATGAAAGGGCACACGTTCTCTGCTGTCCCTGAGATCCAAAGCTTCTCATATTGATTCCGTTAACATAAAAAGAAAAATCATCCTTGTGAGGACCCCTGGTCGTAGTCCTCATTCGCAAATCACTTGCATATGACTTCTTTATTTCATCATAAAATAATCCTTCCATTTCAGCGAAATCATCTGCAAATTCAATGTTAGGATTATATTCTAAATGCAGTATTTCCTTACCGTCAGTTATACTTTCATGAATTCGACTGCTGTAGATACTCATCTTTTCGATAAATTTTTTTCGCATAGATGTTAGCTTTGATCCGTAACGCGCCAGCTGAATATCCCAGATATCCATAATACTGCTGTCTATGTCATCCTCTTTGAGATACATATTTCTCTGAACCAGAGTTTTCTTGTAATTTGAGAGCGTCTCATAGTACAGAGGCTTTATCTGGCAAAGCTCTCTGTCGATAAACTTACGTCTTTTTTCGGGATCCTCTTTCACGATTTTCAGATCTTCCGGCGAAAAAATAACAATAAGAATGTTTTTCAGTAGTTCTGAAGATTTTCTCACCACAGTGCCGTCTTTTTTCACAGATTTTTTCGAGTCTTTTTTTATCAAAACCTCCACAGTCGTATCAAAGTATTCTTTTTCAGCCTCTATGCTGATTCTGGCATAATCCCGTCCGAATTTGACGAGCTCACTGTCTCTGTTGGTTCTGAAGGATTTTCCAAAGGATGTGACATATAGAGATTCTATTAAATTTGTTTTTCCCTGGGCATTGTTTCCGATAATTATATTTACATTCTTATCAAAATCTACGTCCAGAGAATCATAGTTTCTGTAATCTTTAAGATTTAGTCTTTTAATATACATTCTATTCTCTTATTAATTACCTGAAATTCTTACAGGAAGAATCAGATAATCAAATTTATTTCCTTCCAGAGGCTTTACAACGCACGGAGTTATGCTTGTGTTAAACAGCATCCTGATTTCTTCATCGTCAATTGATTTTAGAACATCCAGTACATATTTAGCATTAAAACCTATATCAAGGTCTTCTCCTATTTTATTTGCAAGAACTTCTTCTTTTACATTACCCTCTTCTGATTTTGATGTGATGGTAATAATGTTATCTCTTATCGCAAATCTGATAAGATTGTTTTTTCCCTCTTTTGAAAGAAGAGATGCTCTTTCTATGCTGTCAAGCAGGCTGCTTCTGCTTACTGTCACTTCAATTTTGCTTTCCTTAGGAAGAATATCTCTGTATTTTATAAATTCTCCGTCAAGTAATCTTACAACAATCTTAATATTTCCAATTATGAAAAGTGCATTATTGTCGCTCAGAATCATTTTAATTTCTTCTTCATCTGATGACTCACTTATAATTTTGTTTATTTCATTCATGATCTTTGCAGATATGATAACCTTATTTTCATCTCTGTTAATCATGGCTTCTCTTGTTACTGCCATTCTGTAACCATCGATTGCAACTGTAATCAGTTCATCACAGGTCATTTCCATAAGAAGTCCTGTAATAACTCCCTTTGATTCATCAGCACTTGCTGCAAATGAAGTTTTTCTGATCATTTCTTTTAATATATTTTTGTCAAAACTCAAAGCTTCTTTTTCATTTTCCATTGTCTTGATGCTTGGAAATTCATCTGCTGATGAACAGATAATGGAAAATTCTGAATTCATACATTTAATTGCTATATTCTCATATTCAGATTCTATGAAAATATCTGAAGAAGGCAGCTTTCTGATGATGTCTCCAAAAAGCTTTGACTGGACAACAACTGACCCCGGCACACTGTCTTCAACTTCCACAGTAGCTTCTATTGTCAGATCTAAATCTGATGCCGACATTTTTAAAATTCCAGATTCGTTAACCTCAAGCAGTATTCCTTTAAGAATAGGAATAGTTGTTCTCGTGGTAACTGCTTTGGAAACAATATTTAGTGCCTTAGTTAAACTTGACTGAGTGCATCTGAATTTCATTCTTAACCTCCAAAATTCCGATATTATTTTTATATATTTTTAGTAGTAATAGTAGTAGGGGCTGTGGATATTGTGGATAACTTCTGATAGCTTTGATAAAACTGAAAAAGTTATTGTTTTTGAAGTAAGGATAACGTGTAAAAGTTATTCAGAAATATCCTCTTTTAGTTTACTGATTGTATCCTTTAGTTCTTTGTCTTTTTTTATTTCCTCGCTGATTTTTTCACATGCATGTAAAACTGTCGTATAGTGTCTTCCTCCGAACAGCTTTCCTATTTTCGGCAGAGAATAATCGGTCAGTTCTCTGCACAGGTACATTGCTATCTGTCTCGGATAGGCTATGTTATTAGTTCTCTTGGAGCTTTCCATATCTGACACCTTGATATTATATGCTCTGCATACTACAGTCTTAATCTTTTCAGGTGTAGGACTTGTCCCCTTATTTTCAATCAGGTCAACAAGCATTCTCTTGGCAAAGCTTTTATCAATTTTTTCTCCCATTATTGTTGAAAAACCAACAATTCTATTAAAAGAGCCTTCCATTTCTCTGATATTATCCTTAACATTTTCTGCTATGAAACAGATGACATCATATATATCATCATCCACTTCAATATTTGCATTTTCTGCCTTCTTTAGAAGAATTGCAATTCTTGTTTCATAATCTGCAGGCTGAACATCGGCTACCATGTTCCACATGAACCTTGTTCTCAGTCTTTCTTCCAGCTTATCCAGTCTGTTAGGTGCTCTATCACTTGAAATTACTATCTGTTTATTAAGGTCGTACAGAGAATTAAATGTATGGAAAAATTCCTCCTGCATCGTATCCTTACCTTCAAGAAACTGAATATCATCCATGAGAAGTACGTCAACTTTTCTGTATTTGTTCTTAAATTCCCTGGTTTTGTTTTCTCCTAGTGCTTTAATAAATTCGTTTGTAAACATTTCCGCTGAGACGTAAAGAACGTTAAGATCTTCGTTGTTTTCAAGGAGATAAATTCCTATGGCATTCATAAGATGTGTCTTGCCAAGCCCTGATCCGCCGTACAGGAAAAGAGGATTGAATGCCTGGGAAGGTGATTCTGCAACAGCCAGACATGCTGCATGTGCATATCTGTTGCTGTTTCCTACAACGAAGTTCTCAAACGTATACCTTGGATTGAATATTTTCTGTTTTTTTAGCTTATTATCCATAAGTACAGGCTTTGCCGGTGCGGCAGCTGTTGTAGTACTTACATTTTCGTATTCTGAGGAGGTTTTTACAACGACCCTGAAATCTTCACCGATTACAGTTCTTATACTCTCTTCTATGAGGCTCAGATATCTGTTTCTAAGAATTTTTACTACAAATTCTTCACTGTTTTCCAGGTAGAATACTCTTGCGTCTTCATCAATTTTTTTTATTTTGGTCGTAAGAAACCAGGTCTTATAGCTTATTGCTGTTGTGTTTTCTTCTATAAGCTTTAAAACCTGAGTCCATATTTCTTGTATCTTTTTCATTTTTCTCGCTCTCCTAAGTGATATTTTAATTTTACACAAGAAGTTATCCACAGACAAGGGTTATTTTCGATAACTGAAAAATAAATAATAATTAAAGTTATCCATAACTTGTGGATAACTTTGTGCATATTTTGCACTCTATCATATATAAAGCTTTTGATTATTAAAATTCTTGAAAATTATTGACATTTAGAAGCTTTGACCTTATAATTGTGGGGCATATGTGTGCGCTTTGGAATTTAGATGCGTACGAGTTAAATAATTTAAGGAGGTAAACAGATATGAAGATGACATATCAGCCAAAGAAAAGACAGAGAATGAAAGAGCACGGATTCAGAAAGAGAATGGCTACTAAAAACGGCAGAAACGTTCTAAAGAGAAGAAGAGCTAAGGGCAGAAAGAAATTAACAGCTTAATTTCAAATTAAATTTCAAATATGTTGAAAAAAAACGTATTGAGAAGAAAAAGTGATTTTTCCTCAATTTACAGTAAGGGAAAGTCAGTAGGGGACAGATATATTGTGATTTTTTTTAAGAAAAACAATCTGCCTTACAACAGAACCGCATTTCTTGCCAGCAAGAAGGTAGGAAACAGTGTTAAAAGAAACAGAGCCAGAAGGCTGATGAAGGAAAGTCTTAGAACATCAGATTTAGAACTCTCAACGGGTTTTGATATAATATTCATCGCCAGAAACACTATAAGCGGCAGAAAGTGTGCGGAAGTCAGAAAATCTCTGGAATCTGCACTTAAGAAAACAAAGGTGTTACTAAAGCAATGAAATATGCAAGTAAATTTATAAGCGGAATTATGATTCTGCTTATCAGAATGTATCAGAAATTTATTTCACCTTTGTTTCCGGCTACCTGCAGGTTTTATCCAACCTGTTCGACGTATTTTATTCAGGCTCTGAGAAAATATGGAGTTTTCAAGGGTAGTTATTTAGGTATTAAACGAATTTTAAAGTGTCATCCCGGAAATCCCGGAGGTTACGACCCTTTAAAATAACGGAGGAAATGAATGGGAATTTTAGCAAAACCATTAGCTTGGCTGCTGACTTTGCTTTATGGATTTGTTGGTAATTACGGAATAACTGTTGTAATTCTAACGGTAATTGTTAAATTTGCACTTTATCCTTTTTACAAAAAACAGATTTTGAGTACTGCCGGAATGGCGGACATGCAGCCTAAATTACAGGAAATACAAAGAAAATACGCAAACGATAAGGAAACTATGAATGCCAAGATGACTGAGCTTTATCAGGAGGAGGGTTTCAATCCGGCTGGAGGATGTCTTCCAATGATAGTTCAGATGATTATTATCATGGGATTATTTACTCTATTAAGAAATCCTATGGCATACATAGAAGCTGACAGCAATATGTATTTTGCTATACATGAAAATTTCTTATGGATTAAGGATTTAAGTCAGCCTGATAACTGGATTCTTCCAATTATGGCCGGCGCTGCTACTTTCTTCTCATTCTGGCTTAATATGCAGATGAACCCTCAATCAAAAGGTGCACCTGGATCAAATGCCATGAATAGGATGATGCAGTACTTTTTCCCTATTATGATTGTATGGCTTGCAAGAACTTATCCATCAGGTCTTGCAATATACTGGTTTATAAGTCAGTTCATTCAAATTTTCTTCAATTTGCGTTTTAATCAGCTTAGAAAAGCTCTTAGAGACAAGAATAAGCAGAAGAAAAAGAAAAAATAAGAGCTATTGGAGGAAAAAAATAGTATGGATGTTTCTGAAAAGTGGGGAAACGATGTGGAGACCGCTGTTGGTCTTGCATTGGATGAACTAAAACTAACTAGAGACGAAGTTGAGGTAACCGTTCTAGAAGAACCATCAAAAGGTTTTTTCGGTATTGGTGCTAAATTAGCATTAGTTAGAGTCGAAAGAAAGAAACAGGTTGAAGAAGTAAAAGAAGTTGAAGAGATAAAAGAGCCTGTTGCTGAGGTTAAAAAATCTGAACCGGCTAAACCGGCTAAGAATTCAAGATCCGCAAAGCCGGCAAAAGCTCCTAAGCGTGCTGAGACTGTTAAGGAAGAGAAAGAATCTATTATTCTTACTAAGGAGGATGTAGAGGGTCTGGTAGATGCACCTGATCATCCTGCTGTGGAATTTCTTAATGAAGTTGCGGCACAGATGGGTCTTAACGTTAATATTTCAGCTGTTGCTAACGATACTAATGTATTTGTTAACATTGACGGTAAAGATTCCGGTACAATTATTGGTAAAAGAGGCCAGACTCTTGATGCGATACAGTATTTAACTAGTCTTGTAGTTAATAAGGGTAAAAGTGATTACATAAGAGTAGTCATAGACGCCGAGAATTATAGATCAAAAAGAGAAAAAACTTTAGAAAAGCTTGCTAACAGACTTGCAGATAAAGTAGTGAAAACTAAGAGAAGTGTAAGACTGGAACCTATGAATCCTTATGAACGTAAGGTAATTCATGCAACTCTTCAGAGCAACCCACGTGTAACAACAAGAAGCGAGGGTCAGGATCCTTACAGAAGGGTTATAATTGAGCTTAAATAATTAGTAGCCCGCTTTATGCGGGCTTATTTTGTTTGGGAGAAGAAATAGAATGGAAGATACAATTGCTGCTATTGCAACAGCACCAGGTGAAGGTGGTATTGGCATAATAAGAATAAGCGGAGAGGAATCGAAGTCAGTTCTTGACAAGATATTTATCCCTGCTAACCCATCCAGTCTTCAAAATAGAAAAATGTCATATGGAAATATCGTGGACCCTTTATCTAATAAAGTAATAGATGAGGTTCTTTGTGTTTATATGAAGGGTCCTAAAACATATACGGTGGAGGATGTAGTTGAGATTAACTGTCATGGAGGAATGGTTCCACTTCGTAAAACTCTTGAGCTTGTTCTGGCTAATGGTGCAAGAATGGCTGAGCCAGGTGAATTTACTAAGAGGGCGTTTCTTAACGGCAGACTTGATTTATCTCAGGCTGAAGCCGTTATCGATGTAATTAAAGCAAAGACAGATAAAACATTTGATGTGGCATTGAATCAGCTGGAGGGTATCTTTTCCGAACGTATAAGAGAAATAAGAAATAAACTTGTAGATATTCTTGTAAATCTAACAGTAAATATAGATTATCCTGATGAAGATATTGAAGAAATAACATATGAAAAACTAAGTTTTGATCTTAATGAGGTTCTTTCAGAGATAGAAAATCTGTTGAGTAGTGCAGATACAGGCAGAATAATGAGAGATGGCTTAAGTGTAGCAATAATTGGTAAGCCAAATGTCGGAAAGTCATCTTTAATGAACAGTCTTTTAAAGGAGACAAGAGCAATCGTAACTGAAATTCCTGGTACAACTCGTGATACCATTGAAGAACATATTAGTATCAAAGGAATTCCTGTGAGACTGACAGATACTGCTGGAATTAGAGAAACTGACGATATTATTGAGAAAATAGGTATCGAAAAGTCTAAAGAATCATTTAATCAGGCTGATCTAGTTATTTTCATACTTGATTCAAGTAGAAATCTTGAACATGAAGATATGGAGATAATGGAGCTGATTAATCCAGATAAGACTGTTATTTTGTTAAATAAGATAGATTTAAACCAAATTTTAAAAAAGGATGATATTTTATTAAAAAATCCCGGTTTTACAATAATTGAGACTTCTATGAAAAATCAGATGGGAATCAGCGAAATTGAGAATAAAATAGTAGATCTTGTTTATGGAGGTAAAGTATCTCAAAATAATAATCTTATGGTCACAAATGTTAGACATAAGGATATCCTTGAAAAATCAAGAAAATCCTTAGATGATGCAATAAATATGGTAAAAATGCAGGAAGCATTAGAATTTATTGAAATAGATGTAAACAGTGCCTATGAGTCACTTGGTGAAATAATTGGTGAAACTGTACAGGATGACATTATTAATGAGGTTTTTGCAAGATTTTGTTTAGGAAAGTAGGATAATAGTGGAAAGAATAGTAATGGGTAATTACGACATAATTGTTGTCGGAGCAGGTCATGCGGGATGTGAAGCTGCTCTTGCATCTGCACGTATGGGCAACAGAACATTGTTGTTTTCTATAAATTTAGAGGCAATCGCAATGATGCCATGTAATCCTTCAATTGGGGGAACCGGAAAGGGTCATCTGGTTAGAGAAATAGATGCTCTTGGCGGAGAAATGGGAAAGAATATTGATAAAACATTTATTCAGAGCAGAATGCTGAATACGGCAAAAGGTCCTGCTGTTCATTCTTTACGTGCTCAGGCTGATAAGCATAAGTATCATACTGAGATGAAAAAGACTATTGAAAAACAGGAAAATCTGGATGTAAAACAGGGTGAGGTAACAGATTTAATTATCGAGGACGGAACCGTTAAGGGTGTTGTAACAATGACTCACACATGTTACACTGCCAAGGCAGTAGTGCTTGCCACGGGAACATTTCTGAGGGGTAAGATTTTTATTGGAGACAGTGCATACTCAAGCGGTCCGAATGGGTTGGCACCATCTGTAGAACTGGCTGAAAATCTTGAAAAACATGGTATGAAGCTAAGACGATTTAAGACAGGCACACCTGCAAGGGCACTTGCTTCAACTTTTGATTACAGCAAGATGACAGAGCAGAAGGGTGATGAGAAAATTGTTCCTTTTTCATTCATGAATGATAATCTGGAAAAAGAACAGATATCATGCTGGCTGACTTATACTAATGAAAACACACATAAGGTTATCAGAGATAATTTTCATAGAAGTGCGTTATTCGGAGGTCAGATAGAAGGGATAGGTCCAAGGTACTGTCCTTCAATTGAAGACAAAATTAACAGATTTGCAGATAAGGAGAGACATCAGACCTTTATTGAACCTGAAGGTCTGGATACTGAGGAAATGTATATTCAGGGCATGTCCTCAAGTCTTCCTGAAGATGTACAGGAGGCATTCTATCATACTATTCCAGGTCTGGAAAACATTATTATTACCAGACCTGCATATGCAATAGAATATGACTGTATCAATCCACTGGATTTGAAACCTAACCTTGAAACCAGAGCTATAAAAGGGCTATTTTGTGCCGGTCAGTTTAACGGCAGTTCAGGTTATGAGGAAGCAGCAGCTCAGGGTCTGATGGCCGGAATTAATGCTTCACTGTTAATATATGGAAAAGAGCCTTTTATTCTTGATAGAAGTGAGGCTTATATTGGCGTTCTAATCGACGATTTAGTGACTAAAGGTACTAATGAGC
>JALENF010000129.1 GCA_022767945.1 Bacillota bacterium
ATGTGATGAGTGAGCTGGACATTAACAGGCAGAGGTTTCTGATCAGAACCCTGCGTAATAATCAGATTTTTGTAACGGCTACGGATATTGATGATAAGGTTATAGAATCTTTTCCGAATGCCAATATTATTAAAATAGAAAAAGGAAATTTATTGTAAATAATTAATTTTTATTATATTATAAAAAGATAGTCTAAGAGATAGGTTTGAAAATTATGATAAGAAAGGGTAACAAATGAGCACAGAGGGAAAGAAGACAAATCAGTATGATGCGGCCCAAATTCAAGTTCTTGAAGGACTTGAAGCTGTTCGTAAAAGACCTGGTATGTACATTGGAAGTACAGGTCCGAGAGGTCTTCATCACCTTGTTTACGAAGTTGTAGACAACAGTGTGGATGAAGCACTTGCAGGATTTTGTAAATCAATAAATGTTACTATTCAGAGCGACAACTCTATCAAAGTAGAAGACGATGGTAGAGGTATGCCGGTTGATAAACATCCTAAGCTGGGAATTCCTGCTGTTGAAGTAATTCATACGGTACTTCATGCAGGAGGAAAATTCGGTGGAGGAGGATATAAGGTATCCGGAGGACTTCACGGTGTAGGTGCATCTGTAGTTAATGCGCTTTCTACAAGAATGGAAGTTGAGGTAAAAAGAAACGGAAAAATATATAAGCAGTGTTACGAAAGAGGTAAGACTGTTACTCCGTTGACTGTAATAGGAGAATCAAAGAAGACAGGATCAACAACTGTGTTCTGGCCGGATCCGGAAATTTTCAGGGAAACTACTGAATTTGAATATGATACTCTTCAGCATAGATTAAGAGAAATGGCTTTCCTTAACAAGGGGGTTAAGATTACTCTTGCTGACGAAAGAGATGGACAGAAGAAAAAAGAGGTTTTCCATTACGAAGGCGGAATAATAGAATTCGTAAAGCATTTAAACAGCAACAAGGAAGCTATTAATCAGGATATTGTTTATTTTGAGGCAAAGAAAAACAATATGGAAGTTGAGGTTGCACTTCAGTATACAGACCGTTATAACGAGTTTGTGCTTTCATATGCAAATAATATTAATACTACAGAAGGCGGTACTCACCTGGCAGGATTCAGATCCGCAATTACAAAGACGTTTAACGAATATGCGAAAAAGAGCAAGCTTCTCAAGGAAAAGGACGGAAGTCTTGCAGGCGAAGACGTAAGAGAAGGTCTGACTGCCGTTATTTCTGTTAAGCTGACTGAGCCTCAGTTTGAGGGACAGACAAAGACAAAGCTTGGAAATACTGAAATGAGGGGTTTTGTTGAAAGCGCTACAAGTGAAAATGTATTTGCTTTCCTGGAAGAAAACCCGGATCAGGCAAAAAATATCATTGGAAAATGTATTACAGCTGCTCATGCAAGAGAGGCTGCAAGAAAAGCAAGAGAAACTACCAGAAGAAAATCATCTCTTGATTCAACTTCACTTCCCGGAAAGCTTGCTGACTGTTCTGAAAAGGATCCTGCACTTTCAGAAATATTCCTTGTAGAGGGAGATTCCGCAGGAGGCAGTGCAAAGCAGGGTCGCGACAGAATCAGACAGGCGGTTCTTCCTCTGAGAGGTAAGATTCTGAACGTTGAAAAAGCAAGACTTGATAGAATTCTTAATTCGGAAGAAATCAAGAATATGATTACTGCATTCGGTTGTGGTATAGGCAGCGAGTTTGATGAATCAAAGCTTAGATATCACAAGATTATAATCATGACCGATGCGGACGTAGACGGAGCACACATAAGAACTCTTCTTCTTACGTTCTTCTTCAGATATATGACTCCGCTGATAGAGGGTGGATATGTTTATGCTGCCAAGCCTCCTCTATTCCTGACAAAGAGAAATAAAGAAATTTACTATACCTACAGTGAGCCTGAACAGGACAGACTGCTTGAAAAGCTGAATAATGACGGTAAGAGCGGAAAGATAGATATTCAGAGATACAAAGGTCTGGGAGAAATGGATTTCCATCAGCTATGGGAAACTACTATGGATTACAATAATCGTACTCTTATTCAGATTACTCTGGATGATGCTGCTGCAGCAGATGAAATCTTTACAATCCTGATGGGAGACAAGGTACCGCCAAGAAAGCAGTTTATTGAAGAAAATGCTCACTTGGCAGAAATTGATATTTAAGGAAGGAGGGCAAAATGAGCTTATTAGAAGATACTAGATTAGAACAGCATGAAATAGCAAAAGAGATGAAAAAGTCATATATTGACTACTCCATGAGCGTAATTGTTGGACGTGCCCTTCCTGACGTAAGAGACGGACTTAAGCCGGTTCACAGAAGAATACTTTACGGAATGAGCCAGCTTGGAGTAACACCTGACAAACCGCATAAAAAATCTGCGCGTATTGTTGGTGAAGTAATGGGTAAATATCACCCTCATGGTGACAGCTCAATTTATGACGCAATGGTAAGACTTGCACAGGATTTCTCGACAAGATATATGCTTGTTGACGGTCATGGTAACTTTGGTTCCGTTGACGGAGACGGTGCAGCTGCTATGCGTTACACAGAAGCGAGAATGACTCCGTTCTCACTTCAGATGATAAGAGATATTGAAAAGGAAACTGTAGATTTTATACCAAACTTTGACGGTGAAGAAAAAGAACCTATTGTTCTTCCAAGCAGATACCCTAACCTGCTGGTTAACGGATCAAACGGTATTGCCGTAGGTATGGCTACATCTATTCCTCCTCACAACCTTGGTGAAGTAATAGATGCTACCATCGAACTGATTGACAACAGTGAAGCTACTGTTGAAGATTTGATGAAGCATATAAAAGGTCCCGACTTTCCAACAGGAGCTAAGATTCTTGGAAAGAGCGGACTTAGACAGGCATACAGAACCGGTATCGGAAAGGTTAAGGTTAGAGCCTGCTGTGAAATTGAGGAGACTGCAAGAGGAAAATCTCAGATTGTAGTTACAGAAATTCCGTTTCAGGTAAACAAGGCCAGACTTATTGAAAAGATAGCTGAGCTTGTAAAAGACAAAAAAATCGAAGGCATTTCTGATATCAGAGATGAATCCAACCGTAACGGAATGAGAATTGTAATCGAACTTAAGAGGGATGCAAATCCACAGATTACACTTAACAGACTGTATAAGCATACTCAGCTTCAGGACAGCTACAGTATGATTATGCTTGCTCTTGTAGGCAAGAAGCCTAAGGTTCTGAATCTTTATGAAATTCTGTCTGAATATCTGAACTTCCAGAAGGAAGTTGTTACAAGAAGAACACAGTTTGACCTTAAAAAGGCTGAAGCAAGAGCTCACATTCTGGAAGGTTTAAGAATTGCTCTTGATAACATAGACGAAATCATCAAAATTATCAGAAGTTCATACAACGATGCTAAAGAAAAACTGATGGAGAGATTCGGTCTTTCTGAAATTCAGGCTCAGGCAATTCTAGATATGAGACTTGCAAGACTGCAGGGTCTGGAAAGAGAGAAAATCGACAAGGAATACGAAGAGTTGATGAAAAAGATTGCTTACTACAACTCTATTCTTGCAGATGAGAAGCTTCTGATGGGAGTAATTAAGGACGAACTGACAGAAATCAAAGATAAGTATAATGACAAGAGAAGAACAAAAATCGTTGCAGACGTTGACGATTTTGATGATGAGGATCTTGTAGAAGAAGAACAGGTTGCAGTTACTTTAACTCATCTTGGATATATCAAGAGAGTTCCTGCAGACACATATAAGGCTCAGAGAAGAGGCGGCAAGGGAATTACAGGAATCACAACTAGAGAAAATGATTTCGTTAAGGATCTGATTATGACCTCAACTCATGACTATCTGATGTTCTTTACTAACACAGGTAAGGCACACAAGATCAAAGCCTTTGAAATTCCTGAGGCAGGAAGAACAGCAAAGGGTACTCCTGCTGTTAACTTCCTGAATCTGCTTCAGAGAGAAAGAATTACAACTGTTATTCCAATCAAGGACTTCTCGGAGGACAAGTATCTGATCGCTGTTACTAAGCAGGGAACAATCAAGAAGACGCCTATTTCCGAATTCGATACTCAGAGATCAACAGGTCTGATTGCCATCAAGCTGAGGGATGACGACCAGCTGATTGGAATCAAGGAAACAACGGGTTCCAACCAGGTTATCATTGTTACCAAGCAGGGTAAATGCATCAGCTTCTCAGAAGAGGATGTAAGAAGCATGGGCAGGATCGCCGGAGGCGTAAGAGCAATCAAGCTTGATAAGGATGACGAAGTAGTTGCTATGGAACTAGTTGAACCCGGTCAGGAGCTGCTTGTTGTAACTGAAAACGGTTACGGCAAGAGAACGCCTGTTAAGGAATATAAGATTCAGGTTCGTGGCGGAAAGGGACTTCTGACTTATGATAAGGGCAAGTTCTCCAAGACAGGTGCTCTTGTAGGTGCTATGGCTGTAGATGACGATGATGAGGTTCTGATGATTAATTCAGACGGCATTATTATCAGAATCAAAGCCAACGAAGTTTCCAAGCTCGGCAGAGCTACTCAGGGCGTAAAAATCATGAAGGTTGAAGACGATACAAAGATTGTCGCAATCGCTAAGGTGATCAAGGAAGATGTCGATGACAATCCTGAAGAAAAAAAAGAAAAGAAGGCTAAGCCGGAAGACAAGGATGAACAGCTGACACTTTAAAGTTAATCAACATTGTTATATAATACCTGTGTGGCTTGTGCCGCACAGGTAATTTTGTATAAAATATTGTATAGGAAACAGAAATTTAGGAGAGAGACATGGACAATATTAAGTTTACAATTCCGGGAAAACCTGAATATCTGACAATGGTCAGACTGGCAATTGCATCAGTTGCCAACAATGCGGGTTTTGATTACGATGCTATTGAAGATATTAAGACTGCCGTTGAGGAAGGATGCAAGAATGTTTCATGCCACGGTTTTGACGGATACTCTGAAAGATATGAGCTTCAGTGCAACGTTGAAAAAGGAAAGCTTGAAGTACTGATTAAAGATGACTGTGCCAGTCATACTCTCGAAAAGCTGGCGAAGCCCTGCCAGAACTGCCCAAAAGAGGGTGACATAGGCATTTATCTTATTCAGACAATAATGGATGAAGTGGATTTCGGTAAAACTGAAGATGGTCACAAACAGATAAGAATGGTGAAAAACATATGAAGGAACAGGAATTATTTACGAAATATCTAAATAATCCCAGTATCGAAAACAGAAACGAAATAGTTGAGAAGCATCTTTATATGGTGGATATTCTTATCAGAAAGTATCTTGGAAAGGGAGTAGACTATGATGATCTTTACCAGGTTGGAGCACTTGCACTGGTTAACGCAGTTGAAAGATTCGACCCGAAAAAAGGATTTGAGTTCAGCTCCTTTGCAACCCCTACCATTCTCGGGGAAATAAAAAAATACTTTCGCGATAAGGAATGGAGCCTGAAGGTGCCCAGAAGACTTAAGGAAACCGCTGCAAAAGTCCAGGAGGTTAGAGAAAAGCTGCGTGAAGAGCTGGATCGCAACCCTACCCTTCAGGAAATTTCAGAAGCTTCCGGCTTTTCACAGGAACAGGTAATAGAGGCCATGGAAGGTGCCAAGTCATACGGTACTTACTCTCTGGACAAAACCTACTCAGAGGCAGGCGAAGATGGGGACACTTCATTCCTGGAAAAATATACAACGTTTGAAGAACTAGGATATGAGAGAATAGAAACAAAGGAAATCATTGATAAAGTAATAAAAAGCTTTAATAATCAGGAAAAATATATCTTTAAACAGAGATTTTTACATAACTGCTCTCAGGCTGAGATAGCAGCTGATCTTGGTGTGTCCCAAATGACAGTATCAAGGGCAGAAAAAAGTATAATCGGCAAGTTTAAAGAGGAAGCAAGGAGATAAATAAATATATGGCAAGTTTATGGGGCGGAAGATTTGAAAAAGAAATGGACAGTCTGGTAAAGGATTTCAATGCTTCAATTTTCTTCGACCAGAGAATGTTCGAGGAGGATATCGACGGAAGCGTTGCTCACGTTACAATGCTTGGAAAACAGGGAATTGTAACTGAAGAAGAAGCAGATCAGATTATTAAAGGACTCGAAAAAATCAGAGAAAAGATCAGAAGCGGTGAAATTGTTTTTACAGTGGACGATGAAGATATCCACATGGGTATTGAAAGCAGACTTATAGAAGAAATCGGAGATGTGGGCAAGAAGCTGCACACAGCAAGAAGCAGAAATGACCAGTGTCAGGTAGATGCGAGACTGTACCTTAAGAAGGAAATCAGAAACATTCTGAACAGACTGATTTATCTTGAAGAAGTAATTCTGGACAAGGCTGAAAAATATGCTGACAGTCTGACTGTCGGATTTACACATATTCAGCACGCACAGCCTATTACAATCGGATTTGTCTTCATGGCATATTTCCAGATGTTCAAAAGAGATATTCAGAGACTTCAGGATACATATGACAGAATGAATCTTAATCCTCTTGGAGCATGCGCTCTCGCTGGAACTACACTGAATACAGACAGGCATCTGACCTCAGAGCTTCTTGGATTTGCAGGTCCTACTGAAAATGCAATGGACAGCGTAAGTGACAGAGATTACAGCCTTGAATTTCTGAGCGATGCGTCAATTTCCATGATGCACCTTTCAAGATGGGCTGAGGAATTCGTATGGTGGAACTCTTCAGAATTCTCATATATCGCAATAGATGACAGCTACTGTACAGGCAGCAGCATCATGCCCCAGAAAAAGAATCCGGATATGGCGGAGCTTCTGAGAGGAAAGGTGGGCCGTGTATACGGTGATCTGATGCAGCTGCTGACAGTAATGAAGGGAACACCTCTTGCATACAACAAAGATTTCCAGGAAGACAAGGAAAGTCTGTTTGATGCCATCGACACCTGGAAGGCAAGCATCCAGATATTTGCAAACATGCTGGAAAAGACTGAATTCAGAGTAGATGAGATTCAGAAACAGTTTGCAAAAGGATTCCTGAACGCGACAGATATCGCAGAACACTTTGCAAAACAGGGAATTCCATTCAGAGAGGCACACAGCATCGTTGGAAGAATGGTAAAAAAATGCGAAATCAACGGATGCGACTTTGAAGATCTGACTGAAGAAGAGCTTCAGGAAATCGACAGCAGAGTAACTAAGGATTCCCTTGGTGATATAAGCATGAAAGCATGTGTAGATGCAAGAATGTCATTTGGCGGAACTGCACCTGCAGAAGTAAGAAGACAGATTAAGGTCGGAAGAGAATGGCTTGAATCAGTCGATCTGTAAATGAATGGAGGAAATAATAATGGATATCAAAGAAAAAGCATTACAGATGCATGCTCAATGGAAGGGAAAGCTTTCCACAGAGCTGAAGTCCCCTATTACTAACAGAGAAGAGCTTTCTGTTGCCTATACTCCGGGAGTTGCGGCACCATGCCTTGAAATAGAAAAGGATGAAAGCCTGGCATATAAATACACAGGTAAAGGAAACACAGTTGCGGTAATTACAGACGGAACTGCAGTCCTTGGGCTTGGTGATATAGGACCTTCCGCGGGTATGCCCGTTATGGAGGGAAAGTGTGCCCTTTTTAAGGCCTTCGCCGGAATAGATGCTGTTCCAATCTGCATCGACAGCAAGGATCCGAAGGAAATCATAGACACCGTTTACAATATTTCAAAAAGCTTCGGTGGAATCAATCTTGAGGATATCAGTGCTCCTAGATGTTTCGAAATCGAGAGAGCTTTGATAGAGAAATGTGACATACCTGTTTTCCATGACGACCAGCACGGAACTGCCATTATCGTAAGCGCGGGACTGCTGAACGCCGTGAAATACACAAAGAAGGAAATGGGTAAACTGAAAATCGTTATCAACGGTGCAGGTTCTGCGGGAATATCAATTGCAAAGATGATTCTCAGACTGCAGTTCGGCGATGTAACCCTGGTTGACCGATTCGGAGCAATTTATGACGGAAACCCGGAAAACAACTCAGAGCAGCAGAAGATGGCTCTGGTTACAAACAGAGATAAGAAAAAAGGTACTCTTGCTGACGTTATAAAAGATGCGGATATTTTCGTGGGCGTTTCCAAACCGGGAGTTCTTACACCTGAAATGATTAAATCCATGGCAAAGGATCCTATCGTGTTTGCCATGGCTAACCCTGTTCCTGAAATCATGCCTGACGAAGCAAAGGCTGCAGGAGCTGCAGTTGTCGGAACAGGACGTTCTGATTTCCCTAACCAGGTGAACAACGTACTTGCCTTCCCCGGTATTTTCAGAGGTGCACTGGACTGCAGAGCAAAGAAGATTACCGAGGAAATGAAGGAAGCCGCTGCAAGAGCGATTGCAGATGTTATTCCTGAAGAAGAACTTACAGCTGACTATGTCCTGCCTGATCCGTTCAACCCAAAGGTTGTTGAAAACGTGGCCAGAGCAGTTATGGATGTATGGGGAGAATAAAAATGGAATACAGAATTGAACACGATACAATGGGCGAGGTAAAGGTGCCTGCCGACAGATACTGGGGTGCACAGACACAGAGAAGCTTCGAAAACTTTAAAATCGGAAATTCCAGAATGCCAATTGAAATAGTTCATGCCTTTGGAGTTTTGAAAAAGGCTGCAGCCCTTGCAAATAAAAAGCTTGAGATGATTGACGGAGAGAGAGCCGACCTGATTGCCCGCGTATGTGATGAGATTATGGCCGGAGAGCTTGACGACCACTTCCCTCTTGTTGTCTATCAGACAGGAAGCGGCACCCAGTCAAACATGAATGTTAACGAGGTTGTCGCAAACAGAGGTAACGAGCTGGCCGGCGAAAAGCTGCTTCACCCTAACGACCATGTCAACAAGTCACAGAGCTCCAACGATACCTTCCCTACTGCCATGCACATTGCAGCCGTACAGGTTACAATAGAAAAGCTGCTTCCGGCGGTAAGAGTTCTGCGTGATTCTCTATCAAAACTCGAAGAGTCGTATATGGATATTGTGAAGACAGGAAGAACTCACCTTCAGGACGCGACACCTCTGACTCTGGGACAGGAAATCAGCGGATGGCGATCCATGCTGGATCACAGTGAAAAGCAGATTACTGCTTCTATGGAGGGTCTGTATGAGCTGGCACTTGGAGGAACAGCAGTAGGAACCGGTCTGAATGCGAACAGAGATTTTGGAAAAGCTTCAGCTGAGGAAATCAGTAAAATTACCGGATACAGTTTCGTGACGGCTGAGAATAAATTCCACAGCCTGACTTCCAAGGATGCTCTGGTCTGCGTTCATGGAGCATTCAAGGCACTGGCGGCTAACCTTATGAAGATTGCCAATGACGTAAGATGGCTGGCTTCCGGCCCACGCTGTGGAATCGGAGAAATCATGATTCCGGAAAACGAACCGGGAAGCTCAATTATGCCGGGCAAGGTAAATCCTACTCAATGTGAAGCACTTACTATGGTGTGCACACAGGTTATGGGAAATGATGTTACTATAGGCATTGCAGCTTCACAGGGAAATTTCCAGCTTAACGTATTCATGCCT
>JALENF010000137.1 GCA_022767945.1 Bacillota bacterium
TTCAGCACCACCGCGTTGTCGGTAAAGCCGCTCAGGAAGTTCAGCGCCGCCGTCGGCAGCAGTATAAAAACTCCGATTGAGAAAAACAGCGCAAAGATCACCGATATATATATAAGTATGTTCCACGCCTTCTTCTCCCCGAAGGTTTTGTTCATCCACTGGGTGAATTTGTCCTCCTCGATTTCCTCTTCAGGAATGTACTGCTCCAGCACCTCGGCTGAGTACATCAGGGTGCCCGTACCCTGAACCAGCGAGGTCACGAATGAAACCACCCCTCTTATAATGGGAACCTTCGACCACTTGCCCAGCTTCCTGTTCGGCTCTGTCTTCATGTGTATTCTGCCGTCGGGAAGTCTGACTGCAACGGCACTCCTCTGCACGCCGCGCATCATGATGCCTTCCATTACGGCCTGTCCGCCAACAGAGGTCGGACATGCATCTTTCAAAAAAATCTTGCTAAAATCCATTTTTTATCCCTTTAAAAAAACTTTCTTAATAATCTGTATGAAATCTTTGTTATTTTTCGTGTGCGCCAGGTTGTCGAGGATGGTTTCTGCCGCATCCTGGTTGCCACTGTTGGCAAGCGCGCGTCTCATCGCCCAGATTGCCTCCAGCTCGTCCTGATCCATCAGCAGGTCTTCCTTCCTCGTTCCCGACCTGTTCAAATCGATTGCAGGGAATATTCTCTTTTCCGACAGTCTTCGGTCAAGGTGCAGCTCCATGTTGCCCGTGCCCTTGAACTCTTCGTAAATCACGTCGTCCATTCTGCTTCCCGTCTCAACCAGGGCCGTTGCCAGAATGGTGATGCTTCCACCCTCCTCGATGTTTCTCGCCGCGCCGAAGAACTTCTTCGGTTTGTGGAGTGCTCCGGGGTCAAAACCCCCAGATAGTGTCTTTCCTGATGATGGCACTACCAGATTGTATGCTCTTGCAAGTCTGGTGATGCTGTCAAGCAGAATTACCACGTCTTTGCCGTGCTCGGCCAGTCGCTGTGCTCTTGCCAGCACCATCTCCGCCACCTTTACGTGGTGCTGCGGCATCTCGTCGAAAGTGCTGTAGATTACTTCACCTCCAACCAGAGACCTCTTCATATCTGTTACTTCTTCCGGTCTCTCGTCTATCAGCAGCACGATCATCTCCACTTCAGGATGCTTCTTCTCTATGCTGTTTGCTATGCTCTTTAATAATGTAGTCTTTCCTGCTTTCGGCGGTGCCACAATAAGACCTCTCTGCCCTTTGCCGATTGGAGCGATCAGATCGATCAGTCTGAGGGACAGGTTCTTGCTGGTGTCCTCAAGGGTCAGTCTTTCTCTTGGGAAGATCGGCGTCAGGTCATCGAAGTCCGGTCTTCTGATTGCTGCACCCGGCTCGTCTCCGTTTACCTCCAGCACATAGAGGAGCGCTCCGAAACGCTCTCCTTCCTTTGGATGTCTGGAAATACCCTTAATCAGATCTCCCGTCTTCAGGTTGAATCTTCTGATCTGGGTCGGCGATACGTAGATGTCCTTATCGCTTGTCAGGAAATTGTTGAATCTCAGGAAGCCGAAGCCGCCCTCTGCAATTTCCAGTATTCCCTCTACCTCCGGGCGCTCCTCAGAAGGGCCTTTTGCATCTTTGGACGCTTTGATATCTCTGGAGTCCCTTGCCCTCTGGGCATCCCCGACATCATCGGAAACCTTCTCGTCAGCGGACATTCCCTCTTCAGGCACCATGTCTGCCTGCGTAATTTCTAAATCTTTAGCCATAATTACTCCCGGCACAAAATGTGCCGTCCTTTCTTATTATTTATATGAAAACTGTGGAAATTTGTTTAGAATCAAACACTGATCGTCTAACGGATAATCTAACTGATTGAATAACTGATTATCTCTTTATGAATACAAACAATATAATATTATACTACATTTGTGAGGAAAATAAAACACAATGATTGTAAAGTCAAAAGAAAAAAAGCCACACACTATAAATGCATGGCTGCTATGTATATGTAGAACATGTTCCATGTTTCTTGAGAAGAAGAGAATACAGTATGGAATGCCACCAATTTTTTTGGTACTTCTTAGACGTTGCGCAACTTCTTTTTTAGTTTTATTACGGTTTATTATCCACTCGGGATTTCTAGTCTCTATTTTATCAATGCAATATTTTATTCGTTCTTCAGAATTCTCAATAACTCTTTCATTCGGAATAAATGCACCATCTGTATCAATTAAATGTACCACTTTCAAAAGGTCTTTGGTCTTGTACCCGTATTTCATCATCTCATTTTTAATGTGAGTGTTAACCTTTGTAATTGCATTTCTCCCCGAGATGTCGGTTTCAATGGTTTTGACCAGTATATCTCCTCTTGTTACACAAAAATGCACATTGCTATTACTAAAAATCTTCTTTAAAACAGGGCTCAATGAATCCTGGTCAGTTTCACCTTCAACAATTAAAAGAATTACTTTTCTACTTTTTGCCATTGGCACCAGCCTTTCCCGCTCGCCTTAAAGCACGATTAATTTCTACACTATCAGTTTCTGCATATATTTCTTCTTTCTGTCCGCCTAGTGTAATAGCCCTCAGGTATAAATCCCTTAAATTGTTATTATTCTTAACATTCTGGAATCTAATATATCTGTTTTTCGGATTGGTTGTGGAGAATACCAGTGAGTTTTTGTCCATCATTTCTAACGCACGCAAGTTATGAGAGGTAAAGATTATTTGACCCTTTGCATTATTCTCAAAAATACGCAGCAACTCTCCTAATAAAAACTCAAAAATACCTGCGTCAAGCTCATCGATAATCAGGCACATGCTGGCATTATTGTATACTCCCATCAGAACATCTAGAATAGAAATTATTTTTATGATTCCTTCTGATTCGCAGGCTAACGGAATTATGATGTCATTTTTTACAGAGGTAAGTTCAATCCTATGTCCCAGTTCTCCATTTTCTAAAAGTAGTTCCCCATAGTCATGAATACCTATGGACATGCCGGGTATAACTTTCTCAAGTACAATATTTATTTCCCTAATTACGAGCTGAACCATTTCGTAAGACCGATTATCAATTTTAAATGGTTCAACAAGCCCTATGCCAATATCTCCCGACGAAACTCCGTGCTCATGATCTACCCTGAAAGCAACCGGCATAAAAAAATTCATGCTAATAGGCGCACTGTGTTCTGATGTAATTACAAACAGGTCGATAAGCGCATATCGATTCAATACACAGATAACAAACGCATAGTCCTCGGCGATATTCTCTGCAGATTTATCAAGGAATACTTTTCTGGCTTCAGTTCCAAATAAAAAAGAACTCTTATCTTTCTGGGACAGCTTCTTTGCAACCGCTAAATTAATAAGGTTTTCATCATTTGCTTTAATTAATTCTTCATAGCGGAATTGGGGTCTAAGTATGCTCTTTACATTTTTTCTTCATATCCCAACAATAGTTTTTTCTTTAAAAATTTTTCACCATTCCATTTTGTCAAAGACAGTGACTCCTTCGCCACTTTGAAAGATTCTTCGTTTCTGGAAAGCTCTACACAATAATCAACCAGTGATTTTCTTTCTGCTGCATCAATTGAAAAACGAACCCTCAAAGAACAGGTATCACTCTTTTTCCCAATATAATTCACGATGTATTCATCTAGTGGCTCACCTTTCAGCAAACACTGTATGATTGTCATTGCCTCTATAACCGCTGTCTTGCCGGATCCATTCTGTCCATAAATACCCAGAATGTCTGAACCGTGTTCAAAAAATTTCTTTTCAACTGTAGAAGGCATTTTTATTAACCCATGTTCTACATTTTTGAACCCGTTCAGTTCAATTTCTTTCACTCTTACATTACAATCTGTAACATTTTTCATTTTACTTAATCTCCGTGTGGGCATATTTATTTTCTTTTAGCAGGGTCTTGATGTTTTTTGTGTTCCATTTTTTCTTGCTGGTTATTGTGGTGTTTTTTCAGAGAGAAGCCTGTTTTTTTGTGTAGCCCCAGCACTCTCCGCTGCCTTTCTACGTGCTCTATGGCAGATATCTTGCTGTGATGTAGTCGATTGTGGATGCGGCAACGCTACTTGTGGTGCATTGTCGCCCTGTAAAGCCTGTCTCGTTTCGTATACGTCTGCGTATGTGCTTGCGTATGCGTCGCCGTTGGTAAATGGAATGGCGGTAAAAACCATTACCACTGCCATCATAAGAACGGTGCGGTTTCTTTTCATGGTGCTATTAGTTTCTCCTGTGGATTTTATTTAATTTTAACGGATAATGGGGATAATAGCAAAAATCAGGTTGTATGCTGAGGTTTTTCTCGAAGGGAAGAACAGCTGTTAAGATATCTTAATGATTATCACCTTAGAATAGGGTATATGCTTTGCTTCAACTTCAACAAAAATATAAGACCGGGAGTAAAGGAACTTCATTTCAAGAATCATAACCTGATTGAGGCGGTGGTATGATAGTCTGAGAATAGGTATTGTCTGCAGTTTAGGCATGCTCTTATATCTGCATAATCGCTTAGTTTTATGCATCCA
>JALENF010000160.1 GCA_022767945.1 Bacillota bacterium
CTGAACTACCAGGCCGCATCTTACTTTTTGAAAAAGCATGGTGGGCGGTACAGGGCTCGAACCTGTGACCCCCTGCTTGTAAGGCAGGTGCTCTCCCAGCTGAGCTAACCGCCCATGCTCAGAAAAATGGTAGCGGCGAGAGGAGTCGAACCTCCGACCTTCCGGGTATGAACCGGACGCTCTAGCCAACTAAGCTACACCGCCACATCTTATTACTTTCGCGCTCTCAATCACGCAAGAAATATATTATCATGAGAACCAGTTCTTGTCAACATGATTTTTCAATTTTTTCAATTTTTACTCTCTCATCGATTTCCAGACTGTCAGGAGTAACCTTGCAGTCATATGCAAGCACTGTAACTCCATGTTCCGTCGCCTCTCTCAGCGCATCTCCGAAAGCCTTATGTGTTGAGTCATTTGGTTCGAATGATTTCACTCCCTTCATCTGAATAACGAAGACAGCTACACTAGTATAACCTAAATCGACTGCATCTGCAAGTCCTTTTATATGTTTTTTTCCTCTTTCTGTCGGCGCATCCGGAAAACGGGCAATTCCATGGTCTTCAAGAGTTACGCCTTTCACCTCAAGCCAGCCCTTTTTTCCGTTTTCATCTTCCAAATAGAAATCAAAGCGTGAATCTCCCAGCGTTTTTTCTCTCTTTATACAGGTAAGTTTTCCCATTCCCGGAATCCGGATTTTTTCCTCCTTTAAGGCCTCTTCCACCACATAATTCGGAGCCTGGGAATCCATATTAATTAGCAGATTACCTTTTCGCACCGCGATCAGTGAGTATCTGAGCTTTCTGGTTCCCATTCTTCCCAGATAATCCTCCAGGTACACTTCTGCTCCCGGAACGAGCAGTTCTTTACAGCGCCCCGTATTCTTAACGTGAACGGTTTCCGTCTTTCCTTCAATTTCAACCTTTGCCACAAATCGGTTAGGTCTTTCTATAAACTTTCCCTTACATACTTTTTCATATCTCATAGCTTGAATTATATCAAATATTCCTATACAATAAAAGGTAATTTATTTTAAGGAGGTATTTTTGAATGAAAGCACCGGATCCTGTTGCTTTTACCGCATTCGGAATAGACGTAATGTGGTATGGCGTTCTGATTGGAGTAGGATTCTGCCTTGCAATCCTGCTTTCCTATAGAAGGGCACCTGAATTTGACATAAAAAAAGATTATATTTTAGATTTCGCCTTATTTCTTATCCCGATATCCATAATATGCGCCCGTGCATATTATGTTATCTTCAGCTGGGATAACTACCGCGGTGATATTAGTGCGATTCTTAACATACGCGGCGGAGGTCTTGCTATACACGGGGGAATAATAGGCGGCATTATCGTGGCAATAATATTCTGCTATTATCGGAAGATTAACTTCTTCAATCTGGCAGATTTGATATTCCCATCTGTCGCACTGGCACAGTCAATCGGAAGATGGGGAAACTTTTTCAACTCAGAAGCACATGGCGGTCCGACGAACCTGCCTTGGGCAATAGAAGTGAACGGTCAGATGGTACACCCCACATTCCTGTATGAATCGCTTTGGTGTTTTGCTCTGTTCATCTTCCTCAGCCGAATGACAAAACATAGGAAATTCAGAGGGCAGATTACGTGTCTATATGGAATACTCTATTCTATTGAACGTTTGCTGGTAGAGCAGCTTCGTACAGACAGTCTAATGATTGGACCATTCAAGCAGGCCCAGGTGTTAAGCCTGTGTGTTATTGTAACATGTATTGTATTGTATGTAATTCTCAATAAAAATCAGAAGACGGGCAACGGGGTTAATTAATCCTGTACCCGCCTTTTTTGTTGAAAATAAGCTGTTAATATGGTATCATTATTTGGTTACAGATAAAATACTGACGGGCTGCAGATTATCCGCGAATCTGTTATGAATATTGAGGAGGAAAACATAAATGAAATTAGGAATCGTAGGTCTGCCTAATGTAGGCAAGAGCACTCTGTTCAACGCAATCACAAAGGCAGGCGCCGAAGCAGCAAACTATCCTTTCTGCACAATCGAGCCGAATGTGGGCGTAGTTACAGTTCCCGATGAAAGAATAACAAAACTTCACGAGATTTATAATTCAAAAAAAACTGTCTACACTACTATTGAATTCTGCGACATAGCAGGACTTGTAAAAGGTGCATCCAGGGGTGAAGGTCTGGGTAATAAATTTCTGGGACATATCAGAGAGGTTGCTGCAATCGTTCACGTTGTAAGATGCTTTGAGAATGATAATATCGTCCATGTGGATGGAAGAATCAATCCTCTGTCTGATATTGAAACTATCAACACAGAACTTATTCTTGCAGACATGGAGGTTCTTGAAAAAAGAATTGCTAAAACAACAAAAAACCTGAAAGGTGACAAGTCCCTTCAGCAGGAGCTTGATATTCTGAATAAGGTGAATGATTTCCTTGCAAGCGGTAAATCCGCTCGTGCTATGGAGGTTACCGAGGAAGAAGACAGCTTCATCAGGAGTCTGGATTTACTGTCATATAAGCCTATTATATATGTTGCAAATGTTTCGGAAGATGATGCTGCCGATGATGGAAACAATGAATATGTTAGGCAGGTTCGTGAATTTGCAGCGACTGAAGATGCTGAAGTTGTAGTAGTGTGTGCAGAAATTGAGCAGGAAATATCCGAGCTTGATGATGATGAGAAGGCTATGTTCCTTGAGGAAATGGGAATCAGCGAATCCGGTCTGGACAAACTGATTAAGGCTTCCTATCATCTGCTTGATCTCATTTCATTTCTTACTGCAGGAGAAGACGAATGCCGAGCATGGACCATTAAAAGGGGAACTAAAGCACCGCAGGCTGCCGGAAAAATCCACTCTGATTTTGAAAGAGGCTTCATCAGAGCAGAAACCATTGCATATGACAAGTTTATCGAGTGTGGAGGAAATATGGCCGCTGCCAAAGAAAAGGGTCTTTTACGCTCAGAAGGAAAGGAATATGTAGTTAAAGACGGGGACATTATCACATTCCTGTTTAACGTATAATCATTTATGGAATAATAACATAAATATTTATATTCAGGAGGTAGTTACATATGAAAAAATTTATAGCAGAATTTAAAGAATTCATTTCTCGCGGTGACGTAATGAGCATGGCTATCGGTATCATTATAGGTGGTGCATTTACAGCAATTGTTAATTCACTTGTAGAGGATATAATAACACCCGTAATCGGCCTTATTCTTGGCGGACTTGATTTCACCGGTATCTCAATTCAGTTCAGAGACACACAGATTATGATTGGTAATTTTATTCAGGCAGTTATTATGTTCCTGCTGACTGCATTTGTGATCTTCTCGGTCATGAAAGCATTCAACAGCTTTAAAAAGAAGGAAGAAGAAGTTGTTGAAGAAGCACCGGCACCTGAAGTGCCGCAGGATATTCAGCTTCTTACGGAAATCAGAGATCTGTTAAAGGAAGAAAAATAAAACTATAAAAAATATATGTGGAGGGATTTTATGGATTTTTTGAATAAAAACTGGAAAGGAATGGTACTCTGCCTTGCAATTGCCGTTCCGTCATGGTTCCTTGGAAAAGCCTTTCCACTTATCGGTGGACCCGTAATATCTATCCTTCTCGGAATGCTGATTACTCTGCTGATAAAAGACAAGTCCTCTTTCGAAACAGGAATCAAATTCACATCCAAGAAAATTCTGCAGTGGGCAGTTATTCTTCTTGGTTTCGGACTTAACCTGAACGTTATCCTTGAGACGGGAAAGCAATCTCTGCCTATTATCGTCTGCACTATAGCAACTTCCCTTATTATTGCCTATATGCTTCATAAGACAATGAAGATTCCGTCAAATATCTCCACTCTGGTTGGGGTAGGATCTTCAATCTGCGGAGGTTCTGCAATCGCTGCAACAGCACCGGTAATTGATGCTGATGACGAAGAGGTTGCCCAGGCAATCTCCATCATCTTCTTTTTTAACGTTCTTGCAGCTATTGTTTTCCCTGCATTTGGTAATGCAATCGGCATGGATCCAACATCAGGAGAAGGCTTCGGAATCTTTGCAGGTACCGCAGTTAATGATACATCTTCAGTAACAGCATGTGCATCCACGTGGGACAGCATGTTCAACCTTGGATCAGCCACACTGGACAAGGCAGTTACGGTAAAGCTCACAAGAACACTTGCAATCATTCCTATTACTCTTGTGCTTGCATTCATGCGGACAAGAAAAGCCGGTTCTGATGGCAAGAAGGTAAGTATGAAGTCAATTTTCCCATTCTTTATTCTTTATTTCATTGCAGCATCAATCATTACAACTGTTGCAACGAATATGGGAGTTGATGCGGCTCTGTTTGCACCAATCAAGGATTTATCCAAGTTCTTTATCATCTGGTCCATGGCTGCCATAGGTTTGAACACAAACATTGTAAAGCTGGTTAAGACCGGCGGTAAACCACTTATTATGGGACTGTGCTGCTGGATTGGAATTACCGGCGTCAGCCTGTTACTACAGCATATACAGGGTATATGGTAAAATTCAGTTAATTACGGTCACCCTCAGGAAATTGAGCATTTCCGGGGTGACCTTTTTTACTGTGAAATCAGTTATGCAATAGATATCATGCCTGTTTTTTTTTCATAAAAATATATGCTGTCAGATAGAATGTCGTGTACGTCAAGCACCTTGCGATTACAGTCTCTGAGAATGCTTACGAGCTCATCTCGCTCATTGGAGCATGCTGGTAGTACAAGCATTTCATGTATGGATGACGGAATCAGATATAAGTCGTCATCATACTCCTCTGCCTGCTCTGCGAGAGCTTTTTCATACAACACAACTCCTGCACCCATCGTCTTGTGTTCGTTTGTCATAATATTGAATGCTTCCGTTACCTCAAGAACACTCAACGGCATAAGTTCAGGGGTATTCTTCACAGCAAATTCATACAGTTCATCTTCCGTCCACCCATGATCTCTGGCGATTTCCTCCGTTATTACAGCACTGTAAAAACCATTGTCAGGGCATGAAATAACCGCTCTGTATATTATAGTCAGATTCAACCAGCTTCTATGCGGCTTATCCTTTATCATTCCAATGTTTCGGTTTGTATTAACAAGCTGAAATACAATATTTTTCTCATGTATAGCCTGATCCATCTCCATAGAAAACTGTTTTCCCATTTCCAATCCTGCAACGTAGTATTCTGCAGCCATCCTCATCGTCTCTTCAAAACTGTTTCCTTTCATGTACATGTTATACATGTCGTCCACATAGAGATTTGGAACGACCGAGGTCTGATCATCCGGTCTTATATGTAAGCATTCCTTCGTATGGTTAACCTTAGGTATGCTCTCCAGCTTGACAGTGTAGCCGGAATATTCCTCAGGCAGGTATTTAATAATCTCAACAAAGGCTCTATCTCTGAACTCACTATATTTCATATTACTATTCTCCATTTCCTGCAAAAAAAGAGAGATTGCCTGTTACGCAATCTCTCGTATATACATTTACTCCCGTCCGTGCCCTTTTCATCGACACAGCACTAAAATACTTCTACTTAAAAACTATACCAGTAACTGAAGATTCTTCGCTACACCGTAAAGGAATCTCTGTTTCCAGTATTTCCACATTTTGTTAGGAAAATCTCTCCCTGACGTCTGCATTATTATATTACTCAGTACCAGTCCTCTGAAAGAATCCGGAACTATATCCAGTGCACTTCTTATGGCTGATATTCTGTTCTCCAGAAGAACCTTTTCTAAGGCATATTTTTCAGTCGGTCTGCTGATTTCAGTTGTCGCTCCGCCATCCATCACAAGACTGTGACTGTGTACGGATAAATCACGATCTTCATTCAGTTCTTCCAGACGACTTTCCATTCTCACCAGGTCACGCACTGCCCAGATGGTCTGATAATACACCGCATCCGGCATTACATATTCCGCAAATCTGGTCTGCTGCCATTCTCTTGACAAAATCTCCTCCTTCCTGAAACCTCTGTCTAAACTTTAACATATATCGAATGGGAAAATCCACACACATATATTGCATTTTTCTACTGAAATATTACATTTCAAAACATTACTTTTCTTTCCCCGCTTTATTACCATTCCTTTGCGGAACTGTTGCAAAGACTGACATCATGCCCGTCATACCATGTTAAAGGGCGGGTTCGCACAACGAACCCGCCCTCAAAGACTAATCCATATTTAATTACAGCTCTTCAGCCAGTACTGCAATCAGCTCTCCAGCCTTAACCTGCTGTCCTTCGGAAGCGATGATTTCCTTTACGAATCCGTCACTTGTAGCGATGATGTTTGTTTCCATCTTCATAGCCTCTATAACAGCTATAGGCTGCTTGTCAGTAACCTTTTCGCCTTCCTTAACCAGCACCTTGATGATTGTGCCAGGGATGTTTGCACCGATTTCCATTGGGTTATCTTCATCAGCAAAGCGTACTGTTGCACCTGCTGCTGCAACAGTCTGAGCCTTTTCATCCTTGATTCTTACAACTCTTCTGTTTCCGTTAACTTCGAATACAAGGTCTCTGTATCCTTCCTTGTCAACTGCTCTGATTTCGTGAAGCTTGATAACCAGAATCTTACCTTCTTCCAGTTTTACCTCACAGGTTTCACCTTCTTCAAGTCCGTGGAAGAAGATGTCAGAGCCCATGTATCTGAAGCTTCCATCCTTCTTGATGCTGTTCAGATAATCCTCGTATACTTTCGGATACAGAGCATAGCTCAGAACCTCCTGAGGTGTTCCCTCAAGTCCGAAGTGCTTCTGTAAACCTGTTCTGATATAATCGAAATCTTCCGGAGGAAGAAGCTCACCAGGTCTGCATGTAATAGGTTCCTTATCCTTTAGAACCAGCTTCTGAAGATCCTTAGGGAATCCGCCTTCAGGCTGACCCATCATGCCCTCAAAGTAGGATACGATTGAATCAGGGAAGTCGATGCCCTGACCCTTTTCAAGAATGTTTTCCGGAGTCAGATCGTTCTGAACCATGAAAATTGCCATGTCGCCAACTGCCTTTGATGAAGGGGTTACCTTGACGATATCGCCAAGCATCTGGTTAACGGCCTTATACATATCCTTAACCTCTTCAAACTTATGGCCAAGACCAAAGCTTTCTACCTGCGGTTTCAGGTTGGAGTACTGTCCTCCAGGAATCTCATACTTGTATATTTCAGCAGTTGAAGTTACAAGCTCTGATTCAAATTTCTTGTAAACAGGTCTTACATCCTTCCAGTACTCAGAAATCTTCTGGATACCGTCGAGCTCGATTCCTGTATCTCTTCTTGATTTTTCTACAGCCGCAACTACAGAGTTCAGGCCTGGCTGAGATGTAAGGGCTGACATACTGTTGAATGCAGCGTCTACGATATCAACATCAGCCTGAGCCGCCATCAGAATAGTAGCGATTCCGTTTCCGCTTGTGTCATGAGTGTGCAGGTGAATTGGAATGCCGATTTCTTCCTTCAGTGCTCTGACAAGTTTACGTGCAGCCATTGGCTTCAGCAGACCTGACATATCCTTGATGCCGAGAATATGAGCACCTCTCTTTTCCAGCTCCTTAGCCATTCTGATATAGTAGTCAAGATTATATTTAGTTCTTGAATCGTCCAGAATATCACCTGTATAGCATATACATGCTTCAGCAAGCTTACCCTGGTTAAGAGTTTCATCAAGAGCAACCTCCATACCCTGAATCCAGTTCAGTGAGTCGAAGATACGGAATACGTCGATTCCTGCCTTAGCTGACTCCTTAACGAATTCTCTGATCACGTTGTCAGGGTAATTCTTGTATCCTACAGCGTTTGCTCCTCTGATAAGCATCTGGAACATAATGTTCGGAATCTTCTCTCTTAAAGTTTCAAGTCTTTCCCATGGTGATTCCTTCAGGAATCTGTATGCGGTGTCGAATGTAGCTCCACCCCACATTTCAAGTGAGAAGAAATCTTTACCATAAAGGGCAACCGCAGGCGCAATCTTTTCCATGTCTATAGTTCTTACTCTTGTTGCCATCAGGGACTGCTGAGCATCTCTCATTGTTGTATCAGTAATAAGAAGTCTCTGCTGGTTCAGAGCCCAGTCAGCAACAGCCTTTGGTCCCTTCATATCAAGCAGCTGCTTGGTTCCTGAAAGAGTATTAATTTCTGTCTTTGGAATTCTTGGGAATACAGGTACGTTAAACTGAGGCTTTTCTCCGCCTGTTTCGTTAACTACTTTGTTTCCTATATAAGACAGAACCTTTAATTCCTTATCGTCTGCCATTCTGATATTAAGCAGTTCCGGATTAGATTCAATGAATCCTGTATCGCATTCACCCTTGATAAAGGTCGGATGGTTAAGAACGTTAAGCATGAAGCCGATGTTAGTCTTAACGCCCTTGATTTTAGTTTCTCTCAGTGCTCTGATAGCCTTTCTTGCAGCACCCTCAAACGTATATGCGGAAGCTGTCATTTTAACGAGCAGACTGTCATAGTATGGAGAAATAACCGCACCTGTAAATCCGTTTCCTCCATCCAGTCTGATGCCGTATCCGGATGCACTTCTGTAATCCTCAATCACACCGGTGTCAGGAGCGAAGCCGTTTGCCGGGTCTTCAGTAGTGATTCTGCACTGAATTGCATATCCTCTGGTATGAATGTCCTTCTGGCTCTTGATGCTGATCTCTTCAGAGTCTAAAGTATAGCCCTCTGCAATCAGAATCTGTGTCTGAACGATATCAATTCCTGTTACAACTTCAGTTACAGTATGCTCAACCTGAATTCTCGGGTTCATTTCGATGAAGAAATGATTTCCGTCCTTATCAAGCAGGAATTCAACTGTACCTGCACTTCTGTAGTTTACTGCACGGGCAATCTTCAGTGCATCTTCACAGATAGCATTTCTCTGTTCTTCAGTCAGGCACAGTGAAGGTGTGAATTCGATAACCTTCTGGTGTCTTCTCTGAATTGAACAGTCTCTTTCCCAAAGATGTACCACATTGCCGTATTTATCGCCCAGAATCTGAACCTCGATATGCTTAGGCTTCTCCAGATATTTTTCAATAAAAATATCATCAATTCCGAATGCTTTCTTTGCTTCACTCTTGGCACTTCTGAACTCCGGAATAAGATGTTCTTCATCTCTGACGATTCTCATTCCTCTTCCACCGCCGCCTGCTGCAGCCTTCAGCATGATCGGATATCCGCATTTTCTTGCAAATTCCTTAGCCTGCTCTTCAGATTCAATTGCTTTTTCAACGCCCGGAATAGTTGGCACGCCAACCTTAGCAGCTACAAGCTTAGACTGAATCTTGTCTCCCAGACTTCCCATCATCTTGTCTGTTGGTCCGATGAATTCGATTCCTGCAGCTTCACATGCCGCTGCGAATTCCTCGTTCTCTGACAGGAATCCGTATCCCGGATGGATAGCATCTACGCCCTTGGACTTGGCCAGTTCGATGATTTCATCGATTCCAAGGTATGCTGCTACAGGTGCCTTTCCCTTACCTACAAGATAGGATTCGTCCGCTTTAGTTCTAAACAGCGCATTCTTATCCTCTTCAGAGTAAATTGCTACAGTTCTGATACCCAGCTCATGGCAGGCTCTGAAAATTCTGATCGCAATTTCACCTCTGTTTGCTACCAGGACTCGTTTAAATTTCCTAATGTCGCTCATTGCTGTCTCCTCTCATTTTACGATTCTATACACACATTTTTAAAATTATCTACCAGATCGTCTTCGCTCAATCTCTCTGAGAAGTTTCTTTCTTAGCCTGATATCATCAGGTGTGATTTCAACAAGTTCATCGTCCTCTATGAACTCCAGTGCCTCTTCAAGAGTAAACGTTCTAGGCGGTGACAGCTTGATAGCATCGTCGCTTCCCGCTGCACGCATGTTGCTAACCTTCTTTGCCTTGCACGGGTTAACTTCCATGTCTTCACTTCTGGAATTCATTCCTACGATCATACCTTCGTAAACCCTCGTTCCCGGTTCTACGAACATCTGAACTCTCTCACCTATATTGAACAAAGCATACGGAGTACATGTTCCTTCTTCTATGGCAATTGCCACGCCATTGTTTCTTCCGGTTATCTCCCCCTTATAAGGTTCAAAATCGAAGAAACGTCTTTCCATGTTTCCTTCGCCTCTGGTGTCATTGATAAATTCAGAACGGTAGCCAAGCAGACCTCTTGTCGGAACGTGATATTCCAGCTTGGAATATCCGTTTTCTCCAGTCATCTGAACCATTACACCCTTACGCAGGTTAAGCTTGGAGATCACCGTTCCTGCATACTCATCAGGTACGGATATTACGACCTCCTCAACAGGTTCAAGCTTCTGACCGTTCTCGTCTGTTCTTATTATTACTTCAGGCTTGGATACTGCAAGCTCATATCCTTCTCTGCGCATATTTTCTATCAGAATTGACAGGTGCAGTTCTCCTCGTCCTGAAACCTTGAAGCTGTCTGTTGAATCGGTTTCTTCCACAGTAAGACCGACATTAACTTCCAGCTCCTTTTCCAGTCTCTCTTTTATATGTCTTGAAGTTACGAACTTTCCTACCTTTCCGGCAAATGGCGACTTGTTAACCATAAAGTTCATGGAAAGTGTCGGTTCTTCAATCTTAATCATTTCCATCGGCTGCGGATCTGCAGGATCACAGATTGTTTCTCCTATTGAAATATCTGAGATTCCGGATACCACAACGATATCTCCGCATTCCGCCTCTTTAACGGCTGTTCTCTTAAGACCTCTGTATACAAAAACCTGATTGATCTTTCGCTGAACCAGCTGTCCGTCTTCCTTGGCAACAGTTACAGTCTGGCCTTCTCTGATGGTTCCCTTAGTAATTCTTCCTATTCCCAGTCTTCCGATATAGTCATCATATCCTAATGTAGAAACCTGCAGCTGCAGTGGTTCCTCACGTAGATCTGGATATGGCTCACAATGCTTGATAATTGTATCAAACAGAGGAGTGATATCAAGTCCTCCGTAACCTGCAGGAGTGTGCTTCATCTTTACGCCTCCGGATTCAACCTCCAGACCCTGTGCATCAGCCGGATCGTACACTGCAATTCCCTGTCTGGCAATCCCGTAAAGAATTGGAAAGTCAAGCTGTTCATCGTTTGCATTCAGATCCATGAAAAGTTCATAAACCTCGTCCACGACCTCATCGATTCTCGCGTCCTTCTTATCAAGCTTATTGATGAACAGTATCGGATTAAGCCCCTGTTCAAGAGACTTGGAAAGAACGAATCTTGTCTGGGGCATTGGTCCCTCGCTTGAGTCAACCAGAAGGATTACTGTATCTACAGTCTTCATTATACGCTCTACCTCTGACGAGAAGTCAGCATGACCCGGAGTGTCGACTATATTTATCTTAACATCACCGTGCATGATAGAGCAGTTCTTGGAGTATATGGTGATTCCTCTTTCCCTCTCGATATCATCACTGTCCATAACACAGTCAACAACCTCTTCGTTTGCACGAAACACCCCGCTCTGATTTAGAAAAGCATCTACAAGCGTTGATTTTCCAGCATCTACATGGGCAATGACCGCTATATTAATAATCTTTTGTTTTTCTGCCATATAAAAACCCTCTTTCATTGTGCAAAAATTGTCCATAATATATGTTCATTCTAACACATTGTAATTTTCTTT
>JALENF010000015.1 GCA_022767945.1 Bacillota bacterium
GCTTCCCAGGAGGGAAAGAACGCATTGCTTGCAGCTTGTACAGCAGCACTTAACATTCACGCCATCGCTCAGCACGAGGCAGGTATGTGCCGCGTTAATGTGGGGATTTTGAACGCGGGAGAAGCTGTAAACACAATTGCGGGCAAAGCCTTCATGAGCATCGAATACAGAGGATCAACTAAGGAGGTTGCCCAGTACGCAAGAAAGCGCGTAATTGATATTCTTGACGGTGCCGTAAAAGCCTATGATATGGAATATACAATGGATGACCTAGGAGAAATCCCTGCGGCAGCAAGCGACGATGCAATTATGGAAATCGTTCAGCGTGCGGCAGAAAAGACTCCATGGTTTTCAAAAATCTACTTTGAAGGCAGCATAGGCGGAACTGACGATGCATCTGTTATGATGAACAAGGTGCAGGAGCATGGCGGCCTGGCTACATATATCGGAATCGGATGCGATACAACTCAGCCGCTTCATAATGCAGAGTTCGATCTGGACGAGGATTCAATCCCGGCAGCCATCGAAATGCTGATTCACGCTGTTGAAGAAATTAACGGAAAATAAGAACGAAGTGTTTCTATAATAAAGTCAATATGAAAGGGTGACTTCATAAACTGCGAGCATGTGCAGCTATGGGGTCACTTTTTTAGGTTTGATCATAGTAATATTTTCCTTACCTGGTAATCAAAAAATGCGTTCTTGCAGAATTTTTATCAATAGTATATTATTGTGTTATCAAAAACAAGTAGTTTTTTATTACTTAGTATTAAAAGGAGATTTCTATGGGAGCATTCATACAAGGATTTACCATCGGCTTGGCTTACGTGATGCCGATCGGTGCGCAGAATATTTTCGTTATAAATACGGCACTTACTCATAGACCGAGCTATCGCAGACTCACGTCACTTATCATAATTTTCTTTGATGTTACGATATCGCTTATGTGTTTCTACGGTGTTGGAACTATTATGGAGACTAATAAGTGGCTTAGATTTATCGTTTTAGGAGTGGGAGCTCTAATAGTAATGTGGATAGGATTCTCCATATTCAGAGATAAGAGCGGAATTGAAGGAGATCAAGGAAAGGAAGAACTCCCGGTGATTAAGATAATAAGCACCGCCTGTGTAGTGACGTGGTTCAATCCCCAGGCGTGGATTGACGGAAGCATGATGCTGGGTGCTTTCAGAATTTCTCTTCCGGAGTCAGCAGGACTTTTGTTTATTACCGGAGTATGTATGGCATCCATCACCTGGTGGGTTTTGATGCCTGCCGTTGTGTCTCTCTTCAAGGCAAAAATTAACGACAAGGTTTTTCGATGGATCAATATTATTTGCGGATTCATAATCATGATTTATGGCATTAAACTCCTGATAAGCTTCATTCAGCTCTGCCAGGAGATGTTCTAAAAAGGGCTATCAAATGACAGTCCTTTTTTAATCTGTACGTTCTGCTTCAGCAGCCTTTCTGACTGGAAATCGGAAAGGCCTGAAGTTATAATATCAATTTTTAATTGTAATTTTTGATAAAATAAAAAGACATACTTGTTTTTTTGGATATTGCAAAAACATATCGTTAAATGAGGTATGGTATACTTAAGATAATAAAGAGTTAGAAAACTAGTGGGAGAGAAAAATGGACAAAGAACTTGAAAAAAATGTGCTACTGGCAGTGGAAGAGAATCTCGATGAATTAAAAAGTATCCGGGATTATCTATATGAAAATCCTGAAGTAGGTGGTCAAGAGGAAAAAGCATATAATCGTCTGACAAAAACTATGGAAAGCCATGGCTTTACAGTAGATTACGACTTTCACAATATTCCATACTGTTTCAGAAGTGAATTTGACAGCAGAAAACCAGGACCTGTTATTGGCATTACAGCTGAATACGACGCTCTGCCGGATATCGGTCACGGATGCGGACACAATATTATTGCAGCAACATCTGTGGGGGCTGCACTTGCATTAAAAGAAGCTGTGAGAGAAACCGGCGGAAAGATTATTCTGTACGGAACTCCAGCGGAGGAATGCTTCGTGAGCAAAGTCCAGCTAAGCGAAGAAGGCGCCTTTGACGAGCTGGATGTAGCCATGATGACTCATCCGAATCCGACCAATATGTCCAGTGGAAGAACAACATCTGTAGACGCCTGGCAGGTGGATTTCTATGGAAAGGCTTCTCACGCAGGAGCACATCCTGAAGATGGAATAAACGCTCTGGATGCAGCTGTTCATTTTTACAGCATGATAGGTTTTGAAAAGCAGTATCTGAAGGAGACTAATATTTACGGTATTATTGTTTCCGGTGGAGAGAAATGCAACATTATCCCAGATTATGCAGCACTGCAGTACATAGTAAGAGCATATTCGACAAAAAATGTAAAAAAAGCCAGAGACATGTTTGAGAGATGTGCACAAGCCGCTGCAGCTGCTACTGGGGCAACATACAAAATCTGGAGTAATGAGCCTGCAAATATGTCCATGGCCACCAATCACACACTTTCCGATTTATTTAACAGGAACTATCAGCGTATTGGCGGTGGAGATATGCCAGATGTTGATGCAGGCGGTGCAACAGACATGGGCGATGTGAGCCATAGAGTTCCTGCAATCCATCCATGGATTGGAATGGAATGCCCTGATTTTGATCTTCATACTAAAGAATTTGCAGAAGCGACTATGCAGTCTGCAGGTGATCGTGCAATTGAACTGGGTGCAAAGGCAATGGCACTCACGGGACTGGATATTCTAACTCACCCCGACCTTGTGAGAGAAATAAAGAAGGAGTTTGAAAACGAAAAACTCAGATGGCTATAGGTCAATATTTATCATAAACAACACTGCAGACTCGGATAAAGGAGAGAATGCAGTGTTTTTCATTATTCTTTTATTTTAGATAAGACCGATGCAACAGCATAGGCGATAGAAAGGTCCCGAAACAGCTCGTGGTCTGTTTCATTTTTTGCACCGACAAGATCTTTCATTTTGTTTATACGGTACCGAATGGTATTAGCATGGCAATTGAGATTTATTGATGTGGCTATTACATCACCGCCATTGTTGACGTATGCTTCAATTGTATCTTCGTATCCTTTCAATTTGCTTAGATAGTCCTGTGCATATGCCTTCAGTTCTGTAGATGATGACAGAGGCAGCAGAGCCGAGTAGACTCCTAGGTTATCGTAAGATGCTACCTTACGAAGAGAGAATAACCCTGCAGCCCATCCGTAATATGCCTCGCGAAATGCAGTATGCAATTCTGTAGCAGGATATATTCGACTAAGTATCAAATCCTCCGACACGACAGGTAACGATAGAGTCTGGCACGCTTCGTTAAGAACTATTCGATGAGAGTCTTCCTTCCATGTGGATGTAGTAATTAAGATAAAAATCCCGCCATCATATTTAGAGACGAGAATCTTTTCTCGCAGACTCTTGCTCATGTAGTATGCACGGAATACTCTTGTGGCATCTAACTGAGGCAACTTGATATATGCGGCAGATACAGTTTTATTCAATGGTAATGAAATGCCCCTGCGTATGCTGTCTATTTCGTCCTGTGTAATGGTATTTTGAATCATTCTTTTGATATGTATCTGAGAAAGATATCTGGCATCGTCTTTCTCAACGGCATTCATGACTTCAAATATAATGTTCTCAAACCAGGTTCCATCCTTATATGAGAAAATAGGAAAGTCGTTTTCGTCAGCATAAGATATTGCTTCGTCCGGCAAATTTTCGTAAATAATAGACTTAAATGCAAAAGCTGACACTCCGTATTCATTTAATTTCTTTATTGCAGGAAATATAAGCGACGGGTTGTCTTTGGCAAAAAGCAGACTGGAAATTACCAGGCTATCCTTTTCAAATGCATCGGACAAATCGTAGTTGAGTTCTTCCACAAATTCATAGTCGACAATTCCTGCAGATACAATATCTCGTTCTAATCCTCCCCTTCCAGCGATCAGCTTAAGTTTTCTCAGAGCAGGGAGAGTTAGGATTTTTTCTACTGTCAAAGCCATAAAAAGCACCTCTTGTGTATAAAGTAAAAATATTATACACATTTTTTTGATTTTACACAACACAAACAGGGTGAAAAAGATAATACAATGTATTTAACAGAGAAAGAGTATCCTAGAAATGACACAAGGAGGACAAAATGAATATCAAAACCTTTAAGGTAGAACGCTGGATGAATGAGTATGAGGAAAAGTGCACATATAATTTAGCAGAAACATGTATCGACTCTATCACTATCAAAGAACTTCTTGAAATGTGCGGAGAAGATGTAACAGAGTATATGGTAGAACTTGCTGATACAAGACTGACTTATGGACATATTTTTGGATCACCTGAATTACTTCAAGGAATTGCCGGGCTATATAAAACAATTGAGCCTAAGCATATTTTGCCTACACACGGAGCAATTGGAGCTAATAATATGGTAATCAGCACAATCATCAGTGCAGAAGATAATATGCTATCTGTGATGCCTACATATCAGCAGCATTATTCAATTCCGGAATCCATCGGAGCGGATGTTAGAATTATAAATCTTAATCTGGATAATCACTTCCTGCCTGATATAGAAAAGATGAGAAGCCTTGTAGACGAAAATACGAAAATGATTACAATCAACAACCCAAACAATCCGTCAGGTTCTGTTATTCCTGTTGAACAGATGAGAGAAATCGTTGAAGTTGCAAGAAGCGTAGATGCTTATGTGCTTTGTGACGAAGTGTACAGAGGAATTTCTGAAGATGGAAGTTATATGACGTCTATCGTAGATTTATACGAAAAGGGTATCTCTGTCGGAAGTATGTCTAAGACATTCTCCATGGCAGGTGTAAGACTTGGATGGATTGCAACTAGAGATGAAGATTTGATGCATCTTCTGATGGAAAGAAGAGATTATGACACAATCAGCTGCGGAGTAATCGACGATAAGCTTGCTGCTCTTGCACTGCAGAATAAAGACAAAATATTTGAAAGAAACAGTGAAATTCTATTGAACAACAGAAAAATCCTGGATGATTGGGTAAACGAAACACCTGAAGTATATTATCAGAGACCGGTTGCAGGAACAACTGCCCTTGTTTACTATAAGAAAGATATGCCGTCATACGAGCTCTGTGTAAAGCTTCTTGAATCTAAGGGAGTTTTGTTCACGCCGGGAGAATGCTTCGAAATGGAAGGAGCCGTAAGAATCGGCTATGCATTTGACTCTAAACTATTGAAGCAGGGACTTGACCTGTTTGCAGAATTTTTAAGGGAGATTTAGTGAGACATTAGAAATGAAGAGAAGTTATATTTCAAAGAGATATCAGGAAGACAAAAGCACTGCCATGGGTAAATCCGACGAAATGGCGAAGGCTTTTGACGATGTAATTAATTTAAGCCTGGGTGATCCGGATCTGATTACAGACGAGCGAATCATTAATGCAGCCTTCGAGGATGCGAAGCGTGGCCATACAAAATATACTGACTTCAGAGGCGATCCGGAGCTTCGTGAGGCAATCGTCGACTTTTACAAGGAAGAGTACGATATGGACATAGTTGACGAGGAAGTCTTCGTATGCACTTCCGCCTGTGAAGGAATGTATCTTGTGCTGGAGGCAATTCTCGATGACGGTGACGAAGTGCTTATGCAAGCGCCATACTTTACACCATATAGGCAGCAGGTTGAGCTTGCAAGAGGTGTGCCTGTTGAACTGCCTACATACGAAGAAGAGGACTTTCAGATAAACGTCGAAAGACTTGAAAGCCTGATTACAGAGAAGACAAAGGCTTTAATAATCAACAGTCCAAATAATCCGACAGGAAACTGCCTGACTGTTGAAACCATGAGAAAAATCGGTGAAATCGCAGAAAAGTATGACATTGTTGTAGTTGCTGACGATATCTACACGGCCTTCAGCTACCAAAACCCATTCGTGCCTTTTGCTTCGCTTCCAGGCATGAAGGAGAGAACTATCGTACTCAACTCTTTCTCAAAGAACTTCACCATGACAGGATGGAGAATCGGAAACATTATCGCGACAGCCGATATTATCAAGGTTATTCAGCAGATAAACGAAAACGTTGTTTTTACAGCACCATCGATTTCACAAAGGGCAGCACTGTATGCATTAAGACATAGAAAAGAAATTCAGCCTGATATGGTAGAAGAGTATAGGAAGAGAATGTTCTATGCTGCAGAAAGGATTAATAAAATTCCAAAGTTGAGCGTAATTAATCCGCCTAAAGGAAGCTTTTATCTATTTGTAAATATTAAAGAAACAGGTTTATCCAGTGAAGAAGCAGCAGAACTATTCCTTAAGGAGGCACACGTTCTTGTGCTTCCGGGAAATGCCTTCGGAGACTGTGGAGAGGGATACGTTAGAATTGCATGCACAGTTGGAATAGAAAAGCTAGGTGAGGCATGCGATAGAATTGGAAATATTGAATTGCTTAAGGAGAAATAGAGATGAAAAAAACATTACCTGAAAAATTCATAAAAGAACCTACCGGTTTCCCTTTTTCACCGGTGTTATCAATTGAAGGAAAAGAGATAGTTGTGACCTCAGGAACATGCTGTGATGATTACGACGGGCAGATTCCTGAGGACATGGAAACCCAGGCAAGAAATACTATTTTGGCATGTGAGCGATTCCTGAAAGAGGCAGGCTGCAATCTGAGCAATGTATTCAATGTGGAAGTATATATGAGTGACCTGGACAAGTGGAACGATTTTAACAAAGTATATAAGGAACTTATGCCTGACAATCCACTGCCATGCAGAAAAGCGTTACAGGTAGGACTTCTTCCCGGTTACCATGTTGAACTTGTAATGTGGGCTGTAAAGTAGGATTAAGGAATAATAATTATAAGGAGAGCTGAAATGATTCGATTTGAGAAAGTGACATCGGATAATTTTGAAGATGTTATCAATTTGAAAATGAAAGATTCACAGATTGGATTCATGGAGAACAATCTTTACTCCTTAGCTGAGGCAAAGGTATTCGATTATCTTGAGCCTAGAGCCATATATAATGATCAGGAACTGATCGGGTTCATGCTCTACTATTTTCAACCAAATGGAGTAGTGAGAGAAATGGGACCTGGGGAAGGTGTGCATGAAATACACAATGACGGAATGGACTATGTATATTTCAAGCGCCTGATGATAGATCAGTGCTATCAAGGTAAAGGTTTTGGAAAAGCAGCCCTTGAAGAAGCCGGAAGATTCTTCAAGAAAGAATATCCAAGCATTGGATTTATTGAACTAATGCATTATATGGATAACGAAACCGGAGCATCCTTATATGAGGCTGCCGGGTATAAATCTACAGGTGAGGTGCGATGCACACCCAGACCTGGAACCGATGATGAGTATGATGAAGAATTAGTGAGAAGAGTGTACTTTGAAGAGTAATAAACTGATAATTCTCCAAAATAATAATAGCCAACCAGCCTGTCCGAAAAATATTTTGGATGGGCTGGTTAATTATGTTCTTTTATAACAACTGAAAGGGATCTTTCACCCCAGGAGCAGCATTCGAAATGGAAGGCGCAGTAAGAATAGGATATGCGTTCGATTCAGAACTTCTGCGTGAAGGATTAGATAAATTCGCAGAGTTTTTAATTGAAAACCGGTAAACAAAAAATTCCCATTAATTAGAATTATGAAAGAGCCCCCTGTAAACCCGTTATTGATTTATCTGCAAAATAATGCTATAGTATATGGAAGATGCTTAAATCAGGAAAGAGCAATCTTGAAATATATGATTAATGTTGTAG
>JALENF010000022.1 GCA_022767945.1 Bacillota bacterium
TACAGAAAGGAAGTTACAGGCGGCCTTACAGACGTTACTCTTCGTGATATGGATGAGAGACTTCAGTACCTGAGAAATCTTGAAGACAGAAAGGAAGAAGTTATCAGACTTATCGATGAGCAGGGCAAACTGACAGAAGAACTGAAGGCCGAAATTGAAAAGGCTGAGGTGCTTCAGAGAGTGGAAGACCTGTACAAGCCTTTCAAGCAGAAGAAATCTACGAGGGCATCCAAGGCAAAGGAAAGAGGGCTGGAGCCTCTTGCAATGATTTTTTATGCACAGCAGGAAAAGAGCGGAAGCGTAGAGGATATCGCTGCTGGTTTTGTTAATCCGGAGAAAGAGGTTGAGACTGTTGAAGCCGCAATACAGGGGGCAATGGATATTATCGCCGAAATGATTGCAGACGACGCCGACCTTACTGAAAAAATCAGAGAAAAGACATATAACGTGGGTCTCATTGCCACTGAGGCAACCGACCCCGAGGAAAAAACCGTTTATGACATGTATTATGGAAGTGCGGAGGCCATCTCCAAGATGCCAAACCACAGAGTTCTTGCCGTAAACCGTGGAGAAAAGGAAAAGAAGCTTAAGGTAAAGGTGAGCATCGACCCTGAGGAAATCACCGGAATTATAGAAAAACAGGTGATTCGCGGGCAGTCAATATTCACTGACATACTGAAGGACACAATTGCAGACTCATACAAGCGTCTCATTGCACCGTCAGTAGAAAGAGAAATGCGAAACGTGCTGACGGAAAGGGCTGAGACAGATGCAGTAAAGGTTTTCGCAAAGAACACAGAAAAGCTTCTTATGCAGCCGCCGGTTAAGGGAAAGAAGATTATTTCCATCGACCCGGGTTACAGAACGGGCTGTAAGGTTGCTGTTCTTAACGAGTTCGGAAAGCTGATGGCATATAGCACGATATATCCGACCCAGCCCAAGAACGACATTGCGGGTACAGAGAAGACTCTTACCAAGATAATCGACAAGTTCGGCTGCGACATTATCGTAATAGGCAACGGCACTGCATCCCGCGAGACCGAAGAGGTTGTGGCAAACTTCCTGAAGAAGAACAGCTACAACATTCAGTACACCATAGTCAACGAGGCCGGCGCGTCAGTCTACTCCGCATCAAAACTTGCAAGTGAGGAGTATCCTGATCTGGACGTTACTACAAGAGGTGCCATGTCCCTTGGCCGCAGACTTCAGGATCCGCTGGCTGAGCTGGTAAAGATAGATCCTAAGCATATCGGCGTAGGTCAGTATCAGCACGATATCAACCAGAAGCAGCTCGATACTGCCCTTACAAACGTTGTAGAGGACTGTGTAAACAGAGTTGGAGTTGACCTGAACACGGCATCACCATCGCTTCTTTCATACATAGCTGGTATCAATGCTGGAATTGCAAAGAACATCGTTGCGTACAGAGAAGAAAACGGAAAATTTACCAACAGAAAACAGCTTATGAAGGTTTCCAAGCTTGGTGAAAAGGCCTTCAAACAGTGCGCCGGCTTCCTGAGGATTTCAGATGGGGATAACGCACTGGACAGCACCAGCGTACATCCTGAATCATACAAAGCAGCTGAAGAGATGATGGCCAAGGTGGGAATTACCAAGGAGGACATTAAAGGCGGAGGCGCTGCTGACATGGATGCGAAAATCCAGGCGGCATATCCTGACAGGAAACTGTCCGGAAGCGTGAAGAAGATGGCTGCAGACCTGGGTATCGGAGAAATGACCCTGAACGATATCATTGCTGAAATGAAAAAACCGGCAAGAGACCCGAGAGAGGACGCACCGCCGGTAATCTTCAGAAACGACGTAAGAGCATTTGAAGATCTGAAGGTGGATATGGAACTTACAGGAACAGTGAGAAATGTGGTCGATTTCGGTGCATTCGTCGATATCGGCGTTAAGCAGGACGGCCTGGTTCACATTTCGCAGCTGAGTGACAAATATATCAAACACCCTATGGACGTTGTTTCCGTAGGCGATACAGTTAAGGTAAAAATCATCAGCATCGACCCTGAGAAACAGAAGGTAGGACTGACGATGAAAGGACTTAAATAAAAGGTAAGAAATGAGCATTAACACAGTAATTTTTGATTTTGACGGAACACTGGCAGACACTAACGGCATGGTTATAAGCTCGTGGCAGTACACCTACGACATGCTGGGAGTAGAAAGACCTTCTGAGGAGGTAATCTTCGGAACTTTCGGCGAGCCGCTTCCAATCAGCATGGAAAAGGCCTTTCCCGATGTTCCGGTAGATAAGTCCGTGGGTCTGTACAGAGAAAACATGAATCGGATATTTGAAGAGAAAATTGAAGCCTTCCCGGGAACAGTAGAGCTTATCAAAGCTCTCAAAGCCAGAGGCTGCAAGGTAGGTGTAGCAACCTCCCGAATGAAGGAGACGACCATGATCGGCCTGAGAAAGTTCGGTGTCGTTGAATATCTTGATGCTATAGTAACCATGGAGGACACAACAAAACACAAACCGGATCCGGAGCCTGTGCTTATTTCACTGAAGAAGCTGGATGCTAAGGCTGAGGAGGCTTTGATGATCGGTGACAGCATGTTTGACATCAAATGTGCCCACAACGCCGGCGTGAAGGCGGTTCTGGTGTCATGGGCGCAGGCTGTAAACGAAGAGGAAAAGAACGGACCTGAGGGACCGGAATTTTACATAGAAAAGGCAGAAGACCTGCTGACATTGCTGGAGAAGGAAAATGCTTAATATCTATTACGGCAGAGAAAGCATAGACAAAGAAAAGTTCATATATGAGAGTATAGGCGACACGGACAACGTTTTTGTTCTGGTGCCGGATCAGTACACTCTAGAGGCAGAAAAAAAGGCATTCCACATTCTAAATGGGGAGTGCCTTATGAATATGGAGGTTCTCAGCATTTCGCGGCTGGGCGGGCGCGTTCTGCAGTCTGAGGGCGGTGACAACAAAACTTTCATAGACAAGTACGGCCGCCACATGCTGCTGTCACGTGTTCTGAGTGAGATGAACGGAGAGCTGCAGGTTTTTCGCGGTATGGAGAGAAAAAACTCTTTCATCGAAATGGTAAACAACTTCATCTCTGAGATGAAGCAGTATAACGTGACGCCTGAGGATCTGGAAGAGTTGACGGGTGACGGTGATGGGCTCCATGGTGCTGATGGAATTCTGGCGCGCAAGCTTTCTGACCTGCAGAGGATTTTTGCGGCCTATGAAGAGGCAATCGACGGAAAATTCACCGATACAGAGGACTATATCGACCTGTATAAAAGCAGGATTTCGCAGGCGGAGTTCCTGAAAAAAAGCCATATCTGGATTTACGGCTTTGACAGTTTTGCTCCAAAGGCCATATCGGTAATAGGCGAACTGATTGGCACTGCAGAGGACGTGAACGTGGTGCTGACAGGCGACAGCGGCAGTCCGGATGAGGAAATATTCAGGCTTTCCCATATAGTAATGGCGAAGCTTCAGGCCGCAGCTGAGGAAAAGGGAAGCGACTGGACGAGACAGCAGATTCCGGACGAATTTGCCGCTGAGAAGAAGAGCGCCGCGGTAAAGGAAATTGAGCGGCAGCTGTACGCCCTGAACAAAAAGCCATGTGCAGACCATGGCGGGCTGACTCTGGTGGAGGCCGCCAACGCATATAACGAAGCTGAATCAGCGGCATCCTTCATCCTGCATCTGGTTCGCGACTGCGGTCTGAGATACCGCGACATTGTGGTAATCTGCAACGATGTGGAAACCCGTGGGTCAATTATAGGTCGCGTCTTTGCGGAGTACGGCATAAGCCTGTTCGACGACAGGAAGAGGGCAATTCTGAACTCACCTATTGCAATCTACGTTATTGCGCTGCTGGAGAGCGTTGTCAACGGCTATAGAAGCAGCGACGTTCTGAAGGTTCTCAAAACAGGCTTTACCGACCTGACCGACGAGGAGGTTGAAAAGCTGGAGAACTATATATACAAATACCGTATCAAAGGAACTATGTGGAAGAAGCCTTTCCTGCGCGGCTCTTTTGAGTACGGCGAGGAGGCTCTGGCAGAGATAGAAAAGATTCGCCAGAAAGCCATGGCTCCACTGCTTGTGCTGGAGTCGCTGATCCGCGGCGCAGCGGGTACTCCCGGTGAGGGCACTCAAAGCGAGCCTCTGACATATGAGAAATTCATGGCTGCATTCTACAGCTTCCTGCTGGACGACGTGGCGCTGATACCCAAAATCGAAGAGCTGATTCAAACCCAGGAGGAACTGGAGCTGATTGACCTGGCTGACGAAACGCGCCAGATCTGGAGCAGCATTATCGGCCTGATGGATCAGATTGTTGAACTTATAGGTGAAGAAGCCTTTAATGGAGAGAACCTGATTGAACTGCTCACCATCGGTCTGTCACAGCTTCAGGTGGGCGTGCTGCCTCAGTCCGGCGACTCGGTGATGCTGGGCACCATGCAGAGAACGCGAAGTGCCGACGTGCGCGCGGTTCTGGTGCTCGGGGCAAACGAGGGAATTCTCCCTACCGGCGCACCGGCTCAGAATCTTTTCACGGCGGCCGAGCTGGAATCACTTGCCGACGAGGGCAGGGAAATCTGCAAGGTGGAGAAGGTACGCATGCTTGAGGAAAAACTGGCTGTCTACCGAAATCTATCAAAACCCACTGACTTCCTCTGGCTCAGCTACTGCACAGGGGACACTGAAGGCAATGCAGTCAGACCTTCTGAGATTATCGGTGAGCTGAAGAGAATTTTCCCTGAGCTTAAGGTTGAGCGGGACGTACTGAACAGAGATGACGTGCTGGAGCTGATTGGTGGGGAAATGAGCACGCTGAGACATCTTGCCGATGCAATTCACAGGAAGCAGAAAGGGGAAAACCTGCCTTCCGGCTGGTCCGCGGTCATGGACTGGTACGCAGACCGGCACCCGGACAGATTGGAGAAAATGCTTGAAGGCTTCAACTTCACAAACGAGCAGGAAAACCTGCCCGTAGATTTAGTGCGAAAACTGTACGGCAGACCTGCGACCCTGTCAGGGGATGCCGCAGATGGCCTTGTCGGGACTGCAGAATCTGACATACTTGCGGGCGCAGTTAGCTTTGATAGCCTTGCGGATGCTGACACCCCGGCCGCGGCCGAAGCCGCCCGACCATCCGACGGCCCCCTGGAACTGAAGATGAGCCCGTCCCGAATGGAAGCCTTCAGCCGCTGCCCTTTTTCTCACTTCATCAGCTTTGGACTGAGACCGGAAGAACGCCGCGTGTACGAAACAGGCGGGAGAGAAATCGGCGACGTTTATCACGCATGTATAATGAAGCTTTCCGAGAGGCTCACCGATGAGGGCACCTGGCATTCCGTTGAAAAAGAGGAATGCAGAAAATATGTGGATGAAATCGTAGCATCAGAGACCGCAGCCTACCGTGAAGGACTTTTTTCTTTCAGCAATGCTGAAATATACAGCACGAAACGAATTGCAGAAGAGGCATTTTATGCGTGCTGGGGAATTGTTGAACAGGTTCGTGAAGGCAGGATTGAAAGCAGCCTGTTTGAAGTTCCTTTCGGGCGCGGAAGACGGATTCCGGCCATCGAGATAGAGTGCAGCCTGAACGGGAATGCCGATGTGACCGGCAGCAGAAGTGATGGCGGAGTTCGGGGCAGAATATTCATAGAAGGAAAAATCGACAGAGTGGATTATCTGGAAAACGGACGTGTCAAAATAATCGATTATAAAACAGGAAACGAGAAGTTTGACCTCCGTGAAGCCCGCGGCGGATACAGACTGCAGCTGATGACGTATCTGAAGGCGGCACAGCAGGGAAGCAGGGCATCGGAAGGGAGAGAGCCTGCAGGAGTGTTTTATTTTCTGATAGACGACCCGAAAAGCGATCTGACGGGGACGAGCCGTGAAAAATTTGCTGAAAAAATTTCATCAGATTTGAGGAAATTTTTTAAATTAAATGGTATAATGGTAGACGACCCTGATGTTATCCGGAGTATTGCCGGAGATTTTGGGGGAAACTCTGACATCGTGCCGCTCAGAAAAAACAAGGACGGCACAATTAAGGGAACCGGTTCGGACTTTCTTCTGAACGAGGATGAGTTCGCCCAGCTTCAGGCTGACGTGGATGATCAGCTTAAGCGGATTGCTGACGAGCTTCTTGGCGGAAGAATTGAGATTAAGCCGAAGAAAACCGACAAGACATCTCCTTGCACCTACTGTCAGTACAGGGGCATATGCCGCTTTGACGTAGAGTTTAAGGGTTGCAATTACGAGATGATATAGCAGATATAAGCTTGCGCGCCGGCGGTCTGACAAGTCCGACCGCCGACACGTAGGAATACGCGCACGTAAGCTGGCATGGCCGGCTCGCAGGAGTGCACGTAAGAAACATAGTGTTCTGCCGTGAGCAGATTTAGGGGGCGGGCGTATGCTTTCGCTTCGCAAAACTTTCCCTCTGCCACATGCTTCCATGGCTCAGTTGGTAGAGCAGCGCATTCGTAACGCGCAGGTCATGGGTTCGAGTCCCATTGGGAGCTCCATGGAAAAACCACCGTTAAACGTTGAATTTTCAATGTTAAGCGGTGGTTTTTTGTTAACGTCGAAAAGGAAAACATTATTTGCGTCCTCAGGTATTTCCTTATCTGCACGGTTGTGCGCGGCGACAGTGGATTCTATACGTTCTTCGGCATATATTGTAGGGGAACCTACATAGGAGGTGGGAATATGAAGGCGTATTGGAAGGATTCTTTAATCAGAGCTGTCAAGACTGTGGCGCAGACGGCAGTTGCGCTTATCGGAACAAACACTGTAGGTGTAACGTGCGTTGACTGGTTAGCTGTAGCATCAGCCTCAGCACTTTCAGGGATTGTTTCGCTGCTGACCTCTGTTGTTAATATGCCGACAGGGAAAAGAGAGAAAAAAGAGTAACTTGAGCCAATTATATGCTACAATTCCTGTAAGGGAATTCTGAAGAAGTTATTAATCTGAAGCTTAAGGATTCTCAGGTGGGGTTTCTGGAAAACAACCTGTATTCCCTAGCGGAATCTAAAGTATTCGACTATCTGGAGCCAAGAGCCATCTATAATGATGATGAGTTGATCGGGTTTATGCTTTAACCGGGAATGAATATGAAGAGGAACTGGTAAGAAGAATATATTACTAAATGCTAGTGACAACCCCGTAATCATGTGGTAGAATAAACTCAGGTCATGAATACGGGGCATTGGCGCAGCTGGGAGCGCGTTTGACTGGCAGTCAAAAGGTCAGGGGTTCGAGCCCCCTATGCTCCACCAGAGAGAGCACCCTTTGCGGAGGGTGTTTTTTTTATTATGTAGGACATATCGATTTTTCGATATGTCCATATTATATCAGATTCTCCGGATCCGTGGGCGTTTCCGGCATGTTTGCATCAAATCTAGTGGTAATCATGGCGGATTTTGGCATGATTCTATGGGAAATTTAACTAATATGGCGGAAAAACATTTTTTCAAGAAGCATTAGTGCATTCTGTGAATAAAAATTCACAAATAATTTATATTTATTCTTAGATTTTACAATTACCATAAGATGCTGATATCAACATTACCCATCGGCTGGCAATCCGGAGTAACAGTTCTGCAATATTAACTTCAAACCCCATATATGCCATATTTTTGTATTGATTATGGCGGGCGTTTCCGCCATGTTTGAATCAAAATCTATCAAAACATGCCAAAAAATGCCATATAATGACCGAAATGAAGAAGAATATGGCGGATGCATAAAACGAGGGCATTATGCAGTCATAATTGCAAGGCACAAGGAGCAAGGAGCAAGGCGCAAGGAGCAATAAATAATAATAGTATTCCTGAAAAGACAAAGAGCTCGACAACCATGTAAAGTCACGGCAGGGTTATGGTAAAGTCACGGCAGGGTTATGGTAAAGTCACGGCAGGGCTATAGCAGACCCATGGAAAAGTCATGGCTGAGTAATAGCAGAACTATGAAGAAGTATGCCAGGGTCATGAGCTACACTAACGCGGTAAAAAACGTATTAAA
>JALENF010000062.1 GCA_022767945.1 Bacillota bacterium
TGTCCAAAATGTTAACATGCACGAAAAACTGCTGTTGTCAGAATATTCTGATAAATACCTGCAAAAACAGGCTCTGGAAACCGCATAAAACCTAGGCTTTTGAAGGGGTACCGTAGAAATGAGGTATAAGCCCGAGAGGGCATTGATACTTTAACTCTGGCATCTGATTCACAAACTCAGTTCTGCTGTAGAAATGAGGTATAAGCCCGAGAGGGCATTGATACACCGTAGACTCGGTCCATAGAAATATGGCATAGTCTCGGTAGAAATGAGGTATAAGCCCGAGAGGGCATTGATACATGTAACGGCTTGACAAGTTGTTTGTTCTGAACGCCTCGAGTAGAAATGAGGTATAAGCCCGAGAGGGCATTGATACCAGATAATTTCCATTCTGTTCTGGATTTAATTCGTAACGTACGTAGAAATGAGGTATAAGCCCGAGAGGGCATTGATACATTAATAAATTAATCATAGTATTCATGGTACTTGTCGTAGAAATGATGTATAAGCCCGAGAGGGCATTGATACTACAACAAGGTTACAGATCTCATTGAAGGCATCGGTTGTAGAAATGAGGTATAAGCCTGAGAGGGCATTGACAAAACGTTCTCTATAACAGTTTACTAATCCATCAAGAAAAGTAGAAATGATGTATAAGCCCGAGAGGGCATTGACACTTTCTACTATGAGATATTTACCATTAGGATTCATGATGGTAGAAATGATGTATAGCGGAAAAAGTGCCAGACCCCGGCAAAAACGGTGAATTGCTCGAAGTGGACACAAGAGATAAAAAAGATTTATTTAAGGCTATTAGTGGTCAGCTTGAAATTGTTGGACTGTCACCTGCAAATGATGAGCATCTTTTTATGATGATTAATAACAATCCTAATATTAGGTCAGTAGTTTATTACTATTTGAAAGATGATGACAAGATTGAACTGCCTCATCATATTAAGAAGCCTACAACATTCAAGAAGGTCACAAAATTGTGGTATTCAATGAAATGATGTAGGTAAAGGAAAGGAGTAACTTATGGATCAAGAATTATTCAATCCATAGTCTTTATCCGTGAGTTTCTCCCGAATCATTTGCACCCCATCAATATTTGCCAGAACGTCCTAACCTCTGGGTGCAGCCCCTTGGTACTAACAATGGACTTATGGATAAGTAATGATGCGAAGTGGATCAAATCTGTTCGAATAGTCTTTAGAAGAATGAGTGAGTAGATTATAAAAAGGAGAGTAAATAGTATGGGTGATAAAAGTAATGTGTTTGTAATTATGCCATTTCAAGATGAGTTTTTTGAAGTGTATGAAATGTTAAAAATTGAACTTTCAGAGAAGTATGAATTTACTAATGCTGGAGATGAAGGGAATCAGCAAAATATATTGAGAGATATCATTGAACCAATTTATAAAGCGGATGTAGCCATTACGTGCCAGACCCCGGCAAAAAGGGTTGCCTGGTATCGGCACTGGCGATTCACAGCATCACAGACAAAATAAACCTGTGCAACGGCGAATCTCTGGATTATGTGGTGCGGAACAAAAAGGAGATTCATGCACAGCTCCTTGCAAAACAGAAGGATATGATTCGCGGCTTCAATGAGGAGGGAATACCGGCCACAGAAGAGCAGTATCACGCGCATTATCGTCTGTTTGATACCATTCCCTTTGCATTTGCGGATATTGAGATGGTATTCGACAGCGGGTGTCATGCGATTGACTGGGTATTCCGGTACGGCAATCCTGCTCTGGCGCAGTTAGAAAAGCTGCCGTTGGAAAAGCTGATCGGAAAAACCTTCGGCAGTCTGTTTCCCAACATGGATGCCAAGTGGCTGCGAAGCTATGAACGTGCCGCACTGTTCGGAGAAACCCTGCAGATCATCGATTACAGCGCAGAGATCGATACCTATCTGGAGGTGATCTGCTTCCCGACGTTCAAGGGACATTGCGGCTGTTTTCTGTTTGACATTTCACAGATCCGCTCCTATCGAAACACCACTGACACAGAAAAGGCACTGGCACTCTACTTTGCCAGAATGGTAAACGGAAACCAGTGAGGCGGATGATACCGGATATGGGATGAACCGGCAAAAAATGGCTGCAAGAGGCTGCTGTCGGGCGTTTGGCCTAATAAAGAGGATCAGAAACCGTAAATTCGGTAGATGATGTTGATTCGTCACATAAATTAGACATTTTGATGTAAAAAGGGAAAAAACATCAAATACACTTGCGTAATTTGACGAAACACACTATAATAGAGACCAGTATACGACTGAGGCACGAAGCCGGAAGAGCAGACGTCTGGTTATGATATGGAGGAAGCATCGCAGTATGAGTGACAGAAGAGATAAGGAGAAGAATCAGAATAAGCTAATTATATTTCTGAGCATCGGCATTGTGGTCTGCCTTGCGGTGACGGTCTGGGCTCTGTTTTTCCGTCAAGGCAATCCTGCCATAGCTCCGGATGTTAAGCCGGATGGAATTGTTGGCAAGGTTACGGACGGTTGGGATACCGGACTGAAGAATAAGGATGTGCCCGCTTTGCAGGATACGCAGATCCAGATCCCGGGTTACAGCACGGCTGTGATGAAAGCGGGAGATAAAAGCCTTCATATGAGCATAGGGAATCCAACTGCGAACACCTGCGGCTTTTTCGTCACTCTGAAGCTCGCGGATGGAACGGTGCTCTATCGCTCCGAGCTGCTGGAGCCGGGCTTCGGTCTTTCCGATGTTCCGTTGGAAAAGAGTCTTGATGCGGGAGAGTATACAGCAATCGTACTGTTTCAGTGTGTTACACTTGATGAATCGCATTCACGTCTGAATGCCGCCGAGTCGGAATTCAAACTAATTGTTAAGTAAAGCCGGGAAACGGTTTTCTTTATAAATTAAGATAAGAAAGGATGATAATTATGAGAACAAGAAAGAACCTTGCAGCATTGACTGCAGTTGTACTTGCTGCAACACTTGTTATGCCCGTAACGGCAGCAACAAACACCATCACAGAAATGACGGTAGACGGTAATACAGAGATAACCGCGAATATCGAAGACGCCGGAGAAGTAAGCTATATTATCTCAATCCCGCAGGCAGTTTCCTTTGGCGCACTGACACAGCCTGATTCCAAGGATACCGACCACTATGTATTCTGCGATTTTAATGTAACGGCGACCGAGCTTAACCTCAAGAGCAACCAGGGAGTAACTGTTTATGTAAAAGACAGCGCTGCACCGGCAGGTACGTTCTACATCACGCAAAAGAATGCGGCGAATCCCTTCTCTATTTTTTATGATGTCTATGATACCCCGGTAAACGCAGGTAATATCAACCGCTATGAAGCTATCAATGATACTGCTGAACCGGGAACTTACGGTTTTCATCTCTGTACCTTCCTGTACGACGCAGTTGGAAAAAGTCAGCCTGTGACGCTTGCCCTGAATCAGAATGTCCTTTGTGATCAGATTATTTCTGATATTGCAGGTGATTACAGCGGTACGATGGTATTTCATACAGCATTATTTGAGAGATAATGATTTCATGATAACAAGCTGCGGCTTATAAGGGCGTAAATGCATTTATTAGGAGAATAAAATATGAAAAAAATGCTGTCTATGCTTTTTGCATTGATCGTAGCAGCAGCCGGTAGCTTATCTGCTTCTACAGTGGTTTGTGCCGCATCCTCCGCTGGTGACCATGGAACCAATGTTACTGCAAGCATTGCAGCACCTTCTGCTGACAGGATCAGCGTGGATATCAGTTGGAGCTCTATGGAGTTCACCTATACGGACGGTGACTGGAACGCGGCCACTCACAGCTACGAGGGGGAAGGCTGGAACACCGATGGTGGTGTGATCACCCTGAAAAACAACGGTACCGCAGAGGTGGATGCTGCCTTTTCCTATGCTCCGGCAGAAGGAGCGGATGGCATCAGTGTTGTGTTTGAAAGCCTTACGAACGACATCCTGAGCCTGCCTGCAGGTGAGAACAGCAGTGTCAGACTGATTCTTTCCGGAAAGCCTGACCAGCCGATGAAGAATACCCCCATCGGTACGGTGACCGTAACGATTTCAACTGCCGGGCGGGGCGTTTCCGGCTTCAGAAGCGTTGAGCGATAAGCGAGGGATCAAATCCCGGGAAACGTAAAGAAGGAGAGTTGAAATGATCGGAAAGCATGAAGAAAAGAAAACCTGGCTGATCATTGTTCTGTTAGTCATCGGCATTGTGATCTGTGCCGGAGTGACGATATGGGCACTGTTTTTTCGCCAGAACAGCGATACGCTGATCCCGGATTACGCACCCCGGAAGACGGAGCAGAATGCCTATCCCATCACCGGTGATGATGAAACAAAGCTGAACGCGCCGGAGGGAGGCGGGGCCATCAGCATCGAGTATGAGAGCCGGGTTACCATTGATCTGTCGGATGGAATGGCGTATTTGAACTATGCAAACCCCGGCAAGTCAACGCAGGACATTGTTCTTCGCATTGAAATTAAGGATACGGTTGTCGCACAGTCCGGAACGATCCTGCCGGGTCATCAGGTCAGTGAACTGGAACTGCTGGAGGATTCCGCGAAGAAGCTCCGGGAAGGCGTTTATGACGCTAAGTTCCGGATCCTTAGCTATGACCCGAAAACGGGCGAAAAGGCAATGGTGGATACCCTTGCCGAAATTACCGTTACGGTACAGCCCTGATATGCTGCCAAAAGGCAGCATATCAATTGAAAGGAGTGAATGAGATGAGAAAAATTGCAGCTGCTTTACAGGCTCTTGTGCTGGTTCTGGTCATGAGCACAGCCGCATTTTCAGCAAATCTTGATACTGCGCCGGGTACCCAGGATATTGATGTGCATGCAAAGTATGTGGATGGTGTTTCTGCACCTGATAAGCTCAGCGTCGACATCGTCTGGGGCGCGATGGAGTTTACTTACTCTGTCAGCGGCAGCAGAATCTGGGATCCTGCTACGCATACCTATATCATCAGAACCCAGCCTTCATGGGCAGCAAGCGGCAACGACATCACTGTGACCAATCACTCTAATGTTGGCATCACTGCTTCCGTTGCATTTGAGGCACTGGATTTATACAATACAGTGAATGGTCAGCTTTCGGCGGACAGTATCACACTGCCTTCTGCAGAGAATAAAGCAGTTGATGCGGCAGAGCTGACCGGTACTACCACGCTGACTCTGGCCGGAACCCTGACTGATACCGTTACTGTTATGACGAGGGTCGGCTCGGTCACTGTGAGTATTGCAAAATCACATTAGGAGGATAAATCTATGAAAAAATTGATTTCAGTTGTATTAGCACTCATCATGATCGCAGCTCTGCCTGTCATGTCGTTTGCGGCAGACACCGTAATGATCTACTTTGACAACACGCAAGGCTGGGAGTCAGTGAAGGTACATTACTGGGGCGATGTTAGTACCACATGGCCCGGTATTGACATGACATTGGTTGAAGGTTCGATTTATTGTGTAGAAATTCCTACAGTACCTGGTATGCTTGATGGGTTAATGTTCCATGATGGTATGAATCACGATCAAACCGCTGATCTGCTCCTCCCCACGGACGGTAAAAATCTGTATACTTATAATACAGAAACGTGGTCTGTATATAGCGGAACTCCGTCTGAATCGATCACTGTAAACGGTACTTATGTCAGCGGAACCCAAAAGGAACCGAAGATTTCCGTGGATGTGGTCTGGGAGGCGATGGAATTCACCTATTACGGTCCGTCGGATGGCACATGGAACCCTGCTACTCATACTTATGAGGGCGCGACAGATGGCGGCTGGTCGACCAATACGCCCGCGATCACCGTTACCAACCACTCCAATGTAGCTGTAACGGCAGCCCTGGATTTTACTGCCGAATCGACCGGCAGCGGTATCATCGGAACCTTCACCGAAGCCAGCGGAACCGTAAACGACAATATACTGGAGCTTGCTACAGCTGAGGGCACGGAGGTTTCCGAAGCTCCGTCAGCTACAGCAGGCTTCGGCATCAGCGGCGCGGCCATCGATGCCAATCAGAAGCTCGGAACGATCACTGTTACCATTATGAGGAAATAAACAGCAGTGCGGTGAGAGGGCTTGCCGACTGATTCTTACAGGCGAATCAATGATACTTACGAATGATTGCCGGGAGATGCATCATGAAACAGAAACCGAAAAAAAATGATCTGATTCGCGTTCTTTTTGGGATATTTGCGGTGATACTGACTGTTATGGCTGTCGTCCTCTTTTTTGGCGAAAAACGGGAAAGCGCGGAATTTGCGCCGCCGTCCTTTGATCCCGCCGCTGTGGCAGACGTACCGGAGGTGCCGGAAGCACTTGGATATATCTCTCCCTGGAAGGAGGGAATGGGCTATCGCTTTTCGGTTTGCGGGAATGTAGTCATGGAAGACAGCGCTGCCATCGTTTACCTGACAAACCCTCCTGAAAATCAGGTCTGGATCAAGCTTCGGGTACTGGATGAAACCGGCAGCACGCTGGGTGAGACAGGTCTGATTCAGCCGGGGGAATATGTCAAGGATGTGATGCTTTCCGGGAATCTTCCGGTGGGAACCACCGTCAGACTGAAGATCATGGGCTATGAACCTGAAACCTACTACAGCGCAGGCGCAGTTGTCATAAACACCGCGATCGGGGATATGCCTTAATGAAAAGGATAATGTCATGTTTGAATTGTTTCAGCGTGAATCGCTGTGCAGGGAGCAGTCACAGGAACACAACAACCAGGAAAGGAGGAGCACAATGAAACGGATGATTTCATTTTTGCTGGTCTGCATGCTGACAATATGTTTCGGTATGGTTTGTAATGCCGGGAATATTACTTTAGAGCAGGAACAAACCGATATTGGAGTATATGCTGTCTATATCGGGCCGCAGACAGATGCCGGTAAGGCGCCTGTTCAGGATGGAAGCAGCGAGATCAGGCTGCCGGATGGAACCCTGATTCAGGTCATCGGTATTCCGGATAATGCTTTGACTCTGGTTGTTTATCCGATCACTGAGCAGGAAACAGAGGCATGGAGATGGCTCTCTGAATGTATGGAACAAAAGGGGAGCAATATCAGACCGTTTGAGATTTATTTTGAAGACAGGAACGGAGCCAGGATTCCTGCAGACGGTGCGGCTGTTTGCATAACAATTCCCGGCTTTGGGAATGGACCGACAGCATTTTCTCTGGATGAAAGCGGAAGTGTAAGAGAGCTGTCTGTGCGGTCTGAGGCAGGTCAGATCCGGTTCGAAACGGATGGAAGCAGGTATTATGTGCTTGCAGAAATGATGGAAACAGAAACATCTTCAGAGGAGCCCTCAGAAATACCTTCCGAAACGCCTTCGGAAATACCGTCAGAGACGCCCTCGGAAATGCCTTCAGAGACGCCCTCAGAAACGCCGTCAGAGACGTCTTCGGAAACACCGTCAGAGACGCCTTCCGAAACACCGTCAGAGATGCCTTCGGAAACACCCTCCGAAACACCTTCAGAAACAAGTCCGTCTCCGGGCAGCAGTTCTTCGCCCGCTGAGGAGGGGAATGATCCGAATGCACCGATTCTCGGAATCGAAGACATCAGTCGGACCGTCGGAATCTGTCTCATTGCTGCAGGTGCAGTGGTCCTGGCAGCGGCAGCATTGCTGGTCTGCATTGGTAAAAAGCATAAGAAATAAAGTGAAAGAGGCCTCCACAGTGGTGTCAGACCGTGCGTCCAGCAAAGGGCGTACAATCCAGCAGGTGGAAATCCTGTCAAATAAGCTGCTAACCACAGCATTTGAAGCGAGTCTTGAGTGTATTACAGTAATGTAATGGGCTAAGCGTAGACAGCAAGGTTGCAGGGACAGCAATTGAGCGCCGAAATACCATAAATCGGAGTGCCGACTCTGTGGTCTGAGGGGAAGGCAACATGTGGGTTTATCGTTAAGGTGAGATTTCAAACAGCTCCGCGGCGTCGGAAGGACCTGTTCATGTAATACAAGGATTGTATGTCAACTGGAGAGAGCCTATATTTTCTTAGCTTTAGAAAAAAAGGAGCAGAGTATGTCTTGTCAATAAAAGAAAGAGAGACAAAAGAAATATAGGTAGTCGGATAGTTCCATAGTACCGTTGAAGGTGGGTAATGCCACTGGAGGGAAGGGAACTACATGTGGCAATATCCGAGAAAGAAACTTGTCCAATACACAGAGATTGGCATGACGAGGAAACTGATTTCAAGGAGAAAAGTGTCAGATACACAGAGATCAGACATACGATTAGCCATATGAGGAGCCGGATGCGGGAAAGCCGCACGTCCGGATCTGTAGAGGGGCGTACCTTGTGAAAGGTATGTCTACTCGACCCGGCAAAAA
>JALENF010000077.1 GCA_022767945.1 Bacillota bacterium
AATAAAGCCGGTGAAGGGTATTTCAGCTGGTTTCCGCCTTGCATCGAAAGACGGATCAGGATACTTCGACTGTTCAGATGATGAGATTATGCAGATGCTGAAGCCTTTCTTTAGAAATATGGATTTCTAAGAGGAGGTTAAGTTATGGCTGCATTGCTTTATTATCTGATTTCAAGTCTGCCGGACATATCTGCTGACGGAGATATGCCAATGACTTATGATGAATTCCTGGTAATGTGCGAGGGCAATGTCAGCGGGGACAAGTTTGAAATACTGAAGAATCTTACACTTGATTCTGAAGAGGGTCCCGCTGTCAGAAAATGGGCGGATTTCTATAAGAATCTAAAGAAGGAGCTTAACTCTCAGAGAAGTGCTCTTCAGGGAAGATCATATACTGCTGAATATGACAAGTATATAGAAAACACTCAGATTGCACAGGCCGCTATTCAGGCAAAGAATCCGCTGGAAGCCGAAAAAATCCTGCTCGAAAATGAGTTTAAGGTTATTGATGACATTATAGGAGCAAATATCTTCAACGATGTATATCTGTTCGGCTATGCGATTAAACTTAAATTATTGGAACGTCAGAGCTGCTTTGTACAGTCGAAAGGAAAAGCTGAATTCAAGCATCTTTTCGATACCGTACAGGCAAAGGTTTATAACTTATAACAGGAGACGAAATAAATGGAAACAGTAACAGGATATGTGACTGGAATAAACGGAAACCTGGCTAATGTTAAATTTGACAGTGCTGTTCGTAAGAACGAAGTAGGATATATCCTTGTAGACGGCAAGCGTCTTAAAGGAGAGGTTATTCGTGTCAACAATGGTGTTGCCAGCATGCAGATTTACGAAATGTCAAATGGTATAAAGGTAGGAGATCCGGTTGAATTTACAGGAGAACTGATGAGCGTTGAACTCGGTCCCGGACTTCTGTCCCAGGTATTCGACGGTCTTCAGAATCCGCTCCCACAGCTTGCTGAGCAGTGTGGATTCTTCCTTGAAAGAGGTGTATACCTTGATCCTATTCCGGATAGAGAATGGGAGTTTACACCATGTGTTAAGGTGGGAGACAGCGTAGAAGCCGGCTCAATCATCGGCAGTGTTCCCGAATTCCGATTCACGAATCAGATTATGGTACCTTTCACACTTAAAGGCAGTGACTGGAAGGTTAAGTCAATTAATGACGCCGGCTCATATCACGTAAGGTCAACAATCTGCGTAATTGAGAACGGCAGGGGAGAAGAAAAAGAACTGAGCATGGTAATCACACAGCCAATCAAACAGGCAAACAAATGCTATGCTGAGAGACTTCGCCCTAGTGAACCGCTTGTAACACAGATGAGATCAATCGACACATTCCTTCCGGTTGCCAAGGGCGGTACATTCTGTGTGCCGGGACCATTCGGTGCAGGGAAGACTGTACTTCAGCACTCTGAAGCAAAATACGGAGAAGCCGATATCGTTATTGTGGCAGCCTGTGGAGAACGTGCAGGTGAGGTTGTAGAAATCCTGAAGGAATTCCCCGAACTGGAGGACCCTAAAACAGGACGCTCCATGATGGAAAGAACAATCATCATCTGTAATACCTCATCTATGCCGGTAGCTGCGAGAGAAGCATCATGCTACACAGCGGTAACACTTGCTGAATACTACAGGCAGATGGGTCTGGACGTTCTGCTTCTTGCCGACTCAACCAGTCGTTGGGCGCAGGCAATGAGAGAAATGTCAGGTAGACTTGAAGAGATTCCCGGGGATGAAGCATTCCCTGCTTATCTTGAATCAACAATTGCTGCATTCTACGAAAGAGCCGGAAAGGTACGCCTGAAAGATGGCAGAATCTCTTCCATTACAATCGGAGGATCCGTATCACCTGCAGGCGGTAACTTTGAAGAACCGGTTACTCAGGCAACTCTAAAGGTAGTTGGTGCTTTCCACGGACTTTCAAGAGAACGTTCCGATGCACGTAAGTACCCTGCAATACACCCTATCGATTCATGGTCAAAATATGACGGAGTAGTTGATATGGACAGAGTAAACGATGCTCGTGCAATATTAAGAAAGAGCGTCGAAGTTAACCAGATGATGAAGGTAGTCGGTGAAGAAGGTACTTCTTCTGAAGACTATATAACATATCAGAAGGGTGAACTTCTTGATGCGGTATATCTGCAGCAGAACTCATTTGATGCTATCGATGCTGCATGTCCACCGAAGAGACAGCGAATAGAATTTGACGTAATGTATGATGTTTTGTTTACTGACTTTGAATTTGATGAAAAGAAAGAAATCAGAGCATTCTTTAACCAGCTGAGACAGGAATTCCTTGACTGGCACGGAACTCGTATGGACACACCGGAGTTCGATGCTCAGAAACAGAAGATTATAGATTTCTATAACGCTAAGGCTGTAAACTAGGAGGCAAAAGATGCAAAAGGTATATACAAAAATTGAATCTATTGTCGGCAACGTAGTTACAGTAAAAGCTGAGGGAGTCAGAAATGGTGACCTCGCGCTTGTTGGCGACAGTTATGCAACAGTTATTAAACTTGATAAGGACCTTGTTTCTCTTCAGGTATTTGCCGGAGCACAGGGTGTTGGAACTAATGATGAAGTAAGATTCCTGGGAAAACCTATGATGGTTTCTTTCTCAGAGAATCTGCTTGGAAGAATTTTCGACGGTGCCGGTGTACCTAGAGATAACGGACCGGCTCTTACAGAAAATATGATACCTATCGGCGGTCCGTCATTTAATCCGTCGAAGCGTATCCTGCCGAAGAATATGATTCGTACAGGTATCCCTATGATCGATGTATTCAATACACTTGTAGAGAGCCAGAAGCTGCCTATTTTCTCTATTTCCGGAGAACCATATAATCAGCTGCTTGCAAGAATCGCATTACAGGCAGAAGTAGACGTTATCGTACTGGGCGGTATGGGACTTAAGTACGATGACTATCTTGCATTCCGTGAAACCCTTGAAAAGGGCGGTGCAATGAGCCACACGGTAATGTTTATTCATACCGCTTCAGACCCTACAGTAGAATGTACACTTGTACCTGATATGGCGCTTGCTGTAGCAGAGCAGTTTGCACTTGTCGGCAAGAAGGTTCTTGTTCTTCTTACAGACATGACCAACTTTGCTGATGCACTTAAGGAAACTGCCATTACTATGGAACAGGTACCTTCTAACCGTGGTTATCCTGGAGACTTGTACAGTGCACTTGCTTCCCGTTATGAAAAGGCTGTAGATATCGAGGGTGCCGGATCCATTACAATCCTTGGTGTTACAACAATGCCGGGAGATGATGTAACTCATCCGGTTCCAGACAATACAGGATATATCACAGAGGGTCAGTATTACCTGAAGAATGGACATATCGAACCGTTCGGTTCCCTGTCTAGACTTAAGCAGAACGTTAATGGAGATACCAGAGATGACCACCGTGCACTAATGGACGGTATGATTAAGCTCTATGCGCAGTATAAGGACTCTCTTGAAAAGAAATCAATGGGATTCCTTATGACAGAGTGGGATGACAAGCTGCTGAAGTTCGGTAAGCTTTTCGAAAGCAAGCTGATGGATCTGAGAGTGAACATTCCTCTGGAGGATGCGCTTGATCTTGGCTGGGAAATCCTTGCGGATTGCTTTGAACCTAATGAAACAGGGCTTAAGTCAAGCCTGATCGCTGAGAGATGGCCTGACAAAGAAGCACTGAAGTAAAAGGAGCAGATACAGTGGCTATCAAACTTACCAAAAATGAAGAAAAGGTGCAGAAGGACCGTCTGAAACAGTATCAGCG
>JALENF010000113.1 GCA_022767945.1 Bacillota bacterium
ACTAAAGTTATTATTCTCATTGTGTTGGTTGAGAACGGATAAATCTTGTCAATATCAGGGTGGTTTTCGATTACATCCTCAAGTGTGGCAAAGCCTTTTTCCTTTACATAGTTGTAGAATTCTTCTCCGTCCTTGAAATCCTCAGTGATAAGCTTCTCGGCACCGATTCCGCAGGTGAGATCCTTCATCTTGCAGAAGATCTTCTTCCTGGTATTAAAGAAGCTGATCACATCCTCCTTTGAAGCAGTTTCCATATCAAGACACTCTCTCTTGATGAAGTCCTTAAACTTTTCATTGAACTCATTTTTGTTGTCAAAATAGTGAGCATAGTTGTGATCGTTCATGAACATGATGAACTTTTTGCTTCTGAATCGGGTCATATAGGTGTCTCTCTGCTCAGGCTTGAGATTCCAGAACTCAAAGATAACGTAATCGTTATAGCCTGCACCATACTTTCTCATGCAGTTGAGAATATCAAAAAACAGAAAGACTCTGTTCTTTCCCGAACGTTCATGTGCGGTGTTCAACACCTTGAAAAACTTGCCAAAACTGGCTTCTCTGAATACTCTTAAATAATACTGAAATTTATTTTCCATAATAGAATTACCTCCAATCTGAAACAATATTTTATTATAGCTTTATACTGATATGTTTGTCAATGACAAGGTATTTTCTCAAAGTCCGAATTTCTTTATTTTTCGATAAAGTGTTGCCAGGCTGATTCCTACATAACATTTACCATCGAGAAGATCGATTAATATGACTTATGCATATACTCTCATTATAACCTGCGAATTATCATAAAATTAAGACAAATTTTCGCAATAATGAGAAAAATGTGAGATATACATGGCACGAGTCACTATGACGAGAATGATGCTATCACTTGTAGCCTAAAATGATGGTTTTAAATTTTTAAGTACCACAGAACACTCAGATATGGCCACGATAATCGTAAATTGATTGGAAACTGGCTGCCTGAAACTGCTAATGGCTTTGGTGTCAGCCATAATCATACAATACTTTCAATATATTGCAGTATGCGCTTGCAGTTTATTCCATATTTTAACTGTATTTGCATGTAATATACAACAAAGTTCGGTATATATGAAGCCTCTCTAAAATTAGTGGTACGTTATTTTTTGAAAAACCAAAAATGTCCTGCATTTGATAAAAATGTTACCAGGCAAGAATTATGATTCGCATTAAAACAATGCAAAATATCTTGACAACGCTTGACCAATAGTGTATTATTAAATTAAATTTAGAACAACTCTAATTCTAATTTTAAGGAAAGAGGACTTTATGACTAAGTACGCAAAAGGAATTCTGGAAATCGTCAACAGTTCGTACTGTCATCCGACAGCAGAGGAAATCTATCTTGAGATGAAGAAAGGTTATCCGAAGGTTGTTCTGGCGACGGTATATAACAACCTGAATCAGCTTGTTGCTGACAGAATGGTGAGAAGGATATCCATGGAGGGTTCACCGGACAGATACGATCGCGCAGAGGACAGACATGATCACATGATATGCAGAAAATGTGGAAAGCTGTCGGATATCAGGTTGCGTGATTATTCTGAAGAAATTGCGGATAAACTAGGTGGAGGAGAAATATCATATGATTTGAAGGTATTTTACCTTTGCGAGGATTGTCAATAATAAGGAGGAAGAAAGAATGGCTAACAAGTACGCAGGTACACAGACTGAGAAAAACTTAGAAGCTGCTTTTGCAGGAGAATCAATGGCAAGAAATAAGTATACTTATTTCGCTTCAGTTGCGAAGAAGGAAGGGTTCGAGCAGATGTCGGCTATATTCCAGGAAACAGCAGATAATGAAAAGGAACATGCAAAGATGTGGTTTAAGGAGCTTAACGGCATCGGAAACACTTCTCAGAATCTGAAATCAGCTGCAGACGGAGAAAACTACGAGTGGACGGATATGTATGAGGGTTTTGCTAAAACTGCCGAAAAAGAGGGATTCCCTGAACTGGCTGCAAAGTTCCGTCTTGTGGGAGCAATCGAGAGACATCATGAAGAACGCTATCGCAAGCTTCTTGACAACATTGAAGCTAAAGAGGTATTTGAAAAGAGCGAGGTTAAGGTTTGGAAGTGCAGAAACTGCGGACATATCGTTATGGGTACTGCCGCACCTGAGGTCTGCCCGACATGTAATCACCCGCAGAGCTATTTCGAGCTTAACGCAGAGAATTATTAATTTATAATAACTGACTTAAACATAAAAGAAAAAACACCGGCTGAAACAGACGGGCGGAATATACTACAGGAGGATTAGAAAAATGACAGTTGTATCAAATGTTGCGATGAGTGATCAGGAAAAACAGGCGTATGTAGATTATATTACTGAAAAGAATGGAAGAAAGCCAAAACATGTTGAAGTTACAGTTGATGGCGATTACGTTGATCTGAAATACTATCTGGAGGACGTTCCTTTCGAGAGAATCAGAAGAATCACAGGCTATCTTGTAGGTACTATGGACAACTGGAATGATGCAAAAACTGCAGAAGAGAAGGACAGAGTAAAACATTCCATCGGAGGCTGCGGAGCAATGGAGTGCCTGTAGAACATCGTCTGTAAAAATAACGGATGTAAAATAGAATTAAGACATAAAAGGAATCTGCTAAGAAAACAGATTCCTTTTTACGTATATCCTGTTTAATTTGACAATTTGCCTGAATCTATTTCAACATTATGCCATGAAGTCTTCAATTGAAACGAGCTTGATTCCCTTGGCCGTCAGCACCTCAACTGCCTTTGCGGGGTCTTCCGGTTTCATAACGATTACCGCGTTGCCACCGGCATTTTTAACTGTTGAATAGATGTACTTAACGCCGATCTCAGCATCTGCAAGCTCTGCCAGTACAGCATCAAAACCACCAACCTTGTCTTCGATTGAAACCGCGATAACATCTGTTAAGCTTGCATTAAATCCCTTGGATTTCAGCAGTTCAGCACCTGCCTGCGGATCAGGAAGAATGCAGCGAAGAATACCGAAGTCGGTAGTTTCCGCAATTGTGCTGGCAATGATATCGATATTTGCATCGGCAAGAATTTTAGTCAGTTTGTGTAGTCTGCCTGTTGTATTCTCAACGAATACGGATACCTGTTTAATTAACATTGTGCCACCTCCTTATTTATCGTGTAGCTTTCTAGTGTCTTTAACTCTTACAGCTTTACCTTCACTTCTCGGAAGAGTATCTGCGTTCAGGAACTTGACTTTGCAGCCGATTCCAAGCATATCACGAAGAGCATGGTCGACTCTTGATCTTAAGTTTTCAACGAAACCGATATCGTCGATTTCCAGACCAGGTGCAAGTTCAACCTCTAAATCAAAGGTATCCTTGTTATTTTCTCTTCCTACATAAATCATGTAGTTGATTGTCAGTTCCTCAAATCTGGAGATAACTTCCTCAATCTGTGAAGGGAATACGTTAACTCCTCTGATGATAAGCATATCGTCAGTTCTGCCAAGAATCTTACCCATTCTTACAGTAGTTCTACCGCATGCACACTTGTCTCTCATCAGGTAGCAAAGGTCTCTTGTTCTGTATCTGATCATTGGGAAACCTTCTTTTCCCAAAGTAGTAAATACCAGTTCGCCGATTTCTCCGTCAGGAAGCGGTTCTAATGTCTCAGGGTCGATGATTTCAGGATAGAAGTAGTCTTCCTGAATATGCATTCCATTGTGCTCGTCACAGCTGATTGAAACTCCCGGTCCGATAATTTCAGTAAGGCCATAGATGTCATATGCCTTCAGACCGAGACCTTTTTCGATGTTTTCTCTCATACCTTCAGTCCAGGGTTCTGCACCGAAGATACCTGCCTGAAGAGAAAGTTCACTTGGATCTACGCCTTCCTTTGCAAGTCCTTCTGCAACTGTCAGCGCGTATGAAGGCGTGCAGCAGAATGCGGTACTCTTCATATCCTTCATGAACATAATCTGTTTCTTTGTGTTACCGCTGCTCATAGGGATTGTTGTTGCACCGATAGTCTCTGCACCGATATGTGCTCCCAGACCTCCTGTGAATAAACCATACCCGTATGCAATCTGAATCACTGAGTTTTTGTCCTGACCTGCACATGTAAGCGCTCTTGCCACGCATTCGCCCCAGATTTCCAGGTCGCCTCTTGTGTATCCTGCAATCTTAGGTTTTCCTGTGGTTCCTGATGAGGCATGAACTCTGACAATATCTTCATCCTTTGCCGCAAACAGCCCCTTTGGATAGTTAGCTGCTAAATCTTCCTTAGTTGTAAAAGGCAGCTTCCTGATATCTTCCAGAGTTTTGATATCTTCCGGTTTAACACCGGCATCGTCCATCTTCTTTCTGTAAGGCGCTACATTTTCGTACTCATACTTTACAGTTTTCTGCAGCTTCTCCAGCTGAAGTGCGCGCATGGTTTCTCTGTCCGCGCATTCCATTTCCTTGTTCCAAATCATGGGATCTATACTTCCTTTCCAAATTTGAATGCTTTTTTGTTCAGTTCTACGAACTTAGGTTTAACGTTTTCTTCAATCACCTTAATCCACTCTTCGTCTGTGAACGGCATGCTGTTTGAAGCAGCACCCAGAAGAACAACGTTTACCGCCTTAACGCTTCCGCATTCCTCTGCGATTTGATGAGCGTCGAAGGCTTTGATGCTGCCGGCGTTCGCCTTTAGCACCTCATCTATGTTTTCCGGATACTTTGCCTGCCCTAAAATAACCGGCATAGGTACAATTTCCTGAGTGTTAACGTACATTGTGCCGCCCTCCTTAAGATAAGGCAGCCATCTGTAGGCCTCCAGCTTTTCAAAAGCGATGATAACATCTGCATCACCTTTTTCGATTAGAGGAGAATTAACACCTTCTTCGTCTATTTTTACATGTGTAACAACGCTTCCTCCACGCTGTGACATTCCGTGAACTTCAGAAAGTTTTACATCAAAACCTCTTAAAAGTGCCAGGTTTCCAAGCAGTACGCTGGCAAGCAGTGTACCCTGACCGCCAACGCCTACGATAAGAATGTTTTTCTTAGCTTTCATTACTTGGCCTCCTTTCTGCAGGCTTTGATAACGTCAAAGCTGCATACCTGCGAGCACAGACCGCAACCGGTGCAGCTGTCCTTAATGATGAATGGCTTTCCATCCCTGTATTCGATAGCAGGGCATCCGATCTTCATGCACTGCCTGCAGTTCCTGCAGTCTTCACCGATTTCAAATGGAGGTTCAGTCTGCTTAACAATCATAACGCAAGGTCTCTTGGTAATAATTACTGAAAGCTCTTCTCTTGCAGTTTCTTCTTTCACTGCTTTTTCAACGGCTTTAATATCAAGCGGATCGACTTCTACAACGTTTTTGATTCCGATTGCCTGGCAAAGTGTCTTAATGTCGATTGCAGGAGCTTCTTCACCCATGGCGTTCTTTCCGCTTGCCGGGTTCTGCTGGTGACCTGTCATTCCTGTAATTCTGTTATCCAGAATAATTACTGTTCCCTTGCTTCCGTTATAGTACATGTTTACCAGACCGGTAATTCCTGAGTGGAAGAATGTTGAATCTCCCAGTACTGCAACAACATCTGTGCAGTTTCCTGTAGCCATTTCAAAACCGTGTGCCATTGTAATAGATGCGCCCATACACAGGCATGAATCAATGGATGATGTAGGGGGAAGAGCGGATAGAGTGTAGCATCCGATATCTCCCATAACTGTTTTCTTAAGCTTGTTCAGCACATGGAACAATCCTCTGTGAGGACATCCTGCACATAATAGAGGTGGTCTGCCGGGAGCATCTTCGATAACTGCACCTGCAGGAACCGGTAGTCCGAAGGCTTCCTTTATCATATTTGCACTGTATTCTCCCTGGATTGTGAACATTTCCTTGCCTCCGGCAAGCTGAATGCCCATAGCTCTGATCTGTTCCTCGAAGAATGGATCTCCTTCTTCAATAACATAAAGATTTTCAACTTTTGCCGCAAAATCTTCAATAAGCTTCTTAGGAAGAGGATTAATCATACCCATCTTAAGCACGCTTGCTTCAGGAAGGGCTTCCTTGACATACTGGTAGCAGATTCCGCTTGTGATGACACCGATTTTTGTATCATTCATCTCCACGCGATTGAAATCCGTTGCATTGGAGTCTTCTTCAATCTGCTTCATTCTGATTTCCTGAGCAACATGAAGCTTTCTTGCCATTGCAGGCATAGCCACGCGCTTCTGAATGTCCTTAACGTAAGGAATGATTTCTTTTTCTTCTCTTTCACCCAGTTCAACCACACCTCTGGAGTGGGATATTCTCGTATTTGATCTCATTAAAATAATTGTGTCATATTTTTCACTCAGGTCATAGGCCTTTTTCATGAAATCCTTGCACTCAGCTGCATCTGCAGGTTCAAGAACGGGAACTCCGGCACTTTTTCCGTAGTAGCGGGAATCCTGTTCATTCTGGCTGGAGTGACATCCGTTATCGTCAGCAACAAGAATTACTGCACCGCCTGTTACTCCGGTGTATGCTGCAGTGAAGAACGGGTCAGCTGCAACGTTCAGTCCTACATGTTTCATTGTTGAAAGGGAGCGGACACCGCCTACGGAAGCACCGATAGCGACCTCAACTCCGCATTTTTCGTTTGGAGCCCATTCAGTATGCACATCCCTGTATCCGGCCAGTGCTACTGTTACCTCAGTACTAGGAGTACCTGGATAAGATGATACTACCTTAACGCCTGCTTCATATGCACCTCGTGCAAAAGCTTCGTTTACTAACATGATTTTCTTTTCCATGATATTATTATCAACCTTTCTGTCTAGTTATTATTTTATAAATGCTCTGCTTAACAGTTTAACACAAATAAATAGTAAATAATATGTTTTTTTGCACAATTTCTAAAAAGATGTTTAGATATAATCTTTTTTTGGCGGGCGAAGTTTTCACTTTGCATATAAACTTGAAAAAAACTGCTGTATTTGTTATCATTTTTGAATATAACACAGAAAAGGAATTAATGATTGATATGGAAGAAAGAATTAAGAAGGTACTTGTGGAAAGAGTCAACCCGATCCTGGCTGACCACTATGGCGGAGCCACTCTATCAAAGCTTGAAGACGGCATTGCCTATGTCAGGCTGACGGGTGCATGTGCAAGCTGTCCGTCAGCTCAGGAGACTATAGAAAACGTGATTAAAGCGGAGGTTATGGCTAATGTGGAAGGAGTGAAGGATGTAATACTGGACACCTCGCTCAGTGAGGAACTCCTCGATATGGCCAGAAGAATACTTAGAGGCGAGGAAAAGCTATGAGGATAGGAGTAAGATTTTGCGGAGGCTGCAATCCGAGATATGACAGAGGAGCCTTTTACAGGGAGGTTGCCGAGGCAAACAGCAGTCACAGCTTTTCCATCGCTGAAGAGGGAGAAAAATATGACAAGCTGCTTGTTATCGGAGGATGTCCGGCGTGTTGCGCCGCATACGAGCAGTTTGACTTTGATGAGGTGCATAAGGTGTGGGGAGAAACCGGCAGGCCCGATATTCCCCTTCTGTAGCATGTGAGAATAATGAGGAAAAAAATACCCCTTGATATTTGATATATCAGGGGGTATAATTATTGACAGAACAAACGTTCGCTATGCTTGCCGGATCTGTTGTTACAGCCGGGGAAAGGAAGGTATGATCCTGGAGACGATGAAGAAAAAGGAAAGAACATACATCGCCATAGATCTGAAGTCTTTCTACGCATCAGTGGAATGTGTGGAGAGAGGGCTGGATCCTCTGACTACAAATCTTGTCGTTGCTGACGGCAGCAGGACTTCTAAGACAATATGCCTTGCTGTATCTCCATCACTGAAATCCTACGGCATTTCCGGAAGAGCGCGCCTTTTTGAGGTGGTACAGCGTGTGAAGGAGGTAAATGCCATGAGAGCCGGCAGGGCTCCCGGCGGCAGCCTGACCGGAGAGTCTTTTGATGATACCATGCTGAAATCCGATCCGAAGCTGGCGGTGTCATACATCACTGCACCTCCGCGAATGGCTGAGTATATGGAATACAGCACCAGAATTTACAGAATCTATCTGAAGTACATTGCCCCTGAAGATATACATGTGTATTCAGTAGATGAAGTATTCATAGATGCCACAGACTACCTGAACACATACAAGAAGACGGCTCATGAACTTGCCATGATGATGATAAGGGACGTGCTGGAGGTGACGGGGATTACTGCTACTGCAGGAATCGGCACCAATATGTATCTCTGCAAGATTGCCATGGACATAGTAGCCAAGCATGCAGAACCGGATAAGGACGGCGTGAGGATTGCACAGCTGGATGAAATGACATACCGCAGACTTTTGTGGAATCACAGACCCTTAACCGACTTCTGGAGAATTGGCAGGGGTACGGCGAGAACTCTGGAGAAAAACGGACTTTACACTATGGGGGATGTGGCAAGATGCTCAGTCGGAAGCAAAAGCGACTATTATAACGAGGATTTGCTGTACCGACTGTTCGGCGTTAATGCGGAGCTTCTTATAGATCATGCCTGGGGATGGGAACCTGTCACAATCGCAGATATAAGAGGATATAAACCGCAGAGCAGCAGCATCAGTTCAGGACAGGTTCTGATGGAGCCTTATGATGCGGAAAAGACCAGGCTTATAGTCAAGGAAATGACGGAGCTGCTCAGTCTTGATCTCGTACGAAAGGGACTGTTAACCGATCAGATTGTTCTGACAATAGGTTATGATATAGAAAATCTGACGAGACCGGAGATAGCTGCAGAGTATAAGGGAACTGTTACGGTAGACAGCTACGGGAGAAAGGTTCCCAAACATGCTCATGGCACAGGCAATCTGAAGTGCAGTACATCATCAACCAGAATGATTATGGATGCAGTGCTTGAACTATATGACAGAATCATCAATCCGAAGCTCCTGACACGCAGAGTCACCATTGCAGCCTGTAACCTGATTCCTGAGGGGGAAATCAGGGAAAAAGAACGGACTGAACAGCTGAATCTGTTTGAGGATTTTGCGGCACAGGATGGAGAAGTGGACTATGAGCAGGCAGAGCGGAAGAGACATAAAGAAGAGGCCGCCCTTGAACAGGAAAGAAAAGCACAGCAGGTTATCCTGGACATTAAGAAAAAATTTGGAAAGAATGCTGCGCTTAAAGGTATGAATCTTGAAGAGGGTGGAACCACTATAAGCAGAAATAAGCAGATAGGAGGGCACAAGGCATAGGGATGACAGTCAAATTTGAACCGACAGATAAGTACGACGACATAATCAACCTGCCTCATCATCAGTCCAAGACGAGACCTCACATGAGCCTCTGTGACAGAGCCGCTCAGTTCGGCTCCTTTGCTGCACTGACAGGTCATAAGGAGGCAGTTGCGGAAGAGGGCAGGTTTACTGACAGCCGGGTAGAGCTTGATGAGACAGAAAAAGCCGGTCTGGACAGAGGGCTTCAGACTATAAGGGAGGCACTGTATCAGGTTCAGCTTGGAAGAGAGCTTCCTCTGGTATGTATTACGTTCTTTCAACCTGATGAATACAAGGACGGTGGCAGATATGAAAAAATATCCGGCAGAGTTGTGAAGATTCGGGATTTTGAACGGAGAATAGTGCTCGAGGATGGCAGAGAAATAGATATGGATCAGATTCGCAGTATCGATGCAGAGGAAAAAAGTATATGAATATCTAAAAAAGGGGAATTGCGCTGCAATTCCCCACCAACTGAGTCCGACTGATTATTTCTCTAAGATTAACTTTGTTAATTCAACGGGTTCAACAATTTTTCCGTCCTTGTAGACGCGCATGTTTCCTGAAGCGATTTCATCAATCAGAATAACCTCGTCATTGTTGTATCCGAATTCGAACTTGATATCCCAAAGATCCAGTCCCTTTTTCTTAAGGTCGTCAGCAACAACCTTAGTAATTTTCAGAGTCTGTTCCTTCATGCTTGCAAACATTTCAGGAGTCATGATTCCCAGTGCCGCAAGACCTTCGCCTGTAACAAGGGGATCGCCAAGAGCGTCGTTCTTGAACGTACATTCAACGTATCCACCCTCAAGAACTGTTCCATCTTCGATGTATTCACCATATCTGCGAACAAAGCTTCCTGTTGCAACATAACGGCAGATTACCTCCAGACCGTGTCCGAAAACCTTTGCAGGAAGAACTTCCATTGTAGCATCTTCGATATTGGCACTTACGTAGTGAGTTTTGATACCTGCTTCCTTCAGAAGGTCGAAGAAGTGGATTGATGTTTCAAGATTAGCTCTGCCGATACCTTCAATTGTCAGACCTACACTGTTTTCACCTGGATCAAATACTCCGTCTTTTCCTGTGCAGTCATCCTTAAACTTCAGCAGAACATTGCCATTGTCCAGTTTAAAAACGTTTTTGGTTTTTCCTTCGTAGATTTTTTCCATTTTAGACCTCTCTTTTTAAATGTGTTTTATTGCATATAAACTTACAAAAGATTCAACTAATTCTACAATAAAATGACGGTGTTGGGAAATGTTTTTTGAAAAACCATATATTTGTTTGTCATAGTGGCATACACGTGCTATAATGATACGGTCTTTAACGTTATTGTGAAAAACAGGAAAAGACCATCGAGAAAGATGGCTTTTACCGGAAAGAAGAAAAGTATGCGAAATCAAAAAACAATGGAGCTGGTTCTGACCAGTATTTTTTCCGCCATTATCGTAATTATGGCATTCACTCCGCTGGGATATATTCCACTGGTTGTAATAAATGCAACCATAATACACATCCCTGTAATTATCGGCTCGCTCTTCTGCGGACCAAAAAAAGGTGCATTCCTTGGATTTGTATTCGGACTGACCAGTTTTATCAAAAACACGATTATGCCTTCATCACTGTCGGCTTTTGTGTTTTCACCTGTGCTGGCGTCAAGTATGATAGGGCCTTCCGGAATATTCAAGAGTGCTTTCATCTGTTTCGTACCAAGAATCCTGGTAGGTGTAGTCCCTTACTTTGTGTTCTTAATTGTAAGAAAGCTCATGGGAGACAACTGCAGGAACAGACGCGGAGCCATGGTGCTGAATCTGGTAATCTCAATTCTGCTTGGATTCGGACTGGATAAATTTATGCTTAAAGCGGGAGGCGAGAATGCTTCATCGAGTGTATGCCTGATTATTGCTGTGATAGTTGCGGCTGTGATATTCATTCTGCTGAACAGGCTGGTTGCCGGAAGCAGACCTTCTCTTGTGTCATTCATCTATGCAGGTGTTTCCGGCGCTTTTGTGAATACACTGCTTGTAATGGGAAGCATATTTGCGTTTTACAAGGATCCATATGCAGAGGCACTTGGCATTTCTCCAAATGAGGTACTTGGAGTTATTGGAGGAATAATCAGCTTTAACGGTGTGATTGAAGCTATCGTTGCTGCGGTAATTGTGGCCGGTGTAGGAATCGTTCTCCAGAAAGTTAAACCGATTGGAAACAGCAATAAATAATCTGTAGTTTTGATATGGCCTGCCTGTATATTCGGGCGGGCTTTTGTGGTATTATAGAGATATGAAGAACAGAATAAACATCAGTATCGATCATAATTTAAAGACACCTATTTACCTGCAGATTGCAACCGGCATAAGAACACTGATTCTAAGCGGAACTTTACCTGCAGGATGTACACTGCCTTCAGAAAGAAACCTGGCGGAACAGCTTGCTGTTCACAGAAATACGGTGGTCAAAGCCTACAATGAGCTGAAGGCTGAAGGCGTAATCTCATCGTCACAGGGAAGAGGTTATACTGTGGAGGGCTCTCTCAGGGTTGAGGGTTTTGATGGAATAAAAGGGAAGAAAGTAAACTGGGCATCTCAGATCAAGAATGAGTTTCAGGACATGGAGGTAACCTTTGACAGACTTTATGAGAAGTCCAGCGATGCTAAATCGATTTCTCTGGGAAGCGGGATTGCAAGCCCTGACATTTTCGATGTCAAGCGAGTGGCGGCAGATATTGCAGGTATAATGAACACCAAGGACAGTGGTCTGTACTTTTACAGTGCTTTCAGAGGTGATAAGGAGCTTCGCAGACAGCTGGTATTCTTCCTTGCATCCAAAGGAATAGAAGCCAGCTCCTCGGAGATACAGGTTCTGAAGGAAACGAACCAGGCCATGGACTATATAGTTACTCTTCTCCTTTCACCGGGAGACTGTGTCATTATGGAGGAACCGGTGTCACCGGACGTTTTCAGAGCTGTTGAACTGGCGGGAGGTAAGACAGTGACTCTGCCTGTGGATGAGGAAGGAATGCGGGTGGATATGCTTGAACAGCTGGTGCTTCAATATAACCCTAAATTTATATTTGTAAACTCAAGCTTTCATGATCCTACGGGAAGCATGCTGAGCGACAGCCGCAAGAAGAAAATACTGGAGGTATCGTATAAGCACAGGATACCGGTAGTTGAAGAGGATGCGGCATCTGAACTTGTATATGACGGAGACAGAAGTCTGCCTATTAAGGCATACGATCATCTGAACAATGTAATTTATATTTACTCCTTTGAACTTACATTCATGCCGGGAGTACCTCTCACATTTGTTGTTGCCGACAGGACTCTGATACAGAATCTAAGCGCGCTGGTATCTGTAAGAATGGTAAGTAACGACTGGCTGCCGCAGAAGCTTCTGGCTGCATATCTGAAGGACGGAAGCTATTATACGACGCTGGACATGCTCAGGGAGGATTATTCTGTCAAGCAGGCTATGATGTGCAGAAAGCTGGATGAAATGGAGAATCTCGGGATAAAGTACACAAGGCCGAAGGGTGGTGTATACATATGGTGCAGGCTGCCTGACGGAGTGGACAGCAAGAAGCTGACGCAGGTTGCCAGAAGGAAGGGCCTTGTGCTGCTTCCGGGGCATGTTTTTTACCCGAAAAAGAATGGCGGAAGAAATTATCTGAGACTGAATTATTCCTTTGAAACGTTGGAAAGAGTGGGTTTGGGAATGGATATTCTCAGGGAGGCAATCGAGGAATTACTGGTACATGAAAAGACAAAGTAACTGGTACTTTTGTTTTTTATTTTGTGTAGTAAAATGACCATAAGGAGTAAACGTAAACGTATCTGTCCATACTATGAATTAGAATAACGACAGAGGAAAATTAAGGAGGAAAATCAAATGGCTGTAAATTTAAAAGGAAGAAGTTTTTTAACACTGATGGATTTCACACCGGAAGAAATCAGATATATGCTTGACCTTGCTCATGACCTTAAGTCAAAGAAAAGAGCAGGAATCAACAACAGAGTGCTAGAAGGCAAAAATATCGTTCTTTTATTCGAAAAAACTTCAACAAGAACAAGATGCGCTTTCGAAGTAGCTGCAATGGATGAAGGTGCCGGAGTTACTTTCCTTGACTCAGGAAGCTCACAGATGGGTAAGAAGGAATCCATGGAAGATACTGCAAAGGTTCTTGGAAGATTCTACGATGGTATTGAATACAGAGGCTTTGACCAGGAAGTAGTTGAAGGTCTTGCTAAGTATGCAGGAGTTCCTGTATGGAACGGTCTTACAGACGTTGACCACCCAACTCAGATTCTTGCTGACCTTATGACAATCGAAGAGCACTGTGCTAAGCCTTTAAACAGAGTTAAGGTTGTATTCAGCGGAGACATCAGAAACAACATGAGCTACGCTTGGATGTACGGATGTGCTAAGATGGGTATGCACTATGTAGCATATGGTCCGGAAGAACTGATGGCTGAATTAGATCAGGATGTAATCGCAAAGGTCCAGGAAGTTGCTAAGGAGACAGGAGCTACTATCGAGGTATCCTCAGATCCTAAGAGCATCGTAGGTGCAGACGTTATTTATGCTGACGTATGGGCATCAATGGGAGAAGAAGCAGAAATTCCTGAAAGAGTTAGACTGTTAACTCCATTCAAGGTAACTGAAGAACTGATGGCTTCAACAGGAAACCCTGACTGTCTGTTCATGCACTGCCTGCCTTCATTCCACGACTTCGAAACTAAGATGGCACAGAGCCAGAAAGAATTAGGCTACGACATCCGTGAGGTAACCGACGAAGTATTCAGAAGCAAGAACTCAGTAGTATTCGACGAAGCTGAAAACAGAATGCACACTATCAAGGCTGTAATCGTTGCTACAATTGCTTAATTGAACAGACAATATCAAACTAAATATAACTAAATTAATTTCTATCGCGTAAATGCGGGAAGAAGGAGGATTATATGCATCCTGGAATTCATAATTTTTCCGAAATCGGAAAGCTTAACAAGGTTCTGCTTCACAGACCTGGAAGAGAACTGGAAAAATTAACACCGGGAAACTTCGAAAGACTGTTGTTTGATGACATCCCTTATCTTGAAGTCGCTCAGAAGGAACACGATTACTTTGCAAAAGTTCTTCGTGACAATGGTGTAGAGGTATGTTACTACCAGACAGAAACTGCAAAGGCTCTTGCAGATGCAAAGATCAGAGAGAATTTCGTTAAGGAGTTTGTAGAACTCAGCCCTATTCACTCAGCTGCACGTAGAGAGGAAATCACAGAGTACCTGTTATCCAAAGATCCGGAAAGCTTAGTAGAGTCATGTATCGCAGGTATTTTCACTGAAGAAATCAGACATCTGTCCAAGCGTTCCCTGATTGACGTAGTTGAGCATGATGAAGATGATGCAAACTTTGCAAGCGATCCAATGCCAAACCTGTACTTCACAAGAGACCGGGGTGCCTGTGTTGGTAACGGTATCTATATTCACCAATTGAGTACACCTTCGAGAAGAAGAGAAGCATTACTTCTTAAGTATATGACTAAGTACAACAGAGACTTCGCTCTTGAAGATACTCCTATGTGGTACGATGTATACGGAAAGTACTCAATCGAAGGCGGAGACGTGCTGGTTCTTTCAAAGGACATGGTTGCAGTCGGATATTCACAGAGAACTACTCTTGCCGGAATTGAATCATTTGCAGAAAATCTGCTGAAGAATTCAGAATTCAAGAAAGTTCTGGTATTTGATATTCCTAAGTGCAGAGCATTCATGCACCTTGATACTGTATTCACTATGGTAGACTACGACAAGTTTACTATTCATCCTGAAATTGAAGGTCCTTTGGGTGTATACGAAATTACTCTTGGTGACAACGGGGAATTAAAGTTCAATGCAATGAAGGACGAACTTCACAAGATTCTTGCTCTTGAACTTGGATTACCTGCAGTTGATCTTATTCGCTGCGGTGGTGGAGATCTGATTGCTGCACAGAGGGAACAGTGGAACGATGGTTCAAATACTCTTTGTATTGCACCGGGAACAGTAGTAACTTACGAAAGAAACTATGTAACTAATGACCTGCTTGATAAGAAGGGAATTAACGTACTGTCAATTCCAAGTGCGGAATTATCAAGAGGTAGAGGCGGCCCAAGATGCATGTCCTGTCCTGTTAACAGAGACGATCTGTAAAAGCTGCCTAGGGGAAGTATGATTTGTTTATTAAGAGAGGGTTAAAATAATATGGCACAGAAAATTGTAATAGCATTAGGCGGAAATGCGCTGCAGTCAGGTAAGAGTGAGCCTACAGCTGAAGCACAGCTTGAGGTTGTAAAGAAAACCTGCGAACACATTGCAGACATCAGCTGCCAGGGTTATGAAATCGCATTAGTACACGGAAACGGTCCACAGGTTGGCAGAATCCTTCTTGCATCAGAAACTGCAAAGGATGTTACTCCGGCAATGCCGTTTGACGTTTGTGGAGCTATGTCACAGGGATATATCGGATATCACCTGCAGCAGGGTCTGAAATATGCTCTGAACAAGAGAGACAAGAACATTCCGGTTCTTACAATCGCAACACAGATGATTGTTGAAAAGACTGACCCTGGATTTGTTAATCCAACTAAGCCAATCGGACCATTCTACTCAGAAGAAGAAGCAAGAGCTTTAGAAACTGAAAAGGGATACACAATGAAGGAAGATGCCGGAAGAGGATGGAGAAGAGTTGTTGCTTCCCCGATTCCTAGAAAGATCGTTGAAATCGATGCAGTTAAGAAGCTGTGGGATTCATCAATCGTTATCTCCTGCGGAGGCGGCGGAATTCCTGTCGTAGAAAATATGGACGGTACTCTTGAAGGCGTAGCTGCTGTAATCGATAAGGACTTCGCTGCTGAACTTCTTGCAGAACAGGTTGAAGCAGACGTTCTTATGATTCTGACTGAGGTTGAAAAGGTTGCTATCAACTTCAATAAGCCAAATCAGGAAGATCTTACAAATCTGAACCTTGCTGATGCAGTAAAATACATCGAAGAAGGTCAGTTTGCTCCGGGAAGCATGCTTCCAAAGGTTGAAGCTGCAATGAAGTTTGTAAGAGCATTTCCGAACAAGAAGGCGATTATTACATCTCTGGATAAGGCTATTGACGCTTTAGAAGGAAAGACAGGAACTGTAATCTCATTCGCATAAGAAAAATTATTTAGTTTAGAACTGACAGGGCTGAATTGTGAAAACAATTCAGCCCATTTTAGTTGAATGTTTTTGGATGTTGACATATAATGATGTGAGTTGAACAATTAAAGGGATAGGAGAAATGAGCTGGAATGTGCAAGGCAAAAATACTGATTTTACAGTTTTTGATGGTTTTGATAATTGTGGGGGTTCCTGTCGGGGTCTTTGGACTGAGCGGGAATCTTACAGATGAGAACATTAGCATTGAATTATCAGCCACGGAATTTGAATATACAGGAACGGAAATTACGCCGGCGGTTACGGTAACAGTGAACGGGCAGGAGGAACCTCTGACAGAAGGAACAGATTATAAAGTGACATACGAGAATAATCTTTATCCGGGAAAGGCTAAGGTTTTAGTTGAAGGCACAGGTGAATATGAGGGAACAGCCGAAAAGACATTCAGCATCAAGCTGAAGAATGTAACCGGCCTGAAGCTTAAGGAAAGATATGCAAAGAGCCTGAAGCTTACGTGGAACAAGGCGAAGGGTGTTTCCGGCTATAGAATATATCAGATTAAATCAGGAGTATGGACATTTATAGGAGAAGTTGAAGGAAGCAATCATAATTACTACACTGTGAAGAACCTGAACGCCGCTACGAGCTGTGCTTTTTCGATAAAATCATTTGTGGAGACTGATTCAGGTAGAAAGATGAGTGGGCTATCTACACGCCTGTCAACATGCACCAGGCCTGAGCCTACAAAGATTACTGAGAAAACCGGTCTCGTGTGTGCATTGAAGGTGAAATGGGAAAAGAAAAAATGCACGGGATATGAGGTGTGGTCATCCAGATATTCGGATTTCAGGACAATAGCAAGAAAGAAGACGGTCAGCAGCAAGTACAATTACGCTTATCTGTATGACCTGAAAAAGGAACAAAAGTACTACGTCAAGGTAAGGCCGTACTATGTGAAAAACGGCAGTAAGGTTTACGGAAACTGGAGTTACTACAGGACAGTGACCACCAGACCTATAAGTGCAGGCTGGAATACTATAAAGGGTCACAGGTACTACTATTCCCAGGGCTATGCGCTGAAAGGAACACATTATATTAATGGAAATCCGTACTACTTTGACAGCACGGGTAAGCTGAGAGGATCCAGCTATACCATGTGGAAGAAAGCAAAAAACGCAACTAGCAGTACCAGCTGGCTTATGGTGACTGATACGAAGACTAATGCAACCTGCATATATTACAGGAGCGGCGGACAGTGGAAGCTGAAAAAATACTACAGATGCTCTACCGGGGCTGCTGCAACGCCTACTAAAAAGGGAAATTTCTATGTCTGCTCTAAGGGATATAGCTTCAGCGATGAGGACTACACATGCTGGTACTGGACCGGTTTCTACGGCACTGAGTATCTTTACCACTCAGTTCCTTACGTGACTGACAGCATGGAGTACTTCAGGGACAGCAGACTGGGCATGAACATTTCCCATGGATGCATAAGACTGAAAATTGACCACGCAAAGTGGATCTATGATAACATACCGTACTACACAAAGGTTGTAACCTTTTAATCTGGGAGAATTATGAAAAAGACAGTTCTGATAACGGGCGGCTCGAGAGGAATCGGTGCCGCTTCAGTGAAGAAATTTTCCGAGGAGGGCTGGCAGGTTGCCTTTCTGTACAAAGAACAGGATGATGCCGCAAGGGCTGTAGCTGAGGAAACAGGAGCGCTTCCTATAAAGTGTGATATTACAGATCGCGATCTGCTGAGGGAGAGTATCAAAGCGGCCAGAGTCTATTTCGGCGCTGTGAGTTTTGATGCTGTCGTGTGTAACGCGGGAATCAGCATAAGCGGTCTGTTTACCGACTTGTCCGATGAGGAATGGGAGCAGCTGCTGAAGACGAACCTGGAAGGAGCAATGTATACAGCAAAATTTGCTCTTCCCGAGATGATAAGAGAGAGCAGGGGGAGTATAGTACTCGTATCCTCCATGTGGGGAGAGACGGGAGGCTCCTACGAGGTGGCATATTCCACAACCAAGGCTGCCCTGATCGGATTTGGAAAGAGTCTGGCCAAGGAGGTTGGACCCTCCGGGGTACGCGTAAACGTTGTTGCGCCCGGTGTCATAGAAACGGACATGTGCAGGGCGTATGACAGCGAGGTAATTGATGGATTAATTGAAGAGGTACCGCTGGGCAGAATAGGCTATGGTGACGACATCGCTTCTGCAATATATTTTCTGGCGGGAGAAGAAGCATCCTATGTGACAGGACAGGTTCTGGGAGTGAGCGGAGGTTTCTGCATTTGATCTCTGCACAGATGACTGTGCACAAAGGGGAGAGGTGATTTATGGACAGCATTATCACAGAAATTAAAAAAATAATATCGGGGATTACTTACAACATTGAAGCCATAAACGAGGCTGATAACTCGGGCGGACTGCTTTTTACAGCGGTGGCAAGATGGGTGCTCATTGCCCTGGCTCTGTTTATACTGGTGAAATCAATCTGGTCTCTTCTCAGGTCGAAGAGCCCGTCAGAGGTTTTTGCATACCTTCACATAGAGCCTGACATGAACGTGCCGATAAACCACTGGGAGAATATTATCGGACGAGGAAAGAAAAGCGATATTATAATAGACGATCCGAGCATTTCGAGAATTCACGGAACTCTGTCACGAGATGACAGCGGCAGATGGATGTATCGGGATTTAGGATCAAAAAACGGAGCCCTGATAAACGGTCGCGAGATTGATGCCAATGAAAGAGTGGAGGTTAAGCCGGGTGACAACCTGATTCTGGGAATGACCACCTGCACCATTTTCCCGATCAGCCTGGAGGAGCGGAGAAACAATATGGAGATGAGAAGGATGGACACAATTATGCTGTCACCTTGGACATCCTTAATCGCTTTGTCGGTTTTCCAGATGCTTGCGCTGGTTCAGCTGAAGATTTCACTGGGAGAAGAGTTCGTTTCCACTGTGGCGATGGCCTTCATCGGACTGTGTGCCCTGATGTGGGGATATGTTATAGTGCTCGAGATGATGAAGCGGAAGGGTTTCGAAATGGAGACCATTGCCTTCTTCCTGTCCACCTTAAGCCTTGCAGTAACTGCGACGAAATATCCTGAAGCTGTTCTGAAACAGTTTGCTGCAATAGTAATCGGGCTCGGCATGTTTTTTGTGATGTGCGGAATGCTGAGAAATCTCAACAGGGCGAAGTCTATGCGAAACATGATGTACATAGGTGCTGCCGCTCTGCTTGTTTTTAACCTGATTTTTGCCACGACCAGATTCGGTGCAAACAACTGGGTTGTAATAGGAGGTCTGTCATTTCAGCCGTCAGAATTTGTAAAGCTTGCTTTTATCTGGGCAGGCTCGGCATCTCTGGATGAACTGCTTGAGAAGAAAAACTCACTGATTTTCATGCTGTTTTCCGGCTTCTGTTTCTGCTGTCTGGCACTGATGGGAGACTTCGGTACAGCTATGATTTTCTTTGTAACATTCCTGGTAATTTCATTCCTTAGAAGCGGAGACTTTACCAAACTGATACTCATCGTTGGAGTTGCCTTTGTAGGCGGTCTGATGGTGCTCAAGTTTAAATCATACATTGCCGACAGATTTGCAGCCTGGGGGCACGTATGGGAATTTGCGGACTCAACAGGATACCAGCAGACAAGAACCATGTCGGCTGCGGCAAGTGGGGGACTGGTAGGTGTCGGAGCAGGCGGAGGCTGGCTCAAGTCCGTGCCAGCATCAGAAACTGATCTGGTGTTCGGTCTCCTTTCAGAGGAATGGGGTCTGATAATTGCTGTACTTGCGGTGCTGGCAATAGTTACACTTTCAGTTTTTGCTGTAAGATCAGTGTGGGCAGGCCGTTCCACATACTATACAATTG
>JALENF010000091.1 GCA_022767945.1 Bacillota bacterium
AGGATACTACCAGATTGTCATAATATTTTTTATCCATTACTTAATTCCAGCCTCCTTTACAACGCCTTTTCCCAGCTTATTGATAAAGCCAAGAGGTCTTCTTGCTGGACATACGAATGAACAGCTTCCGCATTCCATACACTGCATTACCTTCAGTCTGTTCAGCATTTCCGCATCTCTGCGGTCATATGCGTCTGCAAGGGCTGTAGGAAGAAGTCCGAACGGACATGCGTTGTGGCATCTTCCGCAGTTGATACATGCAGTTTCCTCAGGAATATTTGTCTGGGATTCTGCAAATGCAAGGATTGCATTGTTGTTCTTTACGATAGGCATAGCATCGGAGAAGATTGCTCTACCCATCATAGGTCCACCCATGATAATTTTCTTTGGCTCTTCTTTGTAACCGCCGCAGAACTCCATAACATCATGAATCATTGTTCCGATAGGAGCAATAACGTTCTTTGGCTGAGCCACAGCACTGCCGTCAACAGTCATTCTCTTCTGAATCAGAGGTACTCCGTTTCTGAAGTACTGACCTACGAAAGCAACTGTTGTAACGTTGGAAAGAATAATTCCCAGGTCAGCAGGAAGAACACCTGCATTCATTGTCTTTCCTGTGATTTCATAAACCAGAACTCTTTCAGCTCCCTTTGGATATCTGTCCTGAAGAGTGAAAGTGTGCATGTTGTCAAGACCCTGTTCCTTGAACATCTGGTCCAGCTTAGCAATTGCATCCGGCTTATTTGCTTCAATTCCAACATAAGCTTCGTCAAGATTCAGATATTTCATGATAAGCTTCATACCTTCGATGATGTCCTGAGAATCCTCAAGCATTGTTCTGTGGTCAGAAGTGATGAATGGCTCACATTCTGCCGCATTCAGAATCAGTGTATGTACATCATCAAGGTTTCTTGGATTGTACTTGATGTGTGTAGGAAATGAAGCTCCTCCCAGTCCTACCAGACCGCTGTCTCTGATAGCCTTGACAAAGCCTGCCAGGTCATCAACTTCAGGAACCTTGATTCCTTCCCACATTTCCTGTTTCTTGTCAGTTTCAATAACTACTAAAGTGTCGTTTCCGCCCATTGCTGAACGTTGTGTTTCAATTCCAACAACAGTACCGGATACACTTGAGTGTATAGGCGCACTTACGAAAGCATCTGTGTCACCGATAAGCTGTCCGACCTTTACTGTGTCACCCTTAGCAACTAAAGGCTTACACGGTGCTCCTATATGCTGAGACATTGATATTTTTACAACATCAGGAATCGGCATTGTTTCGGTAGCACAGCCGGCGGTATTCTTATAGTGGCCTGCATCGATACTGTGTAAATGCTTTGCATTTGAACTCATAAATCGAAACCTTCCTTTCTGTTAATATAGTAGACATTTTCATACATCGTTAATTATACTACAATGTTTTACAAATTACAAAAATTTTTTGTCGCAGGCCACTGGTATCAAAACCCATATGCCCCATGAACACATTTCGGTTCAGTAATTTTTTTAAATTATGCCAGATAATTCTGTTAATACAAAAAATTCTGTGGTATAATTCAATTAAACAGATGTTTAATCGTTTAATGAAAGGAGCACATATGGCAGAGATTCATCTACCCCACAGCCACAACGATACGACCCACAGGCTTCTGGAAAATATGCCGGATGCAGAAGTGTTCGAAAAATCGTCAGACACCTTCGCACTCATAAGCGATCCGACAAGGCTGAAAATACTCTGGCTGCTTTGTCACACCGAGGAATGCGTTGCAAACATTGCGGCTGCCATCAACATGTCCAGCCCGGCGGTTTCCCACCACCTGAGAGTTTTGAAGCAGGCGGGTCTCCTGTCCTACAGACGTCAGGGTAAGGAAGCCTACTACACCCTTGCCGATACCGACGAAGCGAAGCTGGTTCACCACATAGTAGACGTCCTGTTCAATCTGAACTGCGAAAACTGCTATTAAAGAAAATGATTACTATTATATATCTATGAAACAAGAAGAAAGGTAAATACTATGAAAAAGACTTTTAAAATGGAAAATCTGGATTGCGCAAACTGCGCTGCAAAAATGGAAGCAGCCATCAGAAAAATTGACGGAGTAAACGACTGCAGCATCAGCTTTATGGCACAGAAGCTTTCAATTGATGCAGAGGATGAAAGTTTTGATGATATCATGAAAGCTGCACAGAAGGCCGTAACGAAGGTTGACCGTGCATGCAAGATAAAATAGTAAGACGAGAAGGATGACATTATGACAAAAAAACAGAAAATTGACCTGATTCGAATTGCCGGGGCAGCAGTCCTGTTTGCCAGCGGACTGGTCTGGGGCGACACAGTGCTTCGTATTCCCCTCTTCCTTGCCGCATACGCAGTTGTGGGATACGACACCATTCTGGAAGCCGTTTTCGGCATAATACACCGGCAGTTCCTCGACGAAAACTTTTTAATGACCATCGCCTCCATCGGCGCAATCTACTGTGGCGATTATCCTGAGGCCGTGGCGGTTATGCTGTTCTATAAGGTAGGCGAGTTCTTCGAGCACTACGCAGTCAACAGCTCAAGAAAGTCCATCGCCGACCTGATGGATATCAAAGCAGACTATGCCACAAAACTCATCGAAATGCCTCTGGGCACAGACACTCAGGAAGATCCCCTTATTATAGAAGCAAAAGTGGATCCCGAAGAGCTGGTTCCCGGCGATCTTATTCTGATTAAACCCGGTGAAAAGGTCCCTGTTGACGGCATCGTAAAGGAAGGTACGTCTTCACTTAACACCGCCGCCCTCACAGGTGAGTCACTGCCCCGCGACATCAGTGCCGGCGACGAGATCACCAGCGGCACAATCAACCTGACAGGTGTTCTTCAGGTTGAGGTTCTGAAGCCTTTCGAGGATTCAACCGTTGCCAAAGTTCTTGACCTGGTGGAAAACGCAAGCAGCCGAAAAGCCCACGTTGAGGCTTTTATCACCAGGTTCGCCCGCTACTACACGCCGTTTGTTGTTGGTCTGGCAGTTTTGCTCGCCGTAATTCCGCCGATTGCAGGTCTGGGTGAATTTGCAGACTGGCTGTACAGAGCGATGATATTCCTGGTAATCTCATGCCCTTGCGCACTGGTGATTTCCGTTCCGCTGAGTCTCTTTGCCGGAATCGGTTCCGCCTCCCGCGAAGGAATTCTGGTTAAGGGCAGCAACTATCTGGAGGCTCTTGCCGGCGTGAACACCTTTGCATTCGACAAGACAGGCACCCTGACCTACGGACGTTTCACCGTCACCGACGTGGTTCCTGCGGAAGGCATCTCTCCATCAAAACTCACAGAGGTCGCCGCTAACGCGGAATCTCTGTCCAACCATCCGATTGCAAAATCCATTGTCGAATACGGATTGCAATTAGGCGATAAGGTCGAATCAAACCGTAATGCGCTGGACAAATACGAGGAAATTCCAGGCAAAGGGATTTCCTGCATATACAAAGGAAACAATGTTTACTGCGGAAACGACAAGCTGATGCACGACCTGCAGGTCGAGCTGCCAGCCATTGATGCAATCGGCTCGGTAGTACACATCGCAATTAAACTATCCTCCGGTGAAAACAGATATCTCGGTCACATAATCGTAGCAGACACGCCAAGAGATAACAGCCGTGAAACAATTCAGGCTCTGAAGGAGCTGGGCGTTGCCGAAACAGTCATGCTTACCGGCGACAAGTCAGAGGTTGCAGAAGCTGTCGGAAGCTCATTAGGATTAACCAGGGTTATGAGCGAGCTTCTTCCCGGAGATAAAGTATCAGCCGTTGAGTCGGCTATGGAAGAATCCCGTGCAGCCGGAAGGTCCTCAGAGAAAAACGCCTCCCGCAGGTCCGGCGGCCACCTCGCCTTTGTAGGTGATGGAATTAACGACGCGCCCGTCCTTGCCCGCGCGGATGTTGGAATCGCAATGGGTGCCTTCGGCTCAGATGCGGCAATCGAGGCAGCAGATGTGGTAATCATGGCAGACGATATTTCCAAGCTTGTCACCGTTACAAAGATTGCCCGCAAAACTCTGAGAATCTGCAGACAGAATGTGGTTTTCGCCCTCGTTGTGAAATTCGCAGTAATGCTTCTCGGTGCACTTGGCCTCGCATCCATGTGGGCAGCAGTTTTCGCAGATGTAGGCGTAGCTGTTATCGCAATTCTGAATGCGCTTAGGGCGATGAAAATATAATCACGCGGACTCTCTGAAGTGAGGTCCGCCTGTTCTATCATAATTGGCACATTTCTTATTTTTTTTAAATGATAATACCAAAACCCGGTTATTTGAAGCAGATTTCAGACGGTTTATATGTCCTTTCTGGCCTGACCTATTAAGAACAGTCTTGGTTCTTACCCACATTTTTTTAATTTTTATCTGTATGTGGGTATTCGAACAAGGATGCCTGACATCTCATGCACACCTTCCGATGTGGTTTTGGTATTTTTGATTGAAAAAACAGCAATTGTGCCAATTGTGATAGA
>JALENF010000135.1 GCA_022767945.1 Bacillota bacterium
TGCACTTTCAAAGAGCTTATTCAGCTTGTCCCGGTCAGTAGTGCTTAGGTATTCAAGTATCTCTTCTCGATTCATAGATGTTTTTTCCTTTAATGTCGCTTTCCTTAAATTTGTGTCTTATTCCGATTTTATTAAAATGACATTGCAAGCATGTACTCATCCTGGAAATCGCTTCGGCCTGCAAGTTCAATATGCTGTATATCCCTGGCTGCCGCCTCTGATATTTCTACCGATTTTTCAGACAGCAACATCATGGATGCCCCGATTCCTGCGGAATTTCCCAGGGAATATATTCTCTCCTCGGGAACTGCAGGAAGAAGTCCAAGGGAAATAGCACTGCTGTTTCTTATATAGCTTCCGAAGGCACCTGCAATGGAAACCTTCTCAAGAGTCTCCTCAGTCAGCCCAAGCTCCTTCATCATAATCCTGATTCCCGCAGAAATTGCCGCCTTGGCCAGCTGAACCTCTCTTATATCCTTCTGAGTAATCAGCACATCACTCTTTCCGTCAGGACTCTCGTACAGAACGAAATCGTTTACTCTGTCACCTGTTCTGATATGCTTAAGAACGTTTTCTGACATTCCCACGGCTCTCAGTCTGTCCGGACTCTGAACCTTTCCGCTCTTGTTTACGATTCCTGTTCTGATAAGCTCGCCCACCGCGTCGATTATTCCTGAGCCGCATATTCCGACAGGTTCAGCGTCTCCAATGGTTTTGATGCTGACACCCTCATCAGTGATGTCAACCCTCTCTATGGCGCCACGCGCCGCACGCATACCCTGACGAATGGAGCTTCCCTCAAAGGCAGGTCCCGCAGCTGTCGAACATGCACATGCTCTGCCATTTCCGCTCAAAACGATCTCGCCATTTGTACCTATATCGATAAACAGGTGCCCGCAGTTTTTATCCATTATATCCGTAGTGATTATTCCCGCGGTGATATCTGAGCCGATATGACCTGCGATATTAGCTGACAGGTAAACGGAAGCATCGCAGTTTCCCACAAGCTTAAGCTGTGCCGCACCGCAAACAGTTCCGTCTGTAAACACCGGTGTAAAAGGTGCCACGGCCAGCTGCGCCGGATCCACACCCAGGAAAATGTGGCTCATGGTCGTGTTTCCAACCACAGCGTATTCGTATATGTTTTCTGCAGCTACACCGTTTTCCTCGCACAGCTCCAGCACGTACCTGTTTATTGCATCGATCAGGACGCCGTGGATAATGTCCAGATTGCCCGCTTCCTCGCCTGCAAAGTTTATTCTTGATATTACGTCTGCTCCGTATGTTCCCTGAGGGTTGGTTGCCGCATTGATGCCCACCATCTCTCCTCTCGCAAGGTTCCACAGCATAATTACAACTGTGGTCGTGCCGATGTCAACAGCCACACCGTAGCATTCTTCACTAGTGTCACCCGCTTCGATGTCAATCATGCGTCCCCTCTGCAGGGTTACCGTAACGTCACTGCAGGCTTTCAGGATCTCAGGGATTTTCTTCAGAGTATCAAAACTCACTCCGCTGATTTCATCTGGCAGTTTCTCCTGAATCCTTGTAACGTCGTCTTTCTGGCAGTCTATAACCGCCTTGTCAACAGTGATGTATCTCTTGACCGTTCTCTGGCACGGCACGAACCATTCTGGCAGTTTTACCAGCTTTTTCTTTCTGGAAGCTGTAGTTTCCGATTCCGGCATTTCTATTACCATGCCGTCCATTGCCGCTGTACAGCAGGCAAGTCTGTATCCTGCATCAGTTTCATCATCCGTCAGCACATAATGATGATCCTCCGAAGCAGGCATCGGTCCATCTATAATTCTAATCTTACATTTACCGCACACACCTGCACCCGCACAGTTTCCGTCGATGTTTACACCTGCAGCTGCTGCGGCCTGTAAGATGGTCTGTTCACCTTCAATTTTATATTCTATATTCTGTGGTAAAAATGTAATCATTTTATTTTTCCTCCGCCTTTTCCATTTCGGCTCTTATAGCGCAGAACTTACATCCTGCTGAGTTTCCGCGGCACTGCATGCATGCCACGTCAGCCTTAATATCATTTCGATTAAGTACCAGATACAGTCCTGTACAGGTTTTCTGCGGAATCATCAGTCCGCTGTCCTTTACCCATACGTCAATCAGATCTGCGTCCAGCAGGTTCATGAATTTCTTCGATTCTATAACAGGCATACCGAAGTATCCCGGACCGAATTCCTCTGACAGATACAGTTCCCTTTCCGGAAATCTGTCCTTCAGATCATTTTCCAGAAAACCGTGTTTCAGTTCTGTAATTCCGGCATCCACATAGGAAGTTCCCCAGATGTCTGCGTAAAGGAAATCCATTATCTGTTCTTCACTTGGGAACAGGCACTCTCCTACTGTCAGAACATAGAAATATACACCTTCAACTGCTCCCTCCGGCATCTGGGAGAAGTAGTTACACTGTATTTCCTGTCCTTCTGCTTCAATTTTTCCGCCACGAAAAACCTCCGGGCCATAGTATGATACTACTGCTTTTATGTCAATTCCGTCAAGTCCGTTTTCTCTGACATCGTAAGCCATCTGCATCATGCGCTGGTGTTTCTTTCTGTCCAGATCGAATCCACAGGTCTGGATAAACCGTTCCAGGGCAGAAGGAAATACTTTTTTTTCGTCTAAACTAACAACTTTGTTCTTCATCTAACTCTCCAAACACCGACTTTTATATTATGCAAATAAGGTGATAGACTCTGCCTACCACCTTATACCTTCTTAAAAATTGATATGTTTATT
>JALENF010000146.1 GCA_022767945.1 Bacillota bacterium
CTAATTTAAGACTTAGAATACCTCTACGGTAAGTAATAATCAAAATTCCCGGTGGGCAGAGTGCTTGCCGGGAATTTTATGTACCAGGAACTTTATATAGCTTGAGACTACAGAACCGCCTCTTCCTTTTCACTCCGGATGCAGACGATATAGAATACAATCGCCGCAAGCTGTGCTGCGACAGAAATTATGACCATCCATAACGGATTGATATCATACAGGGCTCCCAGCATCCAGCTGCCGAAGAACCATGCAATACCAAAACCTGTTTCAAATATTCCGAATCCGGTACTTCTCATGGATTTTGGAATTATTCTGCTTACAGCAGCCTTCATAATACTTTCCTGTGCACCCATTCCTACGCCCCACATAATGATTCCGAGGCCTATCATCCATGGATTTCCTGTCAGAAAGACAAATGCAGAGAAAGAAGTACTGCAGAGGGTTGAAATCACCAGTGCTTTTATTCCGATTTTATCAAACAGCCATCCAAAGAAGAGTGCGGCGAAGGCATCCACAGCCATAGCAGCAGCATATAGAAGGCTGAGTGCAGATGTCGGAAATGCAGCAGTTTTTGCTGCATGGAGAGTAATTAGAGTAAAGTCGGCAAAACCGAATGCAAACAGGCAGATTGCAATCATATAGAAAACGAAGGACTTTCGGAATCTGAACTCTTCATTTTCTTCCACTGTTTTCTCGAACACCTCCGGATCGGGATACTTTACCTTGGAAAAAACGACCAGAGCGATTGTAATAAATGCAGGAATTCCAAGAACTGCAAAGCATATTCTGTAAGTTGAGAACAGACTGCCGGTACCCTTGATGAGTGCAATGACAAACAGAATCACGGGTCCGAGAAAAGCACCGAGCTGATCCAGAAACTCCTGATATGCAAAACCCTTGCCGGTTCCAATCTCGCTTGCAGCAAAGCTTATAAGTGTGTTCTTTGCAGGTTTTTTTACAGCTTTTCCGATGCGTTCCATTATTACAAGTCCGCAGGCAAAGAACCATCCGTTTTCAGGAACCAGGGCAAGTGCCGGAATTGCAAGCACCTGCATAGCGTAACCGACGATAACGAGTGTCCAGTATTTTTTTGTTTTATCAGCTATAAAGCCGGAAAGCAGACGCAGAGAATAGCCGCACAGCTCTCCGATACCCGATACAAAGCCGATGGTCGCTGCCGATGCACCCGTAAGGTTAAGGTACTCGCCGAGAATACTTCTTGCGCCTTCGTGGGTCATATCTGAGAACAGACTGACTATGCCCATCAGCGTGATGAATGCCATTGCTCCGCTAATTGTTTTTGTTGTTGTTTTTTTCATACCGCTTACCCCACAATAAATAATATTTTATTCAATCGGCAGCTGTATTTCTGTCAGCCAGTCTTCTACCGATTCCTTGTTCCATATACCGTCAATGTAACATTCTCTTGCCAGACCGGATACGTTATATCCGTTTTCTTCCGCATATTTCATTATGTAGGCATAGGCTTCTCCGATTGTGTCATAAGCACCCCTGTGATATACACTTAAGACCTTGGTTTCAGGAATATCACGGAACCTGATGAGCTCGCTTTCGGTGCCTCTCTTTGTAACTGCCTCGTTATGTCTGATACGGATGTCTTTTTCCTTATATTCTCCGTCCAGATATTCACAGAACTCATATGCAGGTTCGGAACACTTAATATTTGGATTCAGCTGCATGCATTTCTCTCCCAGCGGGGGAATCCACTTCATAATGTCCTGATATTGTTTTAGTACGGTTTCTGAATAATAAACTGTTGCAGCCGGGATATTCTTCTCTGTAATCTGGTATTTCATCTCCTCGTCCTCCAAAATGTGATTGATAATAGAGAGCCTGACATCAATTTCATCTCTCTGCACAGACAGGGACTGAGCTTTTACAGTAAGATGTGACATTTTCGAAAACTCACCTATTTTCAGCATTCCAAATGTCCCCTTTCCGCTTATCGTGCACATTTTAGAATATGCTATTCCCTAAGGGGAGAGTCAACGGTCAATGTGTCTCACTCCATAATATCAAAACTGACTGATTTAGTCAAAACTCGCACATAATAAAAATTGAAAATCGGCTTGTGGGTTTTGATACGGGGAAATATAATATATGATAACGAAAATAATAAACTGATTAGATTGCAGGGGTAGTTCATGACTGATAAAAAAACGGACAGAAGAAGAATTTTTACGATAATTCAGGTAGGAAATCTTTCGGACATGCCCAGCAGGATTTATGATTTCCTGCTGGTGGCGGCTGTGAGCATAAACATTTTCATAGCAGTTTTCGATACCTTTGATCAGGCGGCACCGTATAAAGAAAGTATATGGTGGATTGAATGCCTGACGGTAATATTCTTCACTATCGATTATATTCTGAGAATATGGACAGCGGACTATTTATACGAGAATCTGAAGCCTTCCCGGGCGAGAATCAGGTTCATCTTTTCATGGGTCGGAATTGTAGATCTCCTGTCGTGTGTGCCGTTTCTGGTGTCTGCAGGAGGCGGAGCCCTGCGAATGTTCAGAATTATCAGAATACTGAGGGTTTTCCGGATTCATCACTATGCAGATCCTCTCAGGGTAATAGGGGAAGTTCTTAAGAAGAAAAGAGGACAGCTTCTTTCTTCCATATTTATTGTTTTGATACTGATGGTTGCCTCGTCGCTGATGATGTACAATCTGGAGCATGAGGCTCAGCCGGAAGTATTCAGAAATGCCTTCTCAGGCTTCTGGTGGGCGGTAAACACTCTGCTTACGGTTGGATATGGAGACATAATTCCTGTTACAACAGCGGGAAGAATATGTGGTACTCTGCTGACATTTCTGGGTGTAGGCATGGTTGCCATTCCAACAGGTATTCTCTCTGCCGGATTTGTAGAACAGGTATCAATCATCAGAGAAGAGGCTGTAATTGAAAATGTTCTGCACGAGTCAGCACCTTGCGGTGAAGCGGAAGACAAAGAGGATTACAGCTACTGCCCGTACTGTGGCAAGAAGCTGCCGTGACGCTGCTTTTACTTTCTCTTTTTAAACTCCTTCGGCGTAATGCCGTACTTTGACTTGAACTGCTTGGTAAAATAGCTGACTGACGAAAAGCCTGAGTTCATGCATGCCTCGGTAACTGTCATGCTGGAATTGCTGAGCAGTTTTCTGCTGTATTCGAGTCTTACGCTGTTCAGATAAGAAATGAAAGTGCAGCCTGTTTCCTGCTTGAACAGGGCTGACAGATAGGCACTGTTAACGTGGAGAAGCTCTGCAGTGGAATTCAGTGTAACAGGATCTCTGAAACTGCTGTGTATGTGGGAAACGGCAGCTTTTATAATTTCTGATGATCCGTCATAGAAGCATTCTGCAGCAGATCTGGCAAGGGACATGATAAGGCTCTTGCCGCTCAGTACAATTTCCTTCATAGATTGAGATTCGTTAATTTTCTCCAGTAAATACATATTGTCATAATTGTTCTGCTCTTTAAGATCGGTCTTCAGAATATGAGAGAGCAGTCCTATTATTCTAAGCTTTGTCAGAGCAAGATTGCCCCCTTCAAATACCATAACGTCCTCAACGTATTTAGAAAAGCGTTTCAGACAGATGCCGGTGTTGCCTGATACTATACTGTCTGTTAAAGCCTGCTCGGAGCTGTGTGGATACTCAACGTCCAGCTGATCGCGTTTCATCTGAAGAAGCTTTCTGCTGATTTCACTCTGTTCCTGAAAATTCTGATTTATTCTGGAATCAGAATCTGATTCTGATATTACGGAAGTGACAGCACCCTGAAAAAGGATCTTCAGGTATGTGATTTCCTTAGGAGAATACAGCTTCAGATTATGCGTCGTAGGAAGCAGCACGCTGTAATCGATATTATACTGAGCAGTATTCCTGGAAACGTTCTGAAGGATCTTGTCCATTT
>JALENF010000156.1 GCA_022767945.1 Bacillota bacterium
GATGGCCGGAATTAATGCTTCACTGTTAATAAATGGAAAAGAGCCTTTTATTCTTGATAGAAGCGAGGCTTATATTGGCGTTCTAATCGACGATTTAGTGACTAAAGGTACTAATGAGCCTTATAGAATTATGACGAGCAGAGCGGAATATAGGCTGGTTCTGAGACAAGACAATGCAGATTTACGATTAACGGAAAAATCTTACAGGATAGGATTAGCAGATAAGGAAAGATATAACAGATATCTTGAAAAGAAAAGAATAGTAGAGGAAGAACGTGAAAGAATGGAAAACTCTTATGTATATCCTGGTGATGCAAATGAATTTCTTGTAAAGCTGGGAAGTTCTCCTCTTAAGAACAGGGTAACGCTTGCAGAACTATTGAAAAGACCAGAAGTAACATATGAAAATCTTTCTGAAATTGACAGAGATAGACCAGAGTTGTCTTCACATGCGATAAACCAGCTGGAGGTTCAGATAAAATACGAAGGATATATCAACAAGCAGCTTAACCAGATTGAAAAATTTAAGAAGCTGGAAAATAAACCTCTTGATGAAAACCTAAATTACGATGAAATTGAAGGTCTTCGACTAGAAGCGATACAGAAGCTTAATCAGATTAAACCTCGTTCAGTAGGCCAGGCATCCAGAATTTCAGGCGTATCTCCTGCAGATATTAACGTTATCCTTGTTTACCTGGAAAAGCAGAGAAGAAAGAAGCATTAATTATGAAATTTTTAGAAGAATCTTTTGAAAAACTTAATATACCTTTTGATAATTCTGTAATAGAAATGTTCGAACAATATATGGACGGAATTCTTGAATGGAACAAAAAAATTAATCTTACTGCTATTACAGATAGAGAGGAATTCATCAGTAAGCATTTTGTTGATTCAGTTCTTTCATATAACTTCAGAGAATACATAGATGCGGATTCAATAATTGATATAGGCACCGGTGCGGGATTTCCTGGTATTCCCCTTGCTATTGTAAGTCCTGACAAGAAATTTGTTCTTGCTGATTCATTAAATAAAAGACTGAAAGTTATAAATGAACTTGCATCTAAAATTGGAATAGACAACATTGAAACAGTTCATGGAAGAGCTGAAGAACTGGCAAGAAACAAGAAGTATAGAGAAGCTTTTGCCCTTTGTATTTCAAGGGCTGTAGCTAATTTAGCTGTACTATGTGAGTATTGTTTACCTTTCATAAAAGTAGGTGGACATTTGCTTGCATATAAGGGTCCGGATGCTGAGGAAGAAGTAAAAATGGCAGAAAAAGCTATAAAAATTCTTGGAGGCAAATTAATAGAAATAGTGTCAGTTGATCTTGATGGATATGATCATAATATTGTAGTTATAGAAAAAATTAATAAAACACCATCTAAGTATCCCCGAAAGGCAGGAACACCAGGCAAAGAACCCATATTGTAATATAATATGGGTATTTTTGTCGTTTTTTTCTCGCTAGATTTCCTGGGAAGCATGATAATATAAAATCAGAGGGAGGGATTTATTATGTTGCAAAGGAAAAGCGTTGAAGTACCTCTGGAATTGATTCGTACCAATCCGGAACAGCCAAGGAAATACTTTTCTGCTTCAGAACTGGCTGATCTGACCAGTTCAATTAAGGAATATGGTGTTTTACAGCCAATTATTCTAAAAAGGGAGAAAGACGGAAAATACATAATTATTGCAGGCGAAAGAAGATTCAGAGCGGCAAAGCTTGCGGGCCTGATCAGAATACCGGCAGTCATTAAGGAATTTGGTGATAGAGATTCAGCTCTTATTGCCGTTGTCGAAAATGTTCAGAGAGAAAATCTCAGCTTCATAGAGGAAGCGCGTGCCTATAAGAGGCTTATAGATGAATTTGGACTCACTCAAGGAGAGCTTTCTTATAAAATCGGAAAGAAGCAGTCTACCATTTCTAATAAGCTCAGAATATTATCACTGCCTACAGCTATTCAGGAAAAGTTGATTGAGAACCAGCTTACAGAGAGGCATGCAAGGGCACTTCTCAGAATCGACGATGATAAACTAAGATGTAAGGTTCTTGACAGGATTATTGATAATGGATTAAATGTAAAGCAGTCAGAAAAACTTATATCTGATATTCTTAGAGAAAAAGAGATAAAGAGGCGAGAGGTTAATCGTATTGGAAGAATAAGCTATAAAATATATATGAATACTATCAGAGGAGCTTTCAAACAGATTAAGGAGATGGAGCAAAACGCCACCATATTGGAAAATGATGTTGGAGACTATGTTGAAGTTAAAATATTAATACCAAAAAACGAGGGATGTTTCACGTGAAACATCCCTCGTTTTACATAAAAAAGTGGTATTTTAAGCCGTAATAGTATATAATGATATGAGATGACTATTATGTAGCAGGAGGATAAACATTGGGTAAAGCAATAGCGATTTTTAATCAAAAAGGTGGAGTGGGTAAAACCACAACAAATATTAATCTTGGTGCAAGTCTGGCATTGAAGGGTAAAAAAATTCTAATGCTGGACATTGATCCGCAAGGTAATACTACAAGTGGAATAGGTGTATCGAAAAGAGATCTAGAGTATACTGTCTATGATTTGCTGATAGAAGATAATTTTGACACAAAAGAGGCAGTTATTCATACAAATATCGAAAACCTGGATATTATTCCAGCTAGTGTGGATCTTGCTGGTGCAGAAATTGAAATGGTTCAGCTGGAAGGCAGAGAGGCAAGACTTCGTAAAGCAAGAGAAAAAGTAAAAGACAGCTATGACTATATCCTGATTGACTGTCCACCATCTCTCGGATTACTTACAATAAATTCCTTAACTGCTGTGCAAAGTGTACTGATTCCAATACAGTGTGAATTTTATGCACTGGAAGGCGTTAGCCAGTTAGTAAGCACTATAGATTTGGTTAAAAAAAGCCTGAACAAGGATTTGGAAATAGAAGGCGTAATACTAAGCATGTTTGATGGAAGAACAAACCTATCTGTACAAGTTGTCCAGGAAGTAAAAAAGTATTTTGGATCAAAGGTATATTCAACAGTAATTCCAAGAAACATCAGATTGGCAGAAGCACCAAGTTTTGGAATGGCAATTACAGAATATGATCCAAAATCTAAGGGTGCAGAAGCATATAGAGATTTTGCTGAAGAATTCCTTGAAAGAGAGGAAGGTAGATAAATAATGGCTGCAAAAAATAGAGGACTGGGGCGTGGATTAGATGCGCTGTTTGCTGATCAGGCACCTATAATAAATCCTGAAAGTGAAAACAAAAACAAGACAACGGATAAAGAAGGGATAAGAACAGAAAATGCCATTGTGTATATCAATATAAACGATATTAAACCAAACGAAAATCAGCCTAGAAAAAACTTTGATGAGAATAAGATTGCAGAGCTTGCAGCCTCAATAACAGAACACGGTATTATCCAGCCACTAGTAGTAAGAAGGAATAAAAGCGGCTATGAAATTGTAGCAGGAGAAAGAAGATGGAGAGCATCAAGAAAAGCAGAGCTGAAAGAAGTGCCATGCATAATAAGAGATTTTGATGATGAGCAGAACATGCTCATTGCCATCATCGAAAATATGCAGAGAGAAGATCTGAATCCAATTGAAGAAGCAGAGGGTCTAAATCAGATGATAAAGACTTACGGGATGACACAGGAAGAAGTGTCTAAAAGTGTAAGCAAGAGCAGACCCTACATAACAAATGCACTCAGACTTCTAAAACTGCCTGAGAATATTCAGAGCATGGTTACAGAAGGTAAACTTACGACAGGGCATGCAAGAGCCCTTATTCCTGTAACAGATCAGAAAATGCAGCTGGATATATGTAACAGAATAATAAATGAAGGGCTTTCAGTAAGAAAAGTTGAGGATCTTGTTTCTAAACTGGGACAGCCGAAAAAGAAACCGGCAAAGAAAGTTAAAAATGCAAATACAATTCATGTTGAAAATGAATTGAAGAATCTGTACGGTACCAGGGTGAATATTAAAGAAAAAGGCAAAAAAGGTACCATAGAACTGGAATACTACAGCACAGATGAATTGAACAGGCTGATTGAATTGCTGAAATCAGTTGTGCAGTAGAATAGAAGAAAATGTTTCACATGAAACAATTATAATAAGTGTGTAGATTTCAAGGATTTATGAGGTTTTAAAATGCCAAGAAATATATTTGATGAGACGATGCTGAAAAGCTTGTCCATACCAATGTGTGTCGTAGACGAAAACGGTAAAATCCTAAAAGCTAATGAGCATATAAGTGATGTATTTCTGTACGACAGCCTGGAAGGAACAGATTTCTTTGTACTTACAGGGATAAAACTGAATTTTAAGGAAGACAGTATAAAAAATATTCCTTTAGTGGAGAGAAACAGTAAGACGTTTCAACCGGTAATTAAGGAAAATACTGACACGCCGGGCGAATATGTGGTCATTTTTAAAGACATAACAGAGTATGAAAATCTAAAGAAGCTGTATGAATCAGAAAAAATTTGTGTGTGCAAAATCAATATAGATAACTATGATGAACTTACGGCCGCAACTATGCCCGAGGCAAGAATAGGAATAACAGCCGAGCTGGACAAAATAATAAGGCATTGGGCCGGAAAGTATAATGGGTCGATTACAAGATTTAATTCATCACAGTATATTATGTATTTTCAGTACTCACATCTGAGCAAGATAATTGATAGTAAATTTGATGTGCTGGACGAAATCAGACGTGTAGAAACGACCGCAGATTTTCCAATGAGTCTTAGTATTGGTATTGGTGTTGGTGAAAAAGATATAGTAGCCTGTACAGAATCAGCATCTGCGGCATTAGATCTTGCTCTTGGCCGGGGAGGGGATCAGGCCGTAATAAAAAAAGGTACCGCAATTCAGTACTATGGAGGAAAGTCGCAGACAGTAGAAAAGAGTAATAAAGGAAAATCAAGAGTTGTTGCACATGCACTGAAGAGACTTATTACACAGTCAAAGAAAGTAGTAATAATGGGTCATCAGAAACCTGATATGGACTGTTTTGGAGCAGCACTTGGAATATACAGAATGTGTCTGATGTTTGAAGTTGACGCCTACATACTGTTTGATCAGATAAGTGATTCATTAAGTGATATATTTAAGCAGGCCAGGGACAGTGATATATACAACTTCATTGACAACAAGAAAGCAGAAGCGATAACAGATAAAGATACACTACTCATTCTTGTAGATACACATCGAGTAAGTTATGTTGAGAATCCAAAGCTGCTGGAACAGACAGAAAAGGTGGTTGTCATTGACCATCATAGAAGAGCAGAGGACAGCGTAAAAAATCCTACACTTTCATATATAGAATCCTATGCATCATCTGCATCAGAGCTTGTGTCTGAGATACTTCAGTACACAGCACCAAAAAAAACACTGGTAAAGCTTGAAGCGGAGGCAATGCTTGCAGGAATCTCTGTCGATACCAACAGGTTTGCTGTAAAGACAGGTGTAAGAACCTTCGAAGCGGCAGCATGGCTGAGAAGGTCGGGAGCAGATACAACTGAAGTAAAGCGGTTCTTCAGAGTCGATAAAAATATTTTCAATGCAAAGGCAAAAGCAATAGCTGCTGCAGAGTATCACGATAACGGAGTAGTGACTGCGGTCTGCCAGGAAATGAGCGACGATATTCAAATTATTAACTCACAGGTCGCAGATGAACTGCTTAATGTAAAAGGCGTTAAAGTGTGTTTTGTTGCGGGAAGAGTTAATGAACAGTCTACAGCAATTAGTGCACGTTCGCTGGGAGATGTTAACGTGCAGGTTGTAATGGAAAAGCTGGGAGGCGGAGGACACCTTACAACTGCAGGTGCTCAGGTAAGTATGAGCCCGGAGGAGGCTATAGAAAAAGTATTGGAGAATCTAGAGAACTAGGAGGAAAAAATAATGTTAGTAATTTTAAATAAAGATGTAAAAGGAACAGGTAAGCAGGGTGAAATTGTAAAGGTAAGCGATGGCTTTGCCAGAAATATGCTTTTCCCCAAAGGATTAGCCACAGAAGCCACAGCTGCAAACATTAGAAGCCTTGAAAAACAGAAAGCCCAGGCAGCAGAGAAAAAAGCCGAAGAGAAAAAGGCAGCTGAAGAACTTGCATCAAAGCTGGCTGATGTAAAAGTTACAATAAAGACAAAATCAGGAGAAGGTGGGAAACTGTTCGGTTCAATTACTTCCAAAGATATTGCTGAGGAAACAAAGAAACAGACAGGTCTGGTAGTTGATAAAAAGAAGATTCAGTTAAGCTCACCGATAAAAAATATAGGAACATTCGAGATTGATATTAAGCTGTATCCTGAAGTAGTAGGAAAGCTGACAGTTGTTGTTTCAGACTAATCAATAAAAGGAAGAATAAGGACAAATAGGAGAACTTGTATGATAGAAAAGATTCCACCCCATAATGCTGAGGCGGAAAGATCTGTTCTCGGTGCAGCGCTTTTGAGTAAGGATGCCCTTGCAGATGTAATAGATGTCGTAAGAACCGATGATTTTTATGATAAAGCTCACAAAGAAATATTCGATGTGATGCTGGAGTTGTTCAGAAGCAGTAAATCTGTTGACATAGTAACTGTCTGCGAGGAACTGAAGAAGAACAAAGCACTGGATCTGGTTGGAGGAAGATCATATATTGCATCTCTTTCTGCAGCTGTTCCTTCAGTAGTAAATGCGGCTGAGTATGCAAAGATAGTTGCCGAAAAAGCATCATTGCGAAAGCTGATTCAGACGGCTGAGGAAATAAAAGAAAGGGGCTATGATGAGTCTGTGGAGGCTGCTGACATCCTTGATTATGCAGAGAGAAACATCTTTGAAATAGCACAGAGCAGGCAGAGTAGTGATTACGCACCAATAAAGGAAGTATTGCTGGAAAATGTTGCCATGATCGATAAAGCAATCAATTCACAGGGAGAGGTTACGGGACTAACGACAGGCTTCAAAAGACTTGATGAGGTAACTTCCGGTCTTCAGAAATCTGATCTGGTAATAATAGCGGCAAGACCTGCAATGGGAAAGACTGCATTTGTTTTGAATATAGCTCAGAATGCAGCAATAAAAGCGGGAGCATCTGTACTGATTTTTAGCCTGGAAATGGCAAAGGCTCAGTTAGGACAAAGACTTCTGTCTATGGAATCAAGAGTTGAGATGCAGAAACTGAAGACAGGAGCAATTGAGCGGAATGATTGGGACAGAATTAATATGGCTCTGGACTCGCTATCAAAAACCAATATACATATAGACGATAATTCCGGAATAAGTATTTTGGAGATGAAAAACAAATGCAGAAGGCTTAAGGCGGAAAAAGGACTTGATTTAATTATAGTAGACTATCTGCAGCTGATGCAGTCAGATGGTAAATCAGACAGCAGACAGCAGGAAATAAGTGCACTCTCCAGACAGCTTAAGCTTCTTGCAAGAGAGATAGATTGTCCTGTACTGGTACTGTCACAGCTGTCAAGAGCACCTGAGCAGAGACAGGATCACAGACCGATATTATCAGATCTGCGCGAATCAGGATCTATAGAACAGGATGCTGACATCGTAATTTTCCTGTACAGAGATGATTATTATAACGAAAATTCAGAGAAACCCGGTGTTTGCGAAGTAAATATCGCAAAACACAGAAGTGGACCGACAGAAGTTATCGATTTAACATGGGTTGCAAGATACACTAAATTCAGTGATCAGGCGTAACAGGCTAGCTACTGTAGCAGAAAGGAAAAGTATGAACATTACCGAAGAAATGAGAGTATGCGAAATACTGGATATTAATCATGAGCTGGAGAAAGTTTTCAACAGACACGGTTTACCTTGTCTTGGATGTCCCGGTGCAGAGCAGGAATCTCTGAAAGAGGCGGCTGAGGGTCACGGAATAGACATTGAATCCCTGCTTAAGGATCTTAACGAGCAGGTCAAAGAACTATAAAACATCACTAAAGGAATTTCTATGAATTTTGTAAAGGAAAAGATAAAGGATTTTTACTTATTAGATTCAAAAATAGAGAACATATTTATAAATGAGTACATGCCTGCAGCCCCAGGTGACTACGTAAAGGTATTCATATACGGATTTATGTACGCAGAACACTGTCTTCCTATGGATAATTCTACAATTGCCAAGCAGCTCAAGCTGACGGAAAAGGATGTTCAGGATGCCTGGAGTTACTGGGAAAGTATGGGTGCAATAAAGAGAAGATATGAAGATTTTCATGAAGATATGGGCTACTATGTGGAATTCATAAACCTGAAGGAACTGCTGTACGGAAAGAGTGCAGCGGCAGAGGCACCTGAACCGGAACCTGTTGATTTCAG
>JALENF010000170.1 GCA_022767945.1 Bacillota bacterium
GAACTTACAGGATTATATACAAGAGAGGCGTTCTTCCGATATGCACAGAGACTCATTGACACAAGTCCGGATGCCGAGTTCGACATGTTTATTGTGGATATAGAGGCATTCAGAAATGTTAATGAGAAATATGGAGAACAGGTTGGAGACCATGTTCTGAAAGCACTTGCTGATTTCATCAGGAAAAAGACACCGGATGGAATCTGTGCGCGCCTGAATTCCGATCTGTTTGCGGTAATACGTCAGGCGAATGCTGCAGACGACAAGGGAAAAGCTCAGGAAATGATGCTGGAATTTGCAGAGCAAGCACCGGTGCCTAATCTTGTTCTGAAAAACGGCATTTATGAGAACATAGACAAAACTCTGCCTGTATCACAGATGTGTGACAGAGCAATGCTTGCACTAAAGAGCATAAAGCATAAGCATTCAAGACAGGTTGCACTCTACGACGGGCCGGCCAGTCAGGAGCTGCAGAGAAGTCAGGGCTACGAGTCGATATTCCGAAATGCCATTGAGCAGAAAGAGTTTGAGGTTCATTATCAGCCGAAGTATGAACCGTATACGGGAGAAATAGTTGGTGCTGAGGCGCTTGTACGCTGGACCCATGACGGAAAGGTGATGTATCCCGGAGACTTCCTGCCTGTATTTGAGACTAATGGTATGATCAGCAACCTCGACGAATATGTCTTCCGCGAAGTGTGTGAATTTCAGCGCAAGCGGAGAGAAGCAGGCAATGAGCCTGTGCCGATTTCAGTGAATATCTCCAGAGAAAGCATGTTTGATAACGATGTTCCTCAGAGATACAGAAAAATTGCAGAGGAAAACGGAGTTTCACCTGCGGATGTGCCTATTGAGATTACGGAGAGCGCAGCTGTAGGAGGCGTGGAGATTAAACCTATTGCAGATGCATTTAATGAGGCCGGATTCTCCCTGCATATTGACGATTTCGGGTCTGGAAGGTCTTCTCTGAACGACCTGAATGTTCTAAGCATAGATGTTGTTAAACTTGACAGAAGCCTGATAAGCTGTATAGGTGAAAAGAGGGGATCACTTCTCCTGGCGCACACGATTGCACTAGGGAGAGCACTCGGCCTGAAGCTGATAGCAGAAGGAGTGGAGGACGAGGAGCAGCTTAACTTCCTGAAGGAAAATGGCTGCGACTATATTCAGGGATATTATTATTCCAGACCGCTGCCGGAGGCAGAGTTTGAAAAGAAGGTTTCAAAAACCCGATAATACTGAAAAGACGGCAGGAGCAGTTCAGCAATCTGAACTGCTCCTGATTTATAGCATGGATTTATGTCTGCAGAGACATCATGCAGTTGTATCCGGATACATGTGATAAACCTCGAGGAATTTGTCGAAGTTCTCCTCAAACAGTCTGACGAGCTGCGGGTCGAACTGTTTGCCGCTCTGGCTTATTATTTCCGCCTTTGCATCGTAAACATCCCAGGCTTCTTTATATGAACGAAGTGAAACGAGAGCGTCGAACACATCGGCAATAGCCACACACCTCGCATAAATAGAAATGTCCTCACCGCTCTTATGTAAATATCCATCACCGTTAAACCTTTCATGATGCTCGTAGGCGATGCGGGAGGAAACCTCCATCAGTCTTCCCGGTGCATTTTCCAGCATCTTTCTGCCGTAAACAACATGCTTTTTCACCTCATTGAACTCTTCCTCAGAAAGCTTTCCTTTCTTCTTCAGAATATCCCGCGGCACCATTATCTTTCCCACGTCATGCATCATGGAGGCGGTGCTGACAATCCAGGTCTCTTCATCGTCCATTCCAAGCGCCTCGCAGAGAATTCTCGTATATGCACTGACGCGCTTTACATGTGAACCCGTCTCGTGAGACTGTGCCTCAATCATTTCCGACAGAGATGAGATAACGTTCTGCTGAGTTTCGTAAAGCTCGTTGTTCTGGGTTACCAGCTGTCTGATCAGATTCTGAATCTTCCCTGTCATACTGAAAGCGATTACAGCCATAATGGTAAACTCCAGAACCCGTGGAACGATTCCGTAGGCGATGACACCGTGAAGAGTGACCAGTGGCTCGTCAGGTACGAATTTCAGCCGAAATGCCAGCAGATGGGCAATAATCATAACAGGATAACTCAGAACTGAAGTATAAATTACACTGGATTTTTCGCAGTAAAGGCATGACACAAGTACGGGAAAGACCAGCATTATAATAACGTGATAAGACAGAATGGCGTACAGCAGCCCTGACATTG
>JALENF010000174.1 GCA_022767945.1 Bacillota bacterium
GGAGTAGGCGGTCAGATAGATTTCGTCCGCGGAGCTCAGCTTTCCAGGGGAGGTAAGTCCTTTATCGCAATCAACTCATCCTTCGTCGATAAGCGCAAGGGTCTGACAAGCAAGATTGTGCCTCGTCTTCCTGAGCTTGCAAATGTTACAACTCCGCGTTCGGAGGTTCAGTATGTAGTTACCGAACACGGCTGCATCAACCTGAAGACACTGACAAACCGCGGCAGGACGCAGGCACTGATTGAGCTGGCAGCTCCGGAATTCAGGGCAGAGCTGACTGAAGAGGCTAAAAGAATCGGTCTGCTGTAGGCTGAACCTGTCGAAGCCTAAGCCTTTATGCATAAACTTGCGCACGTTCAGGACTACATCCCAAGCCCATCTGTCGGGTAAAATATTTATATACATATTACTGGTCAGGAAAGGGGAAAGAAAGGATGAACAGGAGGAGGAAAGGAGCAGCACTGATACTTGCTGTTGTTTTGGTGCTGACCGGATGCATTTTAACCGGGCAGGCAGTATATGCATGGCATGCAGATGCAGGATATGGACACTGCGGCAGATAATGGGTGTAAAAATTGAGTATATTATGCCTTTGACATTTTATTTTGCCTGTGATAGAATCATTAAAATGTCCATGTTGATGCGGACGGATTAGAATTTGTAAAATTATTAATAACATACATTTTAACGGATAAAAGAGGAGGTTCTGAATTGCTGATATATGCTGAATATCTTATTGCAGTAGTGGTAGTTGTTTTTCTGTCTGTAAAGGCGTCTGATTATGTGGATCTGCTGGACAAGAAGACTAATCTTTCGGGAGCATTCCTGGGCGGAATTATGCTCTCGGCGGTTACATCTCTGCCTGAACTGCTTACCAGCATTTCATCAATCCTTCTTATCGGAAAACCGGGAATGTGTCTTGGAAACGTTCTGGGAAGCGACCTCTTTAATCTGGCTGCACTGGCTGCTGTGATTCTGATTTTCTTCAAGGGCTTTAACAAGGGAACCTTTTCTCCCTCATATAGAAATGTAGGACTTGCAGTTCTTGCAATTTATGTAGTAATGGAACTGAACTTCCTGAGAGTGCTGAAATTCAGCATTCTTACAGTAAGCTTCACCTCTGTTTTTATCGTCATGCTGTATGCCATCGGCGTGAAATATCTGTCTGCGGCAAGTGATTCCATTTCAGATGAGGAAGAACTTTCTATTCAGGCAAGCAAGACGACAGGTCTGACAGTCAGGCAGATAGGTGTAAGATTCCTGTTTACGAGTATCGGTATTATCGTTTCAAGTGTGCTTCTGACCTGTTTCACAGATAATATCGCAGAAAAGCTGGGAATAGGTTCCGGTTTTGCCGGAGCACTTTTCCTTGGTATTGCAACATCCCTGCCGGAAGTAACTTCAACTGTCACACTGTTTAAGATGAAAAACTACAACATTGCAATAGGAAATATAATAGGAAGCAATCTCTTCAACTTTATTATTCTGGCTATAGTGGATATTTTCAGTGTTTCACAGGATATTTACGCCAACCCTGACATGCAGGTGCAGAGTCTGGCAATCTGCGGACTGATTTCAACTCCGCTGTTCTACATTCTTATGAGAACGAAGAACAAATCTGCCAGAGCAGTGTGCAGCGTTGGAATGCTTGGATGCTATCTGGCATTTCTGATGATTTAATCTGCGAAAGAAGAAAAGGAAAACCCCTGAATTATCATCGCACCGTATAACGAGATGACAATCCGGGGGTTGTTTTTTATTTAAACTATTCTGTTCAGGTTTCCGCCTTCAAGCCAGCTTTTCAGATTAGCCTCGCAGACATCAATCAGATGGCCACGCGTTTCTGTCGGAAGCCAGGACACATGAGGTGTAACGATAACGTTAGGAAGCTCAATCAGTTCATTAGGTGCAACAGGAGGCTCCACACCGATAACATCAAGTCCGGCAGCGGCTATCTTTCCGGATTTAAGTGCATCAACCAGATCAGGCTCATTGATCAGACCGCCTCTCGCAGTATTAATCAGAATGGCACCGTCTTTCATCTGTGAGATAAACCCGGCATTGACAAAGCCCCTGTTGTTTGAATCCAGAGGACAGTGCAGACTTACAATGTCTGATTTGATCGCCGCTTCCCTGTCTCTGCTGTAGATGTTTACTGTCATACCAAAGGCTTCAGCCAGTACGGCAACTCTCTTTCCGATATTTCCGTAGCCGACTATCCCCAGAGATTTTCCGGCCAGCAGAGAAAGTCTGCCTGCGTAGAAGGTGAAGTCTTCGCTTTCGTACCATTTTCCCTCCTTTACCGCCTGGCTGTAACGTCCGACAAGGTTTGTCAGCTCAAGGATAAGTGCAAAGGTGTGCTGTGCGACTGCATCTGTGGAATATGCAGGAACGTTGCAGAATGCAATTCCCAGGTCACGAGCCGCATCGATGTCAATCTTATCGAAACCGGTAGCCGTCACCCCGATGAATTTCAGGTTAGGGCACTGCTCCATGATTTCTCTTGTTATGTAGCATTTGTTTGTGAATATGGCATCGCTGTCTCCGATTCTTTCGACTATCTTTTCCTTCGGAGTAAGATCATAGCATTTGAATTCACCATATTTCTCAAAACCGGACCAGGATAAATCGCCGGGATTTACAAGGTATCCGTCTAGTATTGTAATCTTCATAAAGAATTCCCCCTGTTAAAATAATTGATGCAATTATTCTACCATATTTACACAGATATATGTTATAATTAAACTGAAAAAATATGTATTGGAGCGATGACATGGAAAATAATACTATTATTGCGGCAACCAGAAATGCCCACAAGATTATAGAGATTGAAGCAATCACAAAGAAATTCGGTATGAACATCATATCCAGAGATGAGGCAGGAATACCTAAGGATGAAATAGAAGAAGACGGAACCACATTTGAAGAGAACTCATACAAGAAGGCTTACGAGATAATGAAAATCTGCAACAGGATTACTATTGCGGATGATTCGGGAATCTCGGTGGATTATCTGGGCGGGGCACCGGGCATATACTCGGCAAGATACGCGGGCGAAGAGTGTGATGATGCCGCAAACAGAGTAAAGATGCTGAAGGAACTGGAAGGGGTTCCTGTGGAAAAGCGCGGTGCAAAGTATGTCTGCGTTATTACCATGGTGTTCCCGGATGGTGAAACTCTTGTTGCCAGAGGAGAATGCAGGGGTCATATAGGATTTGAGGAGATAGGCACTAACGGATTCGGCTATGATTCAATTTTCATTCCGGAGGGCTTTGATAAAACATTTGCTGAGTTCGAACCTGAGGCGAAGAACAAGATGAGCCACAGGGCGGAAGCTTTGATAAAGCTTGAACAGCTTCTGAGAGAGAGGGAAAAGTAAAGAATGACAGATAGAGTAATTCGAATGGTGTCACTGGGGATCAGACAGTTCAGCGATCCATATTATCAGGGATTTGCGGCGCAGCTTTCCTTTTATATCATGCTGTCACTGGTTCCTACGGTGATAATGCTTTCGCAGATACTCGGTATTATGGACATTTCGCTGGAATTTCTGGCAAAATGGGTGGATATGTATATTGCACCCAGCATGGCGGGGACAGTTAAGCAGCTGCTGAGATATAAGCCTGCGGTAACGTCAAACATTGTGATGATTGTTATGGCCATCTGGGCGGCTTCCAGAGCACAGTTTTCTCTTATGCGTATTGCAAATTACACGTATACGGACGGGAGAACTACAGGGCAGTTTTTCCGTGAAAGAATAAGAGCCGTGAAGACTATGGCAATTATGCTGTTTACCATAGCCTTCGTTATCATCATTCTGATACACGGTCCTCATATTCTTAAACTGATATTCGGCAAGCTATTTGAGGGCTCTATGTTTGACCTACTGTGGACAGCTCTGAGATGGCCGGTTATGGCGATAATGTATTTTCTGATGGTTTCGTACGTTTATTATGTACTTCCGTATGAGAAACTGCATTATAATGAACTGATTCCCGGCAGTCTGTTCGCTTCTGTCGGAATGCTGGTTGTTACGGCGGTTTATTCGCTGTACACTACGCTGGCTGTTAATAATGATATACTTTACGGATCCCTATCGAGCATAGTGGTATTAATGATGTGGTTCTATTTCATATCGTGGGTTCTGTGCCTGGGGATTCTGGTTAACAAGGTATGGAAGGATACCAGAGAAATACAGGGATAGAAATAAATATTGGTAGAGAGGTTATTACAAATGAAGAAAGTTTTGATTGTACTGAATCCCTGCGCGGGGACAAGACAGGCGAACAGATATTTTGCAGACATTATTGACGTTTTCTGTAAGGCCGGTTATCAGGTATCTGTAGCGACTACGGCAAAATCAGGAGACGGCACCGACATTGCGAGAGAGAGAGCTCACGAGTTTGATCTGCTGGTGGGAATAGGAGGAGACGGCACATTTAACGAGGTTGTAGCCGGAGTTCTTGAATCGGGGGCAGATGTTCCTCTGGGTTACATTCCTGCAGGAAGCACTAATGATTTTGCTAACAGCATGGGACTGTCAACCAATATTCTCAGAGCTGCTGAGGACATTGTCAATGGACAGGTTAAGACCCTGGACATCGGAACCTTTAACGGAAGATACTTCTCATATGTTGCATCTTTCGGTGCTTTTACCAGAGCGTCCTATGAAGCACCTCAGAGCATAAAGAATGCACTGGGTCATCTGGCTTACATACTTGAGGGAATTAAGGATATACCAAGTCTGGCACCTCTTGAAGTCCGAGTGAACATGGAAAATGGCATATACGGAGGAAAGTATCTATTTGGTGCTGTGTGCAACTCAACATCTGTGGGAGGCCTGCTGACACTGTCTGAGGATTATGTAGATATGAATGACGGTAAGTTTGAGGTTCTGCTGATTAAATCGCCGGGTAATATTATAGAGCTGAATCAGATTCTTTTTGCTCTGTCAACGGGGAATTATGCTAACTGCAATATGATTTCGTTCTTCTCAAGCGGAGATCTGGAGATAGAGGCAAGCAGCGATATGGCATGGTCACTTGATGGCGAATATCAGGAGGGAAGCGACAGAATCCACATAAAGAACATCAGGAGTGCCATAAAACTTATGACAAGAAATGACAGCAAATAATCCCTGAAGTTGCCTTTTTTCGACGCAAAAAATAAATGAAAACGAATTTTTATACACACAACCTTGTATATTACAATTGTTTTTTTATAGATACAAGGTTGTATTTTTAAGTGTTTTGAGCAGTTGCTTATGTGATGAAATTGTGAAATTCGCTCATAAAGGTTGACACTTCTATGCATATAAGGTAGCCTTATATATGTGTCCAAACGTTATTGGAAGTGAAAGAAAGGATTGTTATGAATATCTTAAGACAGCATAAGGCAAGCCGTTATGTGCTTTATGGTCTGGCTGCTTTAGGAATCGTTATCATGGTTCCTCTGTTAAGCTCGGCTTACAAGGCATATGCTACGGTAGATTATTGGGATCTGAAAGCCGGAGATGAAACTGTCGCAGTATTTGTTTCTGAAAACGATGCAAAACAGGTTATTAAAGACGTGACTAATTATTACGTTGACAGGGGTGCAAAGTTAGAAGAAGTCCAGTGTTCACCTGAACTAACAGTTGTGGAGAAGACTTACAAAAAGGACGATGACGTCAAACTTAGCGAAGTAGATGATGCAGTAGAGTACATTGTAACCGGAACAAAGGAGAAAGAGATCTACGAGGTAAAAGGCGGAGATACTTTCTGGACGATTGCAGAAGCTCATGACCTTACAGTTGAGGAGCTGGCTCAGATCAATCCGGAGGTGAAGGATCAGGAAGCGCTTATGCCAGGGGATACCCTGAACCTTTACAAGATGAAGCCTATTGTCAAGGTTACGACTACTCAGGTGGTTGAATCAGTTAGAAAAATTGAGTACAAGACCATAGTAAAGAAAACAGATTCTCTGTACGTTGGGGAAACCAAGGTTAAGAGAAAAGGACAGAACGGCAAAAGAAGAGTAACTGAAAGAATTGTTACTGAAAATGGAATTGAAGTGAAATCCGAGGAATTATCCTCAAAGGTAATCAAGAAGAAGATCAATAAGATTGTTCTGAAGGGTACCAGGAAAAAGCCTGTTGAGACAGCGGCTGACACAAGCCAGGCTTCATATGTAAGCAGCACAGGCGGAACGACTTATTCGGGAGATGGTAACGCAATTGTAAGCTATGCGTGCCAGTTCGTCGGAAATCCTTACGTATATGGTGGAACGAGCTTGACAGATGGAGCTGACTGCTCAGGTTTTATTCAGTCAGTATTTGCCAATTTCGGAATCAATCTTCCACGTACAGGCTTCACCTCAGTAGGAAGATCCGTTTCCTATTCAGAAGCTAAGCCTGGAGATATTCTGTGCTCACCGGGACACTACTCCATATATATGGGAAATGACACTATTGTTCACGCTGTCAACGAGCAGTATGGAATAAGAGTGACAGGCGTTAACTTTACAGGTCCTATCTTCGACGTGAGAAGAGTAGTAGACTAATGCGAGATTAACTGCTATAATTGAATAAGAACAAGAATACGGGAGACGATTTCATGGGCTGTGCCTTTGGAATCGTCTTTTGAGGATTTATTTGGGGAATTATTTAATAGAACAGAAAACTACAGATTAAAGAATCAGAAGAGTGAGAAGTTATGAGAAACGGCTTGAAAAAAGGTATGACAGTTGTGCTGTCACTACTGGTTGTGATAATGACAACGGGAGCGGCATTTGCCGAAAACACAGAGAGCACCTCCAATACGCAGGAGGTTAAGACCAGCAAGAATGCACAGGAGGAAAAGGATATTTCACTGGATGCGCGCAATGCAATAGTGTATTGCGAAAATACAGGAGAAATAATATATACCAAGAACATTCATGAGCGGGTGGAGCCGTTCAGTATCACCAAGCTTATGACTGCGCTGCTTGCAATTCAGAACCTTCCTCTGGATAAGGAAGTTGAGGTACCGCGTGAAGCTACTGAAATAGGAGAATCATCCATGGGACTGATTGCAGGAGAAAAGGTTACGGTCAAGGATCTTCTTTACGGTGCTATGCTTCATTCAGGAAATGATGCCTGCTATACACTGGCAGTGGCCGTATCAGGCAGTGAGAAAAAGTTTGTAAAGCTGATGAACGAGACAGCAAAGAATATAGGCTGCAAGAGCACGCATTTTGCCAATCCTCATGGAATGAGAGACAAGAATCACTATACGACTGCATACGATATGATGCTTATTTCCAAGCTGGCGTTCTCCAATGATGTTCTTGCCAAGATTTCCGGTTCCAAAGTGTATAAGATGCCAAAGACAAATAAGAGCAAGGCCAGAACCATGAACACACATATAGGTGTAATAGAGGATGAAGAGAATAACATTCAGTGTGCAAAGACAGGAACCTGGGATGAGAACAACTGTGGAATATCCGTATACTATACTAAGGACGGTCTGAGACTGGTTGCCGTAATAATGGGCGCAAAGACGGCCACAAGGGAAAAGGATATTCTCAACCTTGTGAACACTATTTCATCACAGATTGAAGGAGTCAAAGTTGTCGGAAAAGGCGTGGAGCAGGGAAAGATAAGGATTAAGCATGGTGCAAAGACCAGACTTGAGGTATACACTAAGGAAGTAGGTTATGCCTTCATTCCAAAGGAGGCGTCTGAATCACTCATTCAGACGCAGGTTGTAATGAAAGACGATGTTACAGCTCCGGTTAAAAAAGGTGATGTAGTCGGAACACTGGAAATATATGCGGCCGACGACCTCGTAAACAAGGTTGATCTGATCATTAAAGAGGATGTTGCAGAGGGATGGTTCCCGTCATATCTGGGAATTTCTAACATGACCACCATGGTTATCTGCGGAGTAGCCGTGCTGATCGTAATATTGTATGTATGGCTTCAGGTTGCAAAAGCAAAGGCGAGAAGAAGGAGACAGAAGCTTCGCAAGGAAAAAATCCGGCACATGGCAATGGAACAGCTGAGAGAAGAACAAAGTCGCAAAGAAAGAGAGTGGCGATTCTAAATGTTTGACATACAGGAAAACTTAAAAAAACTCCCGGATTGTCCGGGAGTTTATATGCATAAGGATAAGCTTGGGCAGATCATTTATGTGGGAAAGGCTATTTCCCTGCGTAACAGAGTCCGACAGTATTTCCAGAGCACTGCCAGAAACAATCCAAAAGTAAGGGCAATGGTATCACATATTGCAGAGTTTGAGTACATCACCTGCAGTACAGAAATGGAGGCTCTTATCTTAGAGTGCAACCTTATTAAGAAGTACGCACCTAAATATAATGTACTGCTAAGAGATGACAAGACCTATCCTTATATAATGGTGACCACATCAGAGGACTATCCACGTGTGGTAAAGACCAGAATTGTACATCGTGACGGGAATAAATACTTCGGACCATACAGTGACGCCGGAGCGGTCAATCAGATTGTGGATCTGCTGTCTCAGATTTACTCTCTGAAGCAGTGTAGCGCAAACAGCTTTCCTCCTAATCACAGACCCTGTCTCAACTATCATATTCAGACGTGCAAAGGCGTCTGCACCGGCCACGTATCCAAAGCGGAATACGGAAAATCTATTGAACAGGTGCTCTCGTTTCTTGGAGGCGAGGACAGACCTCTGATCAGGCAGCTTACGGATGAGATGATGAAGGCCTCGGAGAATCTGGAGTTTGAGGATGCGGCAAAGTACAGAGACTATATCGCAGCCATTAAGGTGATATCAGAAAAGCAGCGAGTTACTCTGACCCGTGACAACGATATCGACGTAATTCTGCCTGTCAAAGACGCAAACAATTCCTTCATTGCACTGTTTACCGTCAGAGACGGCAAGCTGAGCGGCAGGGAAACCTTCCGGATTCAGTCTGATGACAGCGTCAAGCGAAATGAGATGGTGGGAGAGTTCATCAAGCAGTATTACATGAACTGGGCTTCTGTGCCTCCGGAGATAATCGTTGAAGAAGAGCCGCCGGAAAAAGAACTGATTGAACAGTTTCTCAGCAGAGAGGGCCGCAAGGTCAGAATTTTCGTACCGCAGAAGGGTGAGAAAAAGGCTCTGCTGGCTTTGACACAGAATGACCGTCTGGAAATGGTGAAGACTGTAGACCAGAAGGCTCGTCTGAACAGAGAAAAAGAGGAAGCGGTTCGAAATGAGGTGGCTGACGTAATCAGAAATGCAGGCTACGAGCCGGCAGAGAAGGATTCGTACAGAGTTGAGTCATACGACATCTCCAATACCAACGGTGTAGATTCAGTCGGTGCCATGGTGGTGTTCGATGGAATACGGCCCAGCCGTAAGGATTACAGGCGCTTTCGAATCAAAACTGTAGAAGGTCCCAACGACTATGGAAGCCTGCAGGAAATGCTTTTCAGAAGATTTAAAAGGGCTAAGGAAGGAGATCAGTCATTTGTCAAGCTTCCTGATGTGATTTTTATGGACGGCGGACAGGGGCAGGTCACAGCGGCCAGAAAGGTACTGACTGCACTGGGGGTGGATGTCCCGGTTGTAGGTATGGCAAAGGACGACAGTCACAGAACCAGAAGTATTGTGTTTGAGGACGGCCGCGAAATTCCGCTTAAGGACAGACCTATGCTGTTCAGGTACGCGGGAACCATTCAGGAGGAGGTTCACCGCTTTGCCATAGAGTATCACAGGAGCCTGAGGGGCAAAAACGCAATTCACTCCGTGCTTGACAACATCTCCGGGGTTGGACCGACGAGGAGAAATGCCCTGCTTAAGCATTTTGATACAATAGAGAATATCAAAACCGCCACAGTCGAGCAGCTTATGGAGGTTCCAACCATAACACAAGCTGTAGCGAAAAATATAAAGGAATATTTTAGTTGATAATATGCGTGAAAAATGGTATATTAATATAACAGTGAGCTTTCGAACGAAGGTATATTTTATGGAGGATTTGAAATATGGCAGATAACAAGAATATTCAGGAAGAAGCTGATATCATCACTCTTGAATTTGAAGATGGCGCTGAGCTGGAATGCGAAATCATGGGTGTATTCGACCATGCCGGCAAGGACTACATTGCTTTAATTCCACTGGACGACAGCGATGATGTTTATATCTATGGATATAAGGAAGTTGGCGAAGATGAATTCGAGCTTGTAGATCTTAAAGATGATGCAGAATTCGAAGCAGCAGTTGCTGAATTCGATGCTATCATGGCTGCAGAAGAATAATTAATTAAGACGATAAGTCCCGCGAAGGTGTGGTTAATTCTATAGCTCGCGGGATTTTTCAATTTATAGGGGGGTTATCTAAGACATGAATGGTAATAAGATACTTATCGTAATAGATATGCAGAATGACTTTGTGACGGATGCGCTGGCAAATGCGGAAGCGCAGGCTATTACAGAGAAGCTGGCTGAAAAGGTGAAGGGTTACATCACGCAGGGAATACCGGTATTCTTTACAAGAGATACACATGGTGAAAACTATATGGAAACCCAGGAGGGACATCTGCTTCCGGTTCCTCACTGTCTTAAGGGTACTGAAGGATGGCAGATTATCGACTGCCTGGCTGAATTTTCAAACGAACACAATACTTTAGACAAGCCGACCTTCGGTGCGACTGCACTGCCGGCATGGCTGGAGGAAAAGCTGGGTGATGACTTTGGCAGGCTGGATGAGATAGAATTCTGCGGGGTATGTACGGACATATGTGTTATCAGCAACGCCATGCTTCTAAAGGCAGCATATCCTGAAATGAAGATTACAGTCGACAGCAGCCTTTGCGCAGGTGTGACTCCTGAGAGCCATAATACGGCTCTTGACGCTATGAAGGCATGTCAGATTTACATAATATAAGGAAACGGAGATGATAAGGATGTATAATTTTGACGCAAAGAAAACTAAGGATCAGGTCGTGGAGTGGATTCGCGGTTTTTTTGAAGAAAACGGCAAGGACTGCAGGGCAGTTGTAGCTATCAGCGGCGGTAAGGACAGTTCG
>JALENF010000016.1 GCA_022767945.1 Bacillota bacterium
TGGTGTCTGTCACCTCAGTCTGCAGAGGAATCTGTTTTCTCATAGGCAGACGTTCCTGAAGAGCACCGGTAGGGCAGACACTTACACACTGACCGCAGGAAATGCAGCCTGTTTTGTCCAGGTTCTGACCCAGAGCCGGCAGAACAACAGTATCAAAACCCCTCTGAACGAAGCCCAGTGCACCGACTCCCATAACCTCATCGCAGGCACGAACACACAGTCCGCACAGGATGCACTTGTTAGGGTCGCGAATAATAAACGGATGATTATCCTCAAACTCTGTTTTTTTCACCTCACCTGCCAGTCGGTCAGGCTTTACATCGTACTGGTTTGCCAGAGCAACCAGCCTGCATTCGTAGTAATCGTGGCAGCCGCACTCCAGACAGCGGGAGGCCTCTTTAACCGCCTGCTCTTCTGTGTAGCCCTTTACTACCTCGACAAAATTGTCCTTTCTTTCCTCAGGAGAAAGCTGCTTCATTTCAGGACGGCACTGACGTTCTCTGTCCTCAAAGGTTTTTTCTGTGATATCAGTGCGTTCCACGTTGTATTCAGGTCTGTATCCAACAGTTTCACCGGCAAGATATGAGTCAACCACATAGCTTGCCTTGCGGGCGTCGGCTATGGATTCAACAGCTATGGAAATCTTGTCGTTTCCGCAGTCACCGCCGGCAAATACGCCCGGAATGGATGTCATGAAGGTGTTTTTATCGTATACGATACCCTTCTTTCTTGTAAGCTCCACACCGTCAAAACCTTCAGGGTTCACTGCCTGACCGATGGCAAGGATGACCATGTCCACAGCCAGTTCCTCTGTGCAGCCCTCAATTGCGCGAGGTGAGCGTCTTCCACTGGCATCAGGTTCACCGAGCTCCATAATCTGAAGTGTCACAGATTCCACTCTGCCGTCTTCACCTGCATTTATTTTCAGCGGATTTCTCAGATTTCTGAAGATTACGCCTTCTTCCTCAGCCTCTTCAATTTCCACCATATCCGCAGGCATCTCGTCCTTCGTACGGCGATAGATGTTGTACACCGCTTCAGCGCCCAGACGCACCGCACTTCTGCATGCGTCCATGGCTGTATTTCCTCCGCCTACAACGGCAACTCTCTTGCCCATTACAAACGGTTCATTTCTCTGTATTCTTCCCAGGAAGTCGATGCCGCCCATTACGCCCGGTGTATCTTCTCCCTCGCAGCCGACGCCCGTGGACTTCCATGCACCGATTCCAAGACATACAGCGTCGTATTCTCTCCTTATTGCATCAAAACTTATATCCTCGCCTACTCTTACGCCTGTGCGTATTTCCACGCCCATGCTGCGAATAGTTGAAACTTCTTCCTCAAGAACCTTTTTAGGAAGACGGTATTCCGGAATGCCGTAGCGAAGCATGCCGCCCGCATATGGCATGGCTTCGAATATGGTAACGGCGTGGCCCATTCTTCTGAGAAAGTATGCCATGGACAGTCCGTATGGACCTCCGCCGATTACTGCAACTCTTTTACCTGTGTCTTCCTCGCAGTCAGGAAGATATACGTTTTCCTCATCGCCTAAATCCACATCTGCAGCAAAGCGCTTCAGATTAGCTATTGAAATCGGTTCGTCTATCAGACCGCGGCGGCATGCTGTCTCACATGGATGAGGACAGACTCTTCCGATTGCCGCAGGTAGAGGAATCTTTTCCTTTATCAGTTCAAGAGCCTCTCTGTAACGGCCTTCTGAAATCAGGCCCACGTAGCCCTGACAGTCGGTTCCTGCCGGGCAGTTTTTCACACATGGAGGTCTGCAGTCACCAACGTGGTTTGAAAGCAGAAGCTCCAGGTTTGTCTTTCTGGATTCCTCAATTCTTTTGCTGCTGGTTTTGATAACCATTCCAGGAGCAACCTCTGTGGCGCATGACTTCAGAAGCTTGGGGTTACCCTCAACCTCAACCATGCACAAGCCGCATGCTCCGTAAGTTTCCATACGCTCGTCGTAGCAGAGCGTAGGAATAAAAATGTCGTTTTCCTGTGCCACCTGCAGAATAGTCTGACCGGGCAGCGCAGTTACTTCTCTTCCATCTATATTGATTCTATATTCCTTCATTCTATACACACTACCTTTCACACTACTTCACTTCTATTGCACCGAATCTGCAGCTTTCTGCACATTTTCCGCACTTAATACATACGCTCGGATCAATCTTATGCTGCGCCTTGGCCATGCCTGTGATGGCATCCACCGGACACTGGCGTGCACACAGGGTGCATCCCACACATTTGTCTGTGATTTCGTATGAAATCAGTGCCTTGCAGGATTTTGCCGTGCACTTGTGATTGTAGATATGATCCTCATATTCATTTCTGAAGTAGCGCAGGGTTGTAAGAACCGGATTTGGAGCTGTCTGTCCAAGACCGCACATTGCGCCCTCTCTTACCTTTAAAGCCAGCTCTTCAAGAAGCTCGATGTCTCCTTCTCTTCCGTTGCCCTCGGTGATGCGCTCCAGGATTTCCAGCATCCTCTTGGTTCCGATACGGCAGTAGTTGCACTTTCCGCAGGATTCCTTTCTTGTGAAGTCAAGGAAGTAGCGGGCCATATCTACCATGCAGGTATTCTCGTCCATGACAATCATACCGCCTGAGCCTACTATTGCACCGGTTTTATTGATATCCTCATAGGTTACAGGAGTGTCAAACAGCTCTGCAGGTATGCATCCTCCTGAAGGTCCTCCCATCTGAACGGCCTTGCATGCCTTATCATTTTTGATTCCTCCGCCTGTCTCATAGATAACGTCCTTCAGTGCCAGACCCATTGGAACCTCAACCAGTCCGCCCTTCTTGATCTTTCCTGCCAGTGCGAAAACCTTGGTTCCCCTGCTCTTTTCAGTTCCGTAGTCTGCAAAGGCTGCTCCGCCGTTGGAGATTATCCATGCCACGTTGGCGTATGTCTCTACGTTGTTGATGTTTGTCGGCTTCTGCCAGTATCCCTTCTGTGCAGGGAACGGCGGCTTCAGTCGCGGCATTCCGCGCTGTCCCTCCAGGGAGGCGATCAAGGCAGTTTCCTCACCGCATACAAATGCGCCTGCGCCGGCTTTGATGCGGATGTCAAAATCCCAGTCTGCTCCAAATATCTTTTTGCCCAGGAAACCTCTTTCTCTTGCCTGGGACAGTGCGATTTCCAGACGGGCGATAGCCAGCGGGTACTCGGCTCTTACATAGATTATGCCCTCGCATGCACCCATGGCATATCCGCCTATTATCATGCCCTCAAGAAGGGAGTTAGGGTCACCCTCCAGTACGCTTCTGTCCATGAATGCGCCCGGATCTCCTTCGTCTGCGTTGCAGACAATGTATTTTACCTTGCCCTCGCTCTGTCGTGCGGCATTCCATTTGAACCATGTAGGGAAGCCCGCACCGCCTCGGCCGCGAAGTCCGGAAACCTTTATTTCCTCAATAACCTCTTCGGGAGTCATCTCGGTCAAAGCCTTTTTAGCGGCTTCGTAGCCGCCGGCTGCTATGTATTCTTCAATCTTTTCCGGATTAATGATGCCGCAGTTTCTCAGAACGATTCGGTTCTGAGCTGCAAGGATGACCTCATCTTCCGGTGAAATAACGTATTCCTCTTTGATTTTTCCGTTTATAAGATGTTCTTCAACTATTGCCGCTGCACATTCCGGCTGAACCTTTACATAACGTGCCTGAAGCACTCCGTCTTCCCCATACACGTCCACAATAGGCTCAAGATAGCAGGTTCCTATGCAGCCTGTCTTGTCTACAGTCACATCTGTTAAATTGTGTTCCTCCAGCAGTCTTCTGAATTCATCTTCTGTCTTTTTTGCACCACTGGCAATGCCGCAGCTTCCCTGTCCTATAATAACCTTCATCTACTGCACCTCCTGTGATTCTCTTGCTCTAATCTCGTCAAGAATCTTTACTACTGAGTCCTTGGTAAGGTTGCCGTATGTCTCTTCACCTTCTGTACTCTTTATCATCATAACCGGTGCCAGAGAACAGCAGCCCAGGCATGCTACGTTGTTTAATGTAAAGATTCCGTCTTCTGTCGTTTCACCGTCCTGAATTCCCAGGTGTTCAACAACAGCCTCCTCAACCCTGTCTGCACCATTAACGTGACATGCAGTTCCCTTGCACATCATAATAAGGTACTTTCCTACAGGCTTCAGTCTGAACTGTGCGTAGAATGTTGCCACGCCGTAAATCTGAGCAGGACGGATGCCTGTCCTCTCTGAAATATAGAGAATGGCCTCCTGTGACAGATATCCGTAGATATCCTGAGCCTGCTGTAGAATCGTAATCAGACTGCCCGGCACTTTTGCATACTTTTCCAATGTTGGCGCCAGCAGCCGGAAGTCCTGAGCAGAGTCATTTCCGGTATTTCTTTTTTCAGTGTTCATGCTAATACATCTCCCTAAATTTACTTTTGTTTATTCCCCGATAACCGGCTTATTCGACTTTTCGCAAAAAACCGGTCCTAATATATATATGATTCATATCGCGCGCTTAGAAGAAGATAACATATTGTTATTTTATTGTCAATATATACATGTGATGTATACACTATTATTTATGCAAATTTTGTGTGTTGTTCACAAAAAATGTTATAAGCAAAGTAAGAAGCGGCCGGGAGATTTTCATGTTGAAAATCTCCCGGCCGCTTCCTGCAGTCTTCGTTATTCGTTTTACCTGTTTTGTGGGTTTTGATGAGAACGAACCCTTGTGCTACTCGCCCACACTCTCGATGTTGATGGTCTCTTCCAGTCCCGTTCCGTCTTCTGATTCAGACTGCGAAAGGGTTATTGAGCCGCTGGCTGCACCTGACTGCACATTCATGGAGTTTTCGCCGCTTTTGATAACGACCTCTTCTCCTTCGCTGATCTTCACCGTGCACTCACCGTTCTGATCCACAGTCATCTGTGCATCTGCAGGCTTTCCGTCTATCCATACCTTAATATTATCCAGAACTGCACCGCCTGTTGCCGCATAGGTGATGCTTGCCATAGCCAGCATAAGAGCCGCCACCAGAGTTACTGTCACAAGTCTGCGTGTATAGCGCATTCCTGTCATATTCTTTCCACTCTTCATTTTATCTCTCACTCCTTCCAGATTCAGGTTATGATCTGTGTGAAGGTGTGAAAAAGTCTGTTTATATAGTTTTCTGTTTTTGTCAGTCATCTTCCCATACCTCCATTAATTCCTTCTTCAGTCTCTCACGGCTACGCTGCAGACGGGTTGTTACTGCTGTACGGCTGATTCCCAGCATATCAGCAATTTCAGCAGTCGGGTAATCTTCGAAGTAAAACAGATGAACTACCTGGCGGTACTTCTTAGGCAGATTCATTACTGCCGCGAAAACTCTGCTTTCCTCTCGGGTTTCAAATTCAATCTGACCGGTGTACTCTTCTAGTGGTGCCTTCTTCTTTACCCATGATGACAGGCTCACTCTTCTGCACTCGTTGACAGCCACACGTATAAGCCAGTTTCTCAGGTGTTCCTCACTTTCAAAATCCTTGCCGCTGCGAGCAAGCTTGAGAAATGTCTCCTGTACCACGTCATCAGCCTCTATGGTATTTCTGAAATAGTTGAAGCCTATTGCAAAAATATTGTCCTTATATTTTTCGTAGACCGCCTCCAGCAGGTCCATATCTATGACCATATCCTGTTCCTTTTGATATTGTTTTCGGCACATGCCATGCACGTACCATATATTTGAAATGCATTTCATCTATTATACATTTCAGGCGTGGCATATGTCACAGACCTGAGTAAATATTTTCAATTACCCATGCTTCACAGGCCAATATTTACACAAAAAATGACAGCCGAAAACAACTGTCACTTCATAAATTATTCGGTTTACTGCTGTCCACTGATTTTCTCAAGTTCTGTGCATAGCTTGTCTACTGCCGCCAGGTCATCCTTCTTAAACGCAGCGGTAATTCCTGTCTCAAGTTCCTGCTTTTTTCTGTCGATTTCCAGGTATCCGGAGTCGAAGTATCTGTCGTAAACCATCTTTCTGAAATTTCGGCCGCGAACTCTTCTTACGGTATTGTCTTCTGCAAGAAGAACGTAATCGGCACAGTTTGCTACCAAATAAAAGTCGTGACTTACCATGAGCACGGTGCCCTTGTACTCTTCAATGGCTCTCTCAAGAGCCTGTTGTCCGTAAATGTCAAGGTGACTTGTAGGCTCGTCGAGAATAAGGAACTCAGCTCCGGAACAGGACATGAGAGCAATCTGAAGCAGGTTCTGCTCGCCTCCGGAAAGGTCTTTCACTCTCTGTACCAGAACATCTTCAGGCAGCAGGTACTTATCCAGCAGTTCTCTCATGGCTGTCTTCATCTCCACACCCGCATCCATCAGCGTCTCCTCAACGGTTTTCTCACCGGCCTCCTCCACGGTCTGCAGCTGTGACAGACACGCATAACTGGTGTTCTCGTCTATCTTAATGGCCGGGTTTGCGTTCTTCAGAATGTCTCTTATCAGGGTTGTCTTGCCGGTTCCGTTGGCGCCCACAAGCGCGGCCTTTTCTCCCTCCCGGATGGTGAAGGTCACGTTCTGAAGCAGGTCTTCATCAAACTCAACCTGATAATTCTCCACGGTCAAAACTGCTTTAGGCTCGTCGCCAGCCTCGTGTTCTTCAGCGGCTTCAGCTTCTCTGCATATTTCCGGCAGTGTAATCTGCGGCTCCCTTATCTCGATGAAAGGGGCTTTGATCTGTCTTGCAAGCAGTCGGTCAAGCTGTGTCTGCTTGGCATTTACGGATCGTCCGATTACCGGATTCGCCATAAGAGTTGCACGGGTGCGAAGAATATCGACCATTTCTTCTGTACGTGCAATTTCCGCCTGCTCCTCTAAGTTCTGTATTCTAAGCTTCAGCTTTTCCCGAAGGATAGAGCATCTGTACTCTGTATAGTTGCCGTCAAATTCCTGAAGCTCACCGTTTTCAAGGTGAAGAATCTTATTAAAACAGTGATTCAGCAGATATCTGTTATGTGTGATTACAAGCAGGGTTCCCTTGTAGTTGTTTATCATCTGTGTCAGGCTGCTCAGGTTTCCGAAGTCCAGGAACACGTCCGGCTCAGATATTCAAAGACAGTGCATTCCTGTGATTTGTCGTGAACGCTGAACTGGCTTGCGTAGCCGATTCTGCATTCGTCAGCTTTGATGATTTTTCCATCGTCTTTTTATTATGTGCGTATACATGGAAATTATATCACAGCAGG
>JALENF010000019.1 GCA_022767945.1 Bacillota bacterium
TTCTGGCTTCTGAGCAGCATGTGCATGTTCAGGTCCAACATAAACCTTTAGCTTCTTAAACATCTGTCTGCCAAGCTTTCCCTTAGGAAGCATGCCCTTAACAGCGTGGTTAATAATTTCTTCAGGTTTTCTAGCCTGTAACTTTTCAATAGATAATTCTCTTAGTCCACCTGGATATCCAGTGTGTCTCTTGTAGATCTTTTCTTTTCTCTTCTTTCCTGTTACTTCTACCTTTTCTGCGTTGATAACGATTACATAGTCTCCGCAGTCTACGTGTGGTGTATAGATTGGCTTGTTCTTTCCTCTTAGTACGGAAGCAACTTCAGAAGCTAATCTACCCAGAGTTTTTCCTTCTGCATCAACAACGTACCACTTACGTTCTACTTCTGCAGGTTTTGCGATGTATGATTTCATCATTCTTCCTTTCTACCTACTGAGATTTCTCAATCCTTTTCGGTTCTGCCTACTGGAATCTGTCACCTGCCGGCTATCAAAACCCACAGGGGCGCATGCGCCGGGACCGATTGTTTTCAGCATTACTAAAATAATAACTTTTAGCTTGCAAGGTTACCGGGCAAAAGCTCTGCCTTGCAATTTATTTCACTGTCCAAACACAGTGCACGAATATTATACAGCACTGTAATTTCAATTGCAAGAGCTTTTTTTCAAATTATTCTTCATATTATTCTTTATTTTTCTGCAAAATTATTTAAAAGCGGGGTGGACATTCTCCGAATGCAGTGCTATAATCGTGGACGGCGTCGAGAGAACGAACAAAACACATATTAAATAGGTACATTATTTAAATAACATTCTCATAAAAAAAGGGGGTATTCAAATGGAAGATTTCAGCTTTCTTTTAACGGTGGCCATAATCATCCTATCAACCAAGTTCCTCGGAGAGGCCTCCGAAAAAGTACACATGCCTCAGGTAGTAGGCGCGCTGATTGCAGGCGTCATCCTCGGACCATCCGTTCTGGGAGTGGTCTCAGAAACTGACTTTCTGGCAAAATCAGCAGAAATAGGAGTAATCATCCTGATGTTCATCGCAGGTCTGGATACGGATCTGAAGGAGATTAAGAAGAATGCATTTGCCTTCGTGGTTATAGCATTGTGCGGAGTACTGGTTCCTCTGATAGGCGGCTTCTGCTGCTACTACTTCTTCTTCGACGTGGACGCCTCAAACTCAACCGAGCTGCTGAAAGCGGTATTCATGGGCGTAATTCTGACAGCAACATCAGTCAGCATCACAGTAGAAGCCCTTCGCGAAATGGGCAAGCTGAGCGGTCCGGTAGGCAATGCCATCCTTGGTGCAGCCGTACTTGACGACATTATCGGAATCATCATTCTGACAATCGTTACAAGCATGAAGGATCCGTCAGTGAGCATCGCCGTAGTGTTCATTAAAATCGGACTGTACGCCGTGGCAATGGCAGTTCTTGCCTTCATAATGACACGTCTGAGAGACAAGGTGGACGAGCTTAAGGAAAAGAGAAGAATCTCCATCTACGTCATTGCACTGGTTCTTGCAGTATCCTACGCATCGGAAGAGTTTTTCGGAATCGCAGATATCACAGGCGCATACATGGTGGGCGTAATTCTGTCAACGTTCAAGGATCATGCCGATATTGCAAAGAAGATGACCGTGCCAAGCTATCTGTTCTTCTCACCTATTTTCTTCGCAAGCATAGGTATCAAAACAGAATTAGGCGGAATGACACCGTCTCTGCTGGTATTCTCTCTATTATTGCTTATAGTGGCAATTCTGAGCAAAATCATCGGATGTGGACTCGGTGCCAAGCTTTGCAGATACAGCACGGAGGATGCCTTCCACATCGGTATCGGTATGGTTTCCAGAGGCGAGGTTGCCCTTATCGTAGCTCAGAAGGGCTACAACATGGGACTCCTGAGCGGAGATCTGTTCTCACCTATCGTACTGGTCGTAATCATTACAACCATCATCACACCGATCTTGTTAAAGAAGCTTATGAAATAACAAGAGTGTGCAATATGGAATCAGAGATTCCTTTGCACACGTGTCGCCCATTAAGGGCGACCTTCGCAAGGTACTCTTCTTGATATTTCCTACATAATAAAAGAAATGGCTTCGCCACGTTGGCGTGACCCATGGTTAATTCCATGGGTCACGCTTTTCTTTCTAAGATCCGGCGCACATAAACAGTAGCCTTTAATATCATCTGTTTTAGATCAAAAAAGGCACTAAATAAAATGGTCTCAGCAACAGAGCTTCATCTTTTCCAACATCCTTCTGTGATAATAGATATGTGTTACGTATGTTCCTTGAGAATTTTTTTGAAAACTCAGTTATAGACATATGTTTACCTGTCCCAGATGATTGTATTTCAAATGCATTTACTTTGCTTCCTTCCGATATCAAAAAATCTACCTCATAATAATGGTAACTGCCCTCTTTTTCCCATGTGTGATAATAAAGTTCTCTGCCGGATGCCGCAATCATTTGTGCAACAAGATTTTCGTACAAATATCCCAGGTTGGCAGGCAGCTTATCCGAGAGCAATTTTGCATACAGGTCATTTTCAGTTACAGGCCTGTCAATAAACATAAGTGTGACAAACAACCCTGTATCAGAAATATACAGCTTAAAGCTGTCAAAATCTTTTGTATCAGCCAGGCTAACCCTTGGATCAGTGGAATTATAACATGGCAATACTGTTTTCGAGTCAATTAATTCATACAGCAGTTCTTCTGCTCTCGTATTGTTTCTTTTTCCAATTGCCGTCGAGATTCTGTATTTTCTTGAATCCTTTGACAGCTGAGCCGGAATTGAATGATATAATGAAGATATTCTTCCAGATGCATCTATCTTTTTAAAATCCTCTTCGTAAAGAGATATGATTTGTCTTTTTACTTGATCTATTTGAGAAAAGTTTTTACCTTCAACATACGCCTCTACAGCCTGTGGCATTCCACCAACAGCCATATATATCCTCAGGTCTCTCATAAGCTTACGGTTGGTCGCCTGACCAATGGATGTTCCCATCTCATATATCTGGTGCAGAAGATCATAATTATTTCCGGTTGCCTCACAAAATTCCTCATAATCCATGGGGTACACCTGTATCTTCATTTCTTCAGAAGGAATCAGAATATCCTTCACATTCTTCTTTATTGAGATAAGAGACCCCGTTTCCAGATAATGATAACGCCCGTCAAATACCAGGTGTTTTATAGCCTGCCTGGCTTTCGGGAACAGCTGCACCTCATCAAAAATAATAATTGATTCGTGTTCATACAGGGTTATTCCAGTTTCAGCCTGTAACCTCAGAAAAAACATATTCAGATTTCCAATATCATCAAAGCATTCAAGTATGTTGTTCGTTACCTTTGAAAAATCCAAAAGAATGTATGATTTATACTCGTTCCTAGCAAAATTTTCTGCAATTGTTGTCTTACCGACTCGTCTTGGTCCTTCAAGCAATACAGCATATCTGTCCGCATAGTTATTTTTCCAATCTATTAGCTGATTATATGCTTTCCTTCTAAAATACACATCCTCACCCTCCAATGTATCACCGTCATAACTCTTATTGTACGTTTCTTCAATGTTTTTATACCACAAAATGTGCTTTTATTCAAGATTATATCAATTATTATAACAAATATTACTCCAATCCTGTTACAGAAGCTGATGTTATACTTCAACGTAAAAAAAATAGTGTCGCAATTTTCCCGCAGTCGTGAATATGACGAGGACTTTTGCGACACTATTATTTTTACGCTTAATTATTTAATTACAAGCTTCTGGAACTTCTTCTTGCCCTTCTGAATCAGAAGCTCGCCGTCTGCGAACTTGTCCAGTGTAACCATTGTCTTAGGATCAGTTACCTTTTCACCGTTGATGGACAGACCGCCCTGTTCGACAGTTCTTCTGCCTTCACCGTTTGAAGGAACCAGGCCAAGATCCTTGATAAGAGTCAGCAGACCCTTTCCTTCTCCCTCGAATTCAGCTGCAGCCATCTCAGTTGTAGGGATGTTTGCCGCATTGCCGCCGGCACCGCCGCCGAACGCAGCCCTTGCGCCTTCCTGAGCTTTGATAGCCTCCTCTTCACCGTGAACCAGCTTGGTAACCTCGAAAGCAAGAATCTCCTTAGCCTTGTTGATTTCCGCGCCCTCAAGAGAAGCCAGACGTCTGACCTCGTCCATAGGCAGGAATGTCAGCATGCGCAGACACTTCTCAACGTCAGCATCCGCAACGTTTCTCCAGTACTGGTAGAACTCGTAAGGAGTAGTTCTGTCAGCAGACAGCCACAGAGCACCCTTCTGAGTCTTGCCCATCTTCTTGCCCTCGCTGTTAGTCAGCAGAGCGAAGGTCATGGCTTCTACATCTATTTCGTTCCATTTTCTTGAAAGCTGCTTGCCTGCAAGCATGTTGGACCACTGGTCGTTTCCGCCGAACTGCATCTTCACGCCGAAGTCTCTTGCCATAACGGCGAAGTCATAGCCCTGCATCAGCATGTAGTTGAACTCAAGGAAGGAAAGACCTGTTTCCATTCTCTGCTTGTAGCACTCAGCTCTCAGCATGTTGTTTACGTTGAAGTGAGTTCCGATTTCTCTTACAAATTCAATGTAGTTAAGAGGTCTCAGCCATGCAGCGTTGTTAACCACGATGGCCTTTCCCGGTTCAGGAGTTTTGTTCTCGTGACCCGGCTGGTATACACCCTCGTTGCCCTCATACTTCCACTCCTCGTCGAAGTCCAGGAACTTGTCAAACAGCTTCTTGAACTGTCTGCAGTTCTCGTCGATAGTCTCCACAGTCATCATCTGACGCATGTCCTGACGTCCGGACGGATCGCCGACCATACCTGTTCCTCCACCGATAAGCACAACCGGAGTATGACCGTACTTCTGCATGTACATCATGATGATAACCTGCATGAAGTGTCCCACGTGCAGGCAGTCTGCAGTCGGGTCAAAACCGATATAGAACTTGATCTTTTCCTTTCCGAGAAGCTCCCTGACAGCCTCCTCATCAGTGGTCTGCTCGATAAAACCTCTCTCCTTCAGCACGTCGAATACGTTTTCGTGTTCACTAATATTATCAGGAATAAAATTTTTCATTTACGCCAGTTTCTCCTTCCACTAATCTATTACATATTATCCAGCATATCCACACGTCTCTGGTGTCTGCCGCCCCCAAACTCTGTATCCAGCCATGCATCCACAATTTCCATAGCCAGCTCGGGGGCAGTAGTTCTTCCGCCCAGAGCAAGAATGTTTGCGTTGTTGTGCTGCTTGGTCAGCGTTGCCATCTCAACAGATGTGCAAAGTCCGCATCTTACGCCCTTAACCTTGTTTGCCGCGATGGAGATTCCGATACCTGTTCCGCATACAACGATTCCCAGGTCAGCTTCTCCTGAAGCAACCGCTTCCCCGCACTTCTGTCCGAAGATAGGATAATCAACAGAATCCTCAGAATGAGTTCCCAGGTCTTTCGTATCCAGGCCTCTTGCCTCCAGATGCTCCTTAATCTGTTCCTTCAGTCTAAAACCGCCGTGGTCGCTTGCCAGTGCAATAATCATTTTGTCTACCTCTTTTTCTACTTTCTTAATGTTATATCCTGCAGATTTCAGCATTCTGTTCATTACAGAAAAGCCGACTCCCTTTTCCTCTATAGCCGCAGCCAGAATTGCGTCCGCTCCGTGCTTGTCTGCCGCTCTAAGCTCTGCAAAGAAGTGCTTTGCCGCCTTCTCTGGGTGCTCGCTGTCGTAGCTTATAACTACTACCTTTTCTCCGAGAGCCTCCCTCTCCGCTCTGTCCATGTCTATGGCCGCAAAAACAGCCTCCCTGTCATCACCCTCATATATTGTCATATGAGCCTTCGGTGCATAGTGCTTATACTTCATGCCCGGAGCCTTGGGATGAAAATCCCCGCCCTCTTCCTTGAGTTCATCGGGCCTTCTGTTAAGTGTAGGATCCAGCGCAACCGGCTTGTGCAGAATAGCCTCTATATCTCTTGCCGTAATCATTCCCGGTCTCAGAATCATCGGCTCATCGCCTGTCATGTCAACGACTGTGGACTCTATACCGAACTCACAGTCATAGCTTGTGATTATACCGTCAATCCTGCCATTGAGGTCGTCAATTACGTGCTCCGCCGTCGTAGGACTCGGCTTTCCGGACAGGTTCGCACTCGGCGCCGCAATGGGGCATCCGCTCTCCTCTATCAAAGCAAGCGCAACCTCATTCGACGGCATTCTCACGCCAACCGTATCCAGCCCTCCCGTGGTCACATCAGGCACCACAGGCTTTCTCCTTACTATCATTGTCAGAGGACCAGGCCAGAAAACATCCATCAGAGCCTCCATATCCGGGGTAACCGTATCAGTGAGTTTTGATAAATCTTCCTCCCTGGCGATATGTACAATCATCGGGTTGTCGGACGGCCTGCCCTTGGCCGCGTACACCTTGCCCACAGCCTCAGGATTCAGCGCGTCGGCGCCGAGACCGTAGACCGTTTCCGTCGGAAAAGCAACCAGACCGCCGTCAGCTATGATCTGTGCAGCTTGTTTAATCTCGTCCTCTGTATCCTTAAAAATCTTAGTTTCCAATTTATTTTCCTCATTAGAAGTTCTTCATTTTTTCAGCCTGGTCGCTTGTGATCAGACCGTCGATAATTTCATCCAGGTCGCCGTCCATGATAGCGCTCAGCTTGTACAGTGTAAGCCCGATTCTGTGCTCTGTAACTCGACCCTGCGGGAAGTTGAAGGTTCTGATTCTCTCACTTCTGTCGCCGGAACC
>JALENF010000031.1 GCA_022767945.1 Bacillota bacterium
ATTCACAAGTTCCCTGCAGTTGTAATTGATGCAGGCGAAAAATACGAGCCTTCAATTGTGACAAGACACATCGTTGACATGGCTCAGGCTTTCAACAGATTCTACCACGACGAACACATTCTGGTTGATGATGTTAACGAACAGACAGCAAAGGTTGCTCTTGTACTGGCAGCTAAGAATGCTATCATGAACGGTCTTGCACTGCTTGGAATGAAAGCACCTGAAAGAATGTAACTAATCGGGGACTGCTGTAAGGCAGTCCCCTGATTTAGCATTGATAAGATTAACGGGAGGTATCTATAAATGAGATATGAGGGCGACATTTACAGACCGCCTAGTGAAGCCTACAGCCTGCTGATACAGGTAACCATAGGCTGTTCACATAATAAATGCACTTTCTGCAGCATGTTTAAGGATAAACGATTCAGAGTACGTGATGTCAGCGAGGTTATTGAAGACCTTGAAATGGCACGCAGAACCTACAGACGAGTTGACCGCATATTCCTGTGTGACGGTGATGCTCTATGCCTGGCAAACAGCAAGCTGATGGTGATACTTGAAAAAATCAGGGAGCTGTTCCCTGAATGTCAGCGCGTCAGCGTTTACGGCTCTGCCAAGGATGTTCTGAGAAAGACGCCTGAGGAGCTTACTGAGCTTCGCGAAAACGGCATCGAAATGATATATCTGGGCGCAGAATCAGGCAGTGCCAGGGTGCTTGAGGCAGTTAACAAGGGCGTTACCCCGCAGCAGCTGATCGAGGCGGTTCATAAGATTGAGAACAGCGACATCAAAGCTTCTGTAACCTTTATTTCCGGTCTTGCAGGAAAAGCCGGATGGGAGGATCACGCCATCGAAACAGGAAAGATGATCAGTGAAATGAACGCATCCTATGTGGGACTTCTTACGCTGATGCTTGACCCTCGTGCGCCTATTACAGGACAGATTGAACGCGGGGAGCTTGAGCTTCTTTCAGGTGAAGAGGTCGTTGCAGAGACATATCTGATGCTTAAGCATGCCAACCCGACCAGGCCGTGTGTATTCAGAAGCAACCATGCATCCAACTACGTTTCACTGAGAGGTGACCTGCCGCGCGACAGGGAAATGATGATGGCTAAGCTGAAAATGGCCATGGAGAATACCGGCATGCTGAAGGACGAAAGGTTTAGAGCACTGTAATATGAGAATTCTGCTGACTACACTTAATTCTAAATATGTACACTCAAATCTGGCACTGAAATACCTGTATCACGCTGCTCTGGAGGAGCTTGGGGACACCGCTGATCACAGTGTGGTTCTTCAGGAGTTCACCATCAACAATCCTATGGAATACGTTTACGGAGAGCTTGTGAGAGGAGATTACGACCTGGTATGCTTCTCTGTGTACATCTGGAATGTCGAGAAGGTTAAGGCTCTGGCATCAAAACTGAAAGAGGCCTGCCCGGCCGTAAAAATTCTCATGGGCGGACCTGAGGTGAGCTACGATACGGAAAGCTTTCTGGCAGAGGAGCCTTATGTGGACTATGTGATCTGCGGCGAGGGGGAAGGCTTATTCAGAGCTCTGTGCCGCGATATCGCGGCATGCAAATCTCTGCCGGAGACGCAGTCTGTTATAAGGAAGGCGGGCGATGGGGGTTTTGATGACTGGGAGAACATCCCCTTCCCTTATGAGAAGCTGCCGGTGGAGGAGGATAAGGTTATTTACTACGAAACCTCCCGTGGCTGCCCTTACAGGTGCGCATACTGTCTGTCCTCCATAGATAAGGGTATACGCTCAATGCCTCCGGACAGAGTGAAGAGAGAGCTTTCCTTCTTTATTGAGAGGAATGTGAAGCAGGTCAAGCTCATCGACAGAACCTTTAACTATGACAGGGAGAGAACCTTTGAAATCTGGAGGTTTCTTATTGAGAATGATAACGGCAGGACTAATTTCCACTTTGAAATCTGTGGTGAACTTCTGGATGATGGGCTGATTGAACTTCTGAAAACGGCGCGTCCGGGTCTGTTTCAGTTTGAGGTGGGAATCCAGAGCACCTGCCCTGAGGCGCTGACTGCGGTGAACAGAAGACCGGAGACGGATAAGCTTTTTACCAATATCCGCAGGGTGATAGAGACGGGGAATATTCATATGCACGTTGACCTTATTGCGGGGCTGCCGTATGAGGGCTTTCAGCGCTTTGGAAGGTCTTTTAACGATGTGTATTCTCTGGGTGCAGATAATCTGCAGCTGGGATTTCTGAAGCTGCTTAAGGGCACTGAAATCAGAAACCGGGCAGCGGAGGGGATGTACCGATACGAGAAGCAGGCACCTTATGAGATTATTTCTAACCGATGGATCTCGGCAGGTGAGCTGGTCAGACTGAAAATGATTGAAAATGTGCTGGATTTATATGATAATAAGGGAGGATTCTGCCTCAGCCTTCGTAATATTATGGCTTTGACGGGTCTGGATGCCTTTGGATTTTATATGGAATTCAGCGAGTTTTTTTACGAGGAGGGATATCAGCACAGATCTCATAAAAAAGAGGATCTGTACCGTATCCTCAACAAATTTGCTGAGTCGAAGGATATATGCATCAGAGAATGGCTGGAGAATGATCTGGAGGCCACAATGAACTTTGATGCTGTAAAGAAATTTTATAGAAAAGGGTGGGAAATATAACCATGGAACAAGTGTTACAGGATAGAATAGGTGAATACCTGCTGCCTTATGTTGAGGACTTTATTTTTGATGAGCTGTCAGACAGCTACCTGGAAAAGGCAGGCATTGCGGACATCTTAAGCGGCGTGCCTGTGCCGATCAGAAAGAGTGAGCTGAGCGGAGGACTGTCTACACTGACGATCGCGAAGAATATGGCATTTATCATTGGCTGTGATATCAACTTTAAACACAGAGACAATTATGTTGCTTATATTCTCAGAACCTTTACTGCAGAATTTGTAAAGCCTCTTCTCAACGAGGGTATAGAGGCCGCAGCAAAGGAAGATTACAACTACGCTCTGATATGCTTCAGAGGAGCGCTTCTTATTGATCCTGAATCTGTAGACGCTCTGTACTGCTACGGAAGAGCATGCAAGGACGCTTATGAAACAGGAGAAGGCGAGGAGTACATAGGACGATTCAAGGCGGAATCGCTGGAGGCATTCGAAAAGGTGACTCTGAAAAAGCCTGATTTTGATCTGGGCTACTACTTTCTGGGATATGCCTATCTGAATCTGGGGCTTTATGTAAAGGCTCAGCTGACATGGAAATCTTTCATGGAGCTGTCTGAAAATGAGGAACAGAAGGTGGAGGTTCAGGAGTGGCTTGACAAGCTTGTGGAACCTGTGAAAATCGAGCAGGGATACAACCACATTCTGAGCGGACGCTACAATGAAGGAATAGACATCCTTTCCGGATATATGGAGGATGAAAGGTTTAACACCTGGTGGCCTCTGTGGTATTATCTCGGCGTGGCTCACAAGGCTTTAGGGGATTCAGAAACCGCTGAAAAGGACTTCATTCAGGTTCTGAAGCTTTCTCCGAGCAATATAGAGACCATGAAGGAGCTTGTGGAGCTTTATGAGGCCGGCGGGGATGCGCAGCGCGCTGAAAAATACAAGGGAAAGATAGAAATCGTGAAGTCCAACATGGAGAAGGACAGGGCTGAGAAACAGTCACATCTGAGCTAGGCGCGTGCGCCTGGCTTTTTCTTTTTTCGAGCCGGAGCCTGTCCTTCTGCCGTCCCTCGGGCCGGAGCCTATCAAATGCAGGATATTTTTCGTTTTTTTTAAAAAAAACGTTTTATACCACAAATGATAGAATCAGATCCTTTTGCAAAAAAATGCAAAAAAAAAATTGGCTCCGAGGGTGGGGCTCGAACCCACAGCCTACCGGTTAACAGCCGGTTGCTCCACCGTTGAGCTACCTCGGAACACTCTGTCGTAACTTGACGACTTCTAGATTATATAATAATAGTATCGCATTGTCAACCGGAATTATACATATAAAAGCCAAAAAATATGTGATATGCAACTGATAATAACTGGAATCAAAACAAAAATGTGATATAATCGTATCGGCTGTTTTATCGACCATTTTTCGAAAATATCATGAGGAGGCGATGAGGAACGATGAAAAAGAGATTACTGAGATTTACAGTCATGATGGTGGCTTTACTGATGTGTTTCGGCCAGGCAGTATGGGCTGCAGACGATGACGTTAATGCAGCCGACGAGGCAGGGAACCGATTTGTAGCAGGAAATGAGGTATCTGTTGCGGAAAACGTTGAAAATGAACTGTTCGCAGCCGGAGAAACTGTGAAGGCGAGAAAGATTACTGTAGGTAACAATCTTTTTGCAGCAGGTAGAGATGTGAACCTGAACGGAGCATCTGTTGAAGGCACAGTTTTTGCAGCCGGATATACTGTGGGTATAGATGGAAAGGCGGGAGGCAATATCTGGGCGGCAGGAAGAGACATTGTACTTGGAAAAGACAGTTCCGCGAAGGCTGTAGGAGCTGCGGGCAAAAGCATCAGAGCCGATGGTGAGTATAAAGTGGCTTATTTTGCAGGAGAAAAAGTATATATAGATGGTAAAGTAAGTAAAAGCCTGAATATCGAAGCAGAAGAGGTCGAATTCGGACCAAACGCTGAGGTTACCGGTGTCATCAAGGTAGAGGCAAAGAATGAGCCTCTGATTGCAGATGGAGCAAAGGTGTCAGATATAGATTACTCTGTCAGTGATGCTTCTGATGACATTACTGACGATGAAGACACTGAGAGCCCGGTATCAAAGGCAATAGATGTAGTCCTATCTGTCATAGGTGTTATTCTGGCAGCGTTTATTATTGCTGTATTTGCAGGAAGCAGTCTGGAAGGATCAAAGAGAATGGTGCTTGAAAGACCTGTTGTAATGCTTCTGTCAGGACTGCTGGCCAATATTGTGGCAGTCATTGCCGTGATTGCACTGTGCTTTACAGGTTTTGGACTGAGAACTGCTGTCCTGGGGATTGCAATTTTTGCGGCTGTAATCGCAGGAGGTACTGCGTTTGCCTCTGCTTCAATGGGAAGACTGGCATTTGACAGAATCAGACCCGGCATTAATCCTGTTCTTGCATCAGTAATCGGAGCGGCTGCTGTAGGCCTGATCTGCAATGTTCCGTATATCGGATTCCTTATTTCATTCGTCTGTGAGATATATACTCTGGGTTATTTCGTTCAGATGGGATATGCTGAGGCAAAGAAGCTTGGAGGAAGCAGGAATGTGTCCAGGGAACTGGATACTCTTGAATAGAACAGCTTTAGAAGAGAATTTTTTTGGAGAGGAGTCTGCAAGACTAAGCCTTAGGATTCCTCTCCGAAATGATCTGTGAAAGACAGATAAAAAATATTTAAAAAAGTTATTGACAAAGTTGGCACATATGGATATAATAATATTGTTGTCGCACGGAGCGAGTGCGTTACATATTCCGAGGTAGCTCAACGGTGGAGCAACCGGCTGTTAACCGGTAGGCTGTGGGTTCGAGCCCCACCCTCGGAGCCAAGATTTTATCAGTGTGCCGGAGTGGCGGAATTGGCAGACGCACAGGACTTAAAATCCTGCGATCCTTACCGATCGTACCGGTTCGACCCCGGTCTCCGGCACCAACATAAAATTTAATATCGCGGGGTAGAGCAGTTGGTAGCTCGTCGGGCTCATAACCCGGAGGCCGCAGGTTCAAGTCCTGCCTCCGCAACCAGGAATATTCAGAATCCATAGTTTCTATGGATTCTTTTTTTCCTCT
>JALENF010000036.1 GCA_022767945.1 Bacillota bacterium
TTTTCCCCAAGCTGAAAACACACGTTGCCCAGGTTAGTGTGAGTAATGGCAATTTCTGCGTCAGCATCTGAAAGTTTTGATATAAGGGACATGGCCTGCTCCAGCTCGTGCTTTGCAAGCTGCGGCCGCCCCGTTTCCGCATACAGACTGCTGAGATTGTTGTGCAGACTCGCTATGCGAAAATCCCCGGGAGGGAGAAGTTCCTCATATATCTGTGCAGTCTCCTTATAGTAGGCCTCCGATTCGTCGTAGCGTCCAAGAACACGGTAGCCGGTGGCGATGTTAAGAAGAACCGTGGCGTAGTTTTCCGTACCTTTAAGGCCGAGAAGGTCGCAAAGCTCAAGTGACTCAGCGGCACATTTCTCCACACCCTCAGCGCTGCCCATTACACGGTAGTAGCCCATAAGCTCATTGAGCAGGACGAGAACCGACTGGTTATCCCCCAGAGACCGGGCCTCATCTATTCCTTTCATAAGAAAGGGCTCCAGCTCACGCGGGTTTTCCTCATACAGCCTGTCCAGCTGCTGCAGAAAATAATTCAGATAAAACATGGGAGCACCTCCTATAGAGATGCCTCGGCCTGCTCTATGGAGTCATAGCCGTAAAGCCTGCACATGCAGAAGCGCGTCAGCTCAGCCAGGGATGATCCCTCTGAAACCATGCGTCTGCACATGTTCAGATATTTTTCAACAGTTTCCATGGAATAGGTCGACAGTTCACCGCGAGCATAGGTCTCCACCGATGTCTCCCACGGGCTGTCCTCGCTGGTGTGAATGCTGCGACCGTTTCCGCCCAGCTTAGGGTATTTCCGGACGAATTCCTCCTCCCATCTTACGTTGATGGCTACCGCCTCTTCTATCAAAGCTTTCTGAGCCGGAGGTATCTCCGGGAAGTGGGATTTGATGTTTTCGTACTCTGAGGGAGCGGTGCTCTCCATCATCCGTCCGTACTTTTCGGTAATCAGGTTGCGGCATGCCTCTCTGGCTGCACTTATGTCCCTGTGATAGCTTTCGATTACATCTGTGTCCCATGCAAGAAACTGGCTTTTTCTCATAATGGTAAAGGTTTCAAGATCGTCCTGGCAGCCGGCTCTGCCGCCTTCGTTTTCTACTGCCTGAAACTGCCACCATTCCATTGCAATTATTTCATCGATCAGTTCCATTTTATCTTTCATGGTAATGCTGCTCCTTGTGGTAAATTTTGAGATAATTATATTCCATTTAAAGGTAAAAGTACACCCTTTACTGCTGGTGCAGATGCAGATATTTTTCCCTTGTTGCCTGACCTCCGCGGATATGGCGTTCTGATTTGTTTAAATCGAGGACAGCTTTAACCTGAACAGCCAGTGAAGGGCTGATTTCCTGAAGTCTTTCAGTCACGTCCTTGTGGACTGTGCTTTTGCTAACCTTAAACTGTGCAGCTGCGGCGCGCACCGTCGCATTGTTTGTCAGTATGTAATCGGCCAGCGCGAGAACCCTCTCTTCTATGTAATCTTTCATACAAACCACCATTCCTTAAGTTTTGATATAACAGTATATGAATGGTACAGGGAGATATTACATGTTATTGAATTCTTGACTTTCGAGAATGTTATTCCTATGGCATATTCCATCACAACAGGAATTGCGGCAGGATTTATCTCATACTTTATCTGCAAGGCAGTTACAAGAAAGTGGAATGAAATCAGCGTTCCGCTGGCAGCTCTTACTGCAGTATTTGTGCTGTACTTCCGCTTATAGAATTAATGACGCCCGGGGCTATTGACACATGGCCGCCGGGTGTTTTAAACTCTAGAAAAAGGGGAGGGAGAAATGGATAAAGCAATGAATGAGGAAATGAATCTTACTTACGATTTTACAAGTATAATGGACAGGCACGGCAGAGATGCCATTGCAGTGGATGATCTTGGGAAAATTCCGGGGATGGCGCCTGAGCCGCCGGCTGACGGTTTTGATGTAATCCCTATGTGGGTTGCAGACATGAACTTTCCCACAGTGCCGACAATCACCGAGGCCATAACGGAAAGAGCTGCACACCCGGCATTCGGGTATTTCTCACAGACGGATGAATACTTTGACAGCATAATCAGGTGGCATGAAAAGAGGAATGGTGTAACAGGACTGACTTCCGAGTGCATCGGCTATGAAAACGGGGTGCTGGGAGGAGTCATCAGTGCCCTTCGCGTGCTGTGCTCTCAGGGCGACAGGGTTCTGGTACACTCACCTACGTATATCGGCTTCACAGGAAGCCTGGGAAACAACGGCTACAGGATAATCCACAGTCAGCTGAAGAAGGATGAAGAGGGAATATACCGCATGGACTTTGATGACATGGAAGAAAAAATCATCAGGCATAAAATCCATGCGGCCATTTTCTGCTCGCCCCATAACCCATGCGGGCGTGTGTGGGAAAAATGGGAAATCGAGAAAGCTATGGAAATCTACCGACGCCACGATGTTTATGTTATTTCCGATGAAATCTGGTCCGATCTGACTCTCGACGGTCACAGGCACATTCCGACCCAGTCGGTTTCAGAGGATGCCCGCCGGAGAACCGTGGCACTTTATGCGCCTTCGAAGACCTTCAATTTGGCCGGTCTGGTGGGAAGTTACCATATCATATACAACAGCTGGCTTCGGGAGAGAATCGAGAAGGCGTCGTCACTTTCCCATTACAATGAGATGAACGTTCTCTCCATGCATGCTTTGATAGGGGCGTACAGACCCGAGGGCTATGTGTGGGTCGACGAGCTGCGCCGGGTGCTTTCCGGCAATGTTGACTATGCCTGCAGGTTCATACATGACAACTTCCCGGGGGTAGAGGTATCAAAACCCGAAGGAACGTACATGCTCTTTGTGGACTGCAGCAAGTGGTGCGAGGCGCACGGCAGGACAATAGATCAGGTCATTAAAGCAGGATGGGATGTAGGTGTTGCATGGCAGGACGGGAGACCTTTCCACGGACCATGTCACATCAGAATGAATCTGGCATCGCCATTCAGCAGAATCGTTGAGGCCTTTGACAGAATGAAAAGGTATGTTTTCGTAGATTAGATTTCGCAGATAAGATATAATTGCGGAATACAGAATAGTGTTCAGATATGAATTGAAAAATCTGAGATTATTGTATATAATATTAAGATAAATGAGAAAGATATAGTATAAGCGTATAGATAATCGGGATAAAAGGAGGATTCAGATGGCAAGTGAAGTAGGAATTGACCTGGGGACAGCCAATGTACTGGTTTATATAAAGAATAAAGGAATAGTTTTAAATGAGCCTTCCGTTGTTGCAATAAATAAAGATAACAATGAGATACTGGCAGTCGGTGAAGAGGCAAGACAGATGCTTGGAAGAACACCGGCAAATATTATTGCAGTCAGACCTCTTCGTGACGGAGTAATTTCCGATTACGATATTACAGAGAGAATGCTAAAGTACTTCATTAAGAAGACTTGCGGAAGCAGCAGATTTTTCAAGCCGAAAATCATGGTTTGTGTTCCAAGTGGTGTAACAGAGGTTGAAAAGAGAGCTGTTAGAGAGGCCGCAACACAGGCAGGCGGTAAAGAGGTTTACCTTATGGAGGAGCCTGTTGCCGCGGCTATCGGTGCAGGACTTGATATTTCCAAGCCGGATGGAGTCATGGTTATAGATATCGGCGGAGGTACCACTGATATCGCTGTTATTTCACTTGGGGGAATTGTTGCCAGTGCATCTGTTAAGATGGCCGGTGACAAGTTTGATGATGCGATCATTAAATATATGAGAAAGGTACACAAGCTGTACATCGGTGAAAGAACAGGAGAAGAAATCAAGAAGCAGATCGGTACTGCTTATCCGAGAGAGGAAGCCATAGTTATGGAATGCAGAGGAAGGGACCTGGTTACTGGCCTTCCAAAGACTGTTGAGGTTTCTTCTGAGGAAATAATGGAGGCTCTTGAAGAGGCCCTTCACACAATCTGTGAAGCAGTTCACAGTGTTCTTGAGCAGACCCCTCCTGAGCTTGCTGCAGATATCAGTAACTCAGGCATCGTGATTACAGGCGGTGGTGCGCTTCTTTACGGAATCGACAAGAGAATTCAGGAACGCACAGGCATAAACGTTATCATCGCTGAAAATCCTAAGGACTGCGTGGCAATCGGAACCGGCAAGGCTCTTAACGAGCTTGAATCATTAGAGGGCAACGCACTTAACAGGAGAGCACCTTATCTATAGAGATCAGTAAGAATTTCATATCCTCGGGAAGGGTTTTCCCGGGGATTTGTTCAATTTAGGAGAGAATATGAGACTGGAGTTAATTGCAACCGCGACCTTTGGACTGGAGGCGGTAGTGAAAAGAGAGATTCAGAACCTTGGCTATAAGATTATAAAGTCTGAGGACGGAAAAATTACATATATGGGGGACGAGCGTGCAATTGTCCGCAGCAACCTCTGGCTGAGAAGCGCTGACAGGGTGCTGCTTAAAATGGCAGAGTTCAGAGCCTGTGAATTCGAGGAGCTGTTTCAGCAGACTAAGGCACTGCCGTGGGAGGAGCTTATTCCAATAGACGGAAAGTTTACTGTAACGGGTACTTCTGTCAAGTCAAAGCTTCACAGCGTACCGGCGTGTCAGAGCATCGTGAAAAAGGCAATTGTTGAAAGACTGAAGGAGTACTACTGCGTAGACCGCTTTGATGAAACGGGAGCGGCGTACACCGTGAAGGTTACACTTCTAAAGGACAACGTGACCCTGACCGTTGACACCAGCGGGGCAGGACTTCACAAGAGAGGCTACCGCGTGTGTGACGTGGCGGCACCTATTAAGGAAACTCTGGCCGCCGCCGTGGTTCAGCTTTCCTTCTGGAGGGAGGATCGTCTGATGATGGATCCATGCTGCGGCTCTGGAACTGTCCCTATTGAAGCGGCAATGATAGGACGAAACATCGCACCTGGGCTGAACCGCTCATTTGCATCGGAAGGATGGGAGCTTATTCCCGCTGAGGTCTGGAAGGAAGAGCGCAAGGCCGCCTATGATGCAATTAACTACGACACGCAGCTGCGGATTTTTGCATTCGATATCGACCCTAAGGCAATTGAAGCGGCTAAAGAAAATGCAATTGAAGCGGGAGTTGATGACTGCATTGTCTTCAAGTGCATGGACATGAGAAAAATCCAGGCGCATGAGCCACGCGGCATCATAATAACCAATCCTCCATACGGAGAGCGTATCGGTGAGGCTAAACAGATTGCTGCAATCTACAGGAAATACAATGAGTTTTTCAGGGAAAACCCTACCTGGTCACTGTTTATGATCACTACCGACAAGGAAGTGGAGCAGAAGATTATGGGAAGACCGGCAGACCGCAGACGCAAGCTGTACAACGGACGTCTGGAGGTGTGCTACTATCAGTTTCACGGAGCAAAGGAATAATGCATGGTATTTTTGTTTGCTGTGAATCTATCAAAACTGGCACAATTTTCAATTTTTTGAAGAATAAATTCCAAAATCAGGATTAATTAGTCCTTTGAAAGAAAAAAGCCCTGCCTGATGGCAGGGCAAAAATATAAGATATGCAGATGTATTTTAGAATTCGATAGTTTCTGCTTCGCCGCTGGCAAGGTCTGCGATTACTGCTGTTCCACCTGTAACAGCAAAGATTTCGAATTTGCCGGGACCGATCATTTTTTCCAGCTGAGGCATCATTTCCAGAGCCTGTTTTGCAGCACCGTCTTCAGCAAAGAATTCAGCTTTTCCGCGGATACGGATGAATTTGCCGCCGTTAACTGCTGCGATTTCCACTTTCGGATTCTTTTTCAGTTCTTTAGATGTAGCTTTTCCGTCAGCGGTACAGAAGCAAAGCTTGCCGTCATATACCATTGAGAAGCCCTGAGGACGTACGCATGGCTGATCGCCGTCTGCGGTAGCAACAAAACAAGGTCTTGCATCTTTTAAAAATTCAGTAATTCTGTCCATAAATATTAGCTCCTTTCTCTCTTGTGTCGTTTATTTTACTGCAAGTTTGTATGGTTTTAGTATAATTTTAACACAGAATCCCACAAATACAAGAGACTCAATCGCCTGCCACATCTAAATGGCGCATACCCAGGCCTGACGCAGCATATAATGGCTGTGGAGGACGAGCGAATATGAATGCGGAGCAGATTATAAAGTATATAAGCGAGGCTGAAAAAAAGACCAAGGTTAAAGTGTACGTGAGGTGGCGCAAGGGAAAAGGCATCTGGCCGGAATCATGCAAGGTTTTCAGCGGAACTGACCAGATCGTGATAGGGGACTGGAAGGAGATTGAGCCGGTTTTGATAGAATATGCCGACCGGATAGAAGACCTGGAGGTGGAATGCTATTGCAGAAACAGTGGCATTCCCCTTCTTGATATAAGGGAGACAGAGGCAAGAATAGAGCCGGGAGCCATCATTCGGGAAAAGGTTCACATCGGGAGAAATGCCGTAATAATGATGGGTGCGATTATCAACATTGGCGCGTCGGTTGGCGATGAAACTATGATTGATATGGGTGCGGTTCTCGGAGGGCGTGCCATCGTGGGTGCCCGGTGTCATATAGGTGCCGGTGCAGTTCTCGCCGGAGTCATTGAACCGGTAAGCGCAACGCCGGTAATCGTAGAGGACGATGTGGTGGTTGGCGCCAACGCTGTTCTCATAGAGGGTGTTCACATAGGAAAAGGGGCTGTCATTGCCGCCGGATCCACGGTGATTTCCGACGTACCGGCAGGGATGGTTGCGGCAGGTGTCCCAGCGCGGATTATCAAGGCGAAGGACAGCATCACCAGGAACAAAACCGCCATAGCCCAGGAACTCAGAAATATATAGAGGCTGTGAGTGTCATGCATTAAAAGCGGAAATTTTACTGCTTGTATGCCCAGCTTACAATGAGAACCTTGACGATTCCTGCAACGGGTACAGCGAGAATCATCCATATGAGGCCGCCAAAGTATCCGGCAACGGTTACGGACAGCAGAACAAAAAGCGGGTGAAGACCAACCGACTTGCCGACTATTTTAGGATAGATAAAGTTGGACTCGATCTGCTGAATCATCAGGAGGCCTGCTATGGCCACAAGGGCGGCGGTAAATCCGCCCGAAGCCGCTGTTCCGGAGGAAAAAGCACCAAGCCCGCCGGAAAATGCAGAGATAAAGGTTGGAATAAAACCCAGCACCGGTCCGAAATATGGAATTACATTGGTCAGTCCGGCGAAGCAGCCTATGAAAACCGCGTAATCCACACCGAGAAGTGTGAGCCAGAGCGAATCCAGCACTGCGATGAGAATCGAATCGATAAAAACACCCTTGACGAAAGATGAAATTACATCATTAATATCAAATGCAAGTTCACGGATTATTCCGTGAATTTTTTGTGGCAGAAACAGGTGCCCTGCTTTGGTTATCAGCGAGAGAAAAAAACGTTTGTCCTTGAGCAGATACACACTTGCCACCAGACTGATGAGAATAGTAACAGAACTTGAGCTTATGTTTTTCAGCAGCTCTCTGATACCGGTGCCGGACAGAGAAAATCCTGAAATCTCCTCAACAATGCTCTTGTACTGAACATAATAGTTTTTTAAAACTCTGAGTGACTCCTGCAGTGCTCCCCTGGAAAGCTCTTCGATAACGATGTCGGCAAAACTGAAGACAAGCAGTGATACGGCACCCAGAAAAGTGAGGTATGCCAGAAGTACCGGAACCAGACGCGACTTAAGCTCCGCGGTGGGTCGGAACTTTTTTATCAAAGCTTCCAGACTGCTATGCCAGAAACTAACAAGAGGATTCAGTACGTAGGCGAGGGCAATCGAAATCCAGAGCGGCATAAGTGCACGCCGCAGAAAAAAACATGCCAGTATAATAAGAGCAAGAATTAGAATTTTTGTCCAGGTAAACGAGTTTTTCGACTTTATCATTTCTGCAGAATCCTCCTAAGAATAGTATGGGAAATAGCTTTTAAAATATAGGAAAAAAGGGGCGAAAACCTAAGAAAATAATGTTCATAAAAAAAGACATAAAAAACGCAGAAATTATCGAAAAAGGGTGTTGACGGAACCTCCTTTATTGGGTATTATGTGTGTGCAGACGAGGATTGTATTCTGTATACAAAACGATACAATCCAGAGAATTTAGTGATATATGTGAATATGTAAAGGATTAATTAACAGGAGGAAAAGAACATGAACAATGCATGGGAAGGATTCAAATCCGGAGTTTGGATGGACACTATCAACGTTGACGACTTTATTAATACTAACTACACACCTTATGACGGAGATGAAAGCTTTCTGGCTGGCCCTACAGCAAGAACAACTGAATGTAATGAAAGAGTTAAGGAACTATTAGTTGAAGAAAGAAAAGCAGGCGGAACTCTTAAGGTTGACGCAAGCAGAATTATGCGTATCAACGCTTTCGAGCCCGGTTACATTATCGAAGGTAAAGATATTATCGTAGGTCTTCAGACAGACGAACCTTTAAAGAGAGGTATCTGCCCATTCGGTGGAATTAAAATGGTAAGAGAGGAAGTTGCAGAATATGGCGAAAAGCTTCCTGAAGAAATTGAATTCATGTTCAATTATGTTACTACCCATAACGATGGCGTATTCAAAGCTTACTCACCTGAAATGAGAAAAGCAAGACACTTAGGATATATTACAGGACTTCCTGATGCTTACGGAAGAGGAAGAATCATCGGTGACTACAGAAGATGTGCTCTTTACGGAATCGATCGTCTTATCGAAGAAAAGCAGAAGGATCACGATGAAATTTCTTCAAGACCAATCATGTCAGAAGAAAACGTAAGACTTTCCGAAGAAATCTGGAACCAGATTGCTGCTCTTAAGGAAATCAAGAAGATGGCAGAACGTTACGGCTATGATATCTCAAAGCCTGCAACTGACGTTAAGGAAGCAATCCAGTGGTTATACTTCGCATACCTTGCAGGTATCAAGGAAGAAAACGGTGCAGCAATGTCCTTAGGAAGAACTGCTACTTTCATTGATATTTATGCAGAAAGAGACCTTGCAAACGGAAAGTACACAGAAGAAGAAATCCAGGAATTCGTAGATGACTTCGTTCTGAAACTGAGAGTTGCAAGACACCTGAGAACTTCAGAATATAATGAACTGTTCGGCGGAGACCCAATGTGGATTACAGAAGGTCTTGCAGGTGTAGGTGCAGACGGAAGACACAGAGTTACAAAGAATACATACAGATTCCTTAACACTCTATACAACTTAGGACCTGCTCCTGAACCAAACATCACAGTTCTGTGGTCAAACAGCCTGCCTGAACCATTCAAGAGATTCTGTGCACAGGTTTCAATTGATACTGACTCAATTCAGTATGAAAACGACGACAAGATGAGACCTGCATACGGTGAAGACTACTCCATCGCATGCTGCGTATCCGCTATTCAGATGGGACAGCAGATGCAGTTCTTCGGAGCAAGATGTAACCTTGCAAAAGCACTTCTTCTTGCTATCAACGGTGGTATAGATGAAAGAACAGGCGAACATATCGGACCTCAGATGGAACCAATGGGAGATGGACCTCTTGACTTCGACGAAGTTTGGAGAAGATATAACATTTACCTTGAATGGTTAATGAGCGTATATGCAAGAATCATGAACATCATTCACTTCATGCACGACAAGTATGATTATGAAAGATCACAGATGGCATTCTTAGATTCAGAAGTTAAGAGACTGATGGCATTTGGTGTTGCCGGATTCTCAGTAGCTGCTGACTCATTATCAGCTATCAAGTACGCTAAGGTATATCCAATCAAGGACGAAAACGGTGTAATCGTAGACTTCAGAACTGAAGGAGAATTCCCTAAGTACGGAAACGACGATGACAGAGTTGACCAGATTGCAGTTAAGATCAGTGAAAAATCAATTACTGAATTAAGAAAGCAGCCTGCTTACAGAAACGCTGTAACTACATTATCAGTTCTTACAATTACATCAAACGTAATGTATGGTAAGAAGACAGGTAACACTCCTGACGGAAGAAGAGCAGGAACTCCATTTGCACCGGGAGCTAACCCAATGCACTGCAGAGATAACACTGGAGCTGTTGCATCACTTAACTCCGTTGCAAAAATTGACTGGGATACTTGCCAGGATGGTATTTCAAATACATTCAGCATCACTCCTGAATCTCTTGGTAAAGAAAGAGAAGAAAGAAAAGATACATTGGTTAAGCTGTTAACAGGTTACTTCGGACAGGGTGCTCATCACTTGAACGTAAACGTTCTGAACAGATCAGTTCTTGAAGACGCATACGAAAACCCTGATAAGTATCCAAGCTTAACAATCAGAGTATCCGGCTATGCTGTAAGATTTAATGCTCTGTCAAAGGCTCACCAGAGAGAAGTTATCGACAGAACATTCCACGAAGGACTATAATATAAATAAACAAAGGATTAAGCTATGAAAACAGGAAGACTGCATTCAATTGAAACCTTTGGTGCCGTTGACGGCCCGGGTATCAGAACTGTGTTCTTTCTGCAGGGCTGTCCCGCAAGATGCCAGTACTGTCACAACCCGGACTCATGGTTAACTGACGGCGGAAGAGATGTAGAAATTGATGAAATCGTTTCTCGCGCCAAAAGAGGCATACCATATTACGGCAGCGACGGAGGTGTTACATTCTCCGGAGGCGAACCTCTTATGCAGGGTGAG
>JALENF010000048.1 GCA_022767945.1 Bacillota bacterium
AAGGTGGCGGCAAAGAGTCCCATGCCGCTGACTATAATTGACGGAATTGAAGTCGTAAGCGCTGTGGTGACAGCGTGTTTTTTGTCCAGACCGGCTGAACGCTCCGCCTTATATCTCGTCGTCATGAGAATTGCATAGTCTACGGTGGCACCAAGCTGGATAGTGCTGATGCAGATCGGTGCGATAAACGGCAGTGACTGACCCAGATAATGTGGAAGTCCCAGATTTATGAAAATGGCAAGCTCGATAACTGCTATAAGGATAAACGGCAGAGAGATGCTTTTTTCCACCAGGGCAATAATGATGAATATTGCAATTATGGAGATTGCGTTTACCACCTGGAAATCGTGATCAGTTGTCTCAATCATGTCCTTCATGCAAGGGGCCTCGCCTATGAGCATGCCTGTTTCATCGTATTTCTTCAGAATGCTGTTCAGTTCATCAATCTGACTGTTTACCTCGTCACTGGCAACGCCGTATTCTGAATTAATCAGCAGAAGCTCCCATTTGTCACTTTCTACAATCCGGGTAACCGAATCCGGAAGAATCTCTTCGGGAACCTGTGAACCCAGCACAGATTCCAGGCCAAGGACGTATTTGATACCGTCAACATCCTCCATTTCCTTTATCATGGAGCGGACAGAATCTGAAGGCAGGTCTGCATCTACCAGAACCATATGGGTGGAGGCTATATCAAATTCGTCAGACAGCTTGCTGTTGGCTATAACGTACTCCATATCCTCAGGCAGGCACTGTCCCATATCGTAGTAAACCTCGCCGTTTGTTTTGCTGTAACCGTACAGAGCGGGCGGAACGAGAAGAACGAAGATTACAAGGAATACGGGGAATCTTCGTACCACGCCCTTTGCAAGACGGGATACATCCGGTATTAGAGAGCGGTGTGACGTCTTCTGAAGAGGCTTGTCAAACACAAGAATCAGAGCAGGGAGGACGGTTACACATCCTATTACGCCGAGAAGAACACCCTTTGCCATTACGATTCCCAGGTCTTTTCCAAGGGTAAAGGTCATGAAGCACAGAGCGATAAAGCCGGCTATGGTCGTTATAGAGCTTCCTGTTACCGACGTCAGTGTTGCTCTTATGGCTCGGGCCATAGCTTCTTTATTGTCTTCGCAGCAGCGTCTCTGCTCGTTGTAGCTGTGCCACAGGAATATTGAATAGTCCATGGTTACCGCAAGCTGAAGAACAGCAGACAGTGCTTTTGTAATGTAAGATATTTCGCCCAGGAAGAAGTTGCTTCCAAGATTCAGTATTATTGCAATTCCGATGCTGGCCAGAAAAACAAAAGGAATCAGCCAGCTGTCGAGGAGAAGCATCATTGCCGAGCATGCCAGCAGAACTGCAAGCCCAACGTAAATCGGTTCTTCTTTTTCGCAGAGATCCTTCAGGTCTGTAACCAGGGCGGACATGCCGGAAACAAAGCATTGCTTTCCTGCAGTGGCACGAATCTCGCGGATTGCGTCCATAGTGTCATCAGCTGAGGTGGCTGTGTCAAAGAAAACAGCAAGCATAGTGGCATCATCCGTGTTGAACTGGCTGTAAATCTTATCCGGAAGCATTTCCATAGGAACGGATGGATCCAGCAGTGAATCGTACCAGAGAACTGTCTCAACGTGGTCAATCTGCTCAATCTTATTTTTAAGCTGCGACACATCGGCTGGGGGCATATCCTCGACTACAATAAAGGAGAATGCACCCTTGCCAAAGTCTTCGAGAAGTTCATTCTGACCGGTTACGGTGTCCATATCTTCCGGAAGATAGTCCAGCATGTCGTAGTTGATTCGCGTATTGGCGATTCCGAATACTGAGGGAATCATCAATGCAAGCGCGATGATAAGAATGGGAATATGGTATTTCACAACCCCTTTTGAAAAACGCATAATCTGTCATCATTCCTTTCTTTTAGATATATAATAGGCTATTGTAGTCTTTCATATATGGAATGCAAACAGACAAAAAAGCCCCTGTGTCTGAATTTCAGACACAGGGGCGCTATTGCCCAAATAAGTATTATTTTTTAATATTTGTTATTATTCTGACGTTTCGCATCTTTCTATCATTCTCTCAACCTCGCCCTGCTTCAGTTCGCATAGTCGGTGAACCTTGGCGAGAATGTCGTCAGGCATTCCCTTTTCCAGCCATCCGACTACGAATCCGAAGCACAGACATACGGTGTAGTCTATGATAATCTGACGATCCTCAGGTGATACTGTGTGGCCCGTAAGAAGTGAGTCTATGTATGCTGTGACAAGATGGCGGCATACGTGCCACTGGTATCGTTCGTACACATCCCGGCTGACGGATCTGAACATGTGAAGTGCCGCCTTACGGTTTTCCAGAGCAAATTTCATTGCCACCGTCAGACAGTCCTCTATTGTATCGATAGTCGGATACTCGCTGATAATCTTCTCTATCTCATCATCTACGATGGACTCAAGAAGCTCAGGTATATCGTGATAATAGTAATAGAAGGTGTTCCGGTTGACTCCACAGTCGTCAACGATATCCTTCACCGTAATCTGAGAAAGGGGATTTTCACTGAGCAGCTTTACAAATGAATCTCTTATTGCCTTTTTGGTAAAAGTGGCCATTATCTATAACTTCCTTTCTTCCGAATCTTCATTCTCTTCCGCTTCAAAAACGTCAAAGAAGTCGTCAAGGGCAAATTTATGCGCCATTGTGATGATTACTCTTCTAAGCAGCTTCTTTTCCTCGGCGGACTCGGAGGTCACCGGTGCCATCTCCGGGCTGTGACCGCAGACATATTTCAGCGCATTTTCAAACTCATCGCAAAAATAGTTGTATGCAGTCTCCGGACTGTATGACCTTTCCTGCATCTTCAGCATAGTCTGAATATTATCAAGGGAAAGGACTGATTTAGCCAGAACCACGAACATCAGCGACGCAATCTGATCACGATAGTACATTTTCTTTACGGGACCTGAAACGATGTGCATCTTGACATAGTTGCTCAGCATGGTATCACTCACCTTCAGGCCGAAGCAGGGTTCAACCGCCTCACTTATAAGCTTAACCACCTGCTTCAGGTACAGCCCCACGTTGGGTATTTCATTGTATCTTGGCAAGGTGAATTCCCATATTTTTCTCTTAGACATAAAAACCTCCATACAAGTTATTGAATAACTCTTGACAAGATATAAAATACGTTGTAACCTTAAGATAAGTTATTCGATAACCGATTTAAAGTTATTATAATTCGACTAGAAAAAATAATCAAGGATATAATAGATTATAAAGGGGGATTTCTGTTATGTTAGGAAATGCAATTACTGCGGATGATTTTGACCGCGACTTCGATTTTGACTTTGACTTCGACTTCGGGTTCGCTAAAAAAGAAAAAAGAAGTCTGTTCAGGCCCAAGGATCCTGTCAGCGCACTGACGCATTTCATCGGCTTCTGGGCAGCCCTTATCGGCATGCCGGTCCTGCTTATCAAAGCTTCCATAGACGACCTGGGTCTCAACGCAATGGTCAGCCTTGCCGTATTCATGATTAGCATGGTTCTGCTTTACGGAGCAAGTACCGCATATCACACCTTTACTGTTCTGCCGGATACGGGAAAGAGACTGAAAAAACTGGATCACATGATGATTTTCATTTTGATTGCAGGTTCTTACACACCGATGTGCACTATGGTGCTGGGAGAAAAGGCAGGACTGAGGCTGCTGGTTTTGATATGGGGAATTGCCTCCCTGGGCATTATGTTCAAAGCCTTCTGGGTGACATGCCCGAGATGGGTGTCATCTGTGATCTATATCACCATGGGCTGGGCCGCACTCCTTGCAATAGGACAGATATTTCACAGCATGGAGCTGGCAGGCTTCATACTGCTCGTTGCCGGAGGAATCCTATATTCCATCGGAGGCGTAATATATGCTCTTAAGATAAAAGAGCTTGCTCCCGGCTTCGGTGCACATGAGGTTTTCCACCTGTTTGTGCTGGCCGGTTCTCTCTGCCATTACATTATGATGCTGGTGTATGTGGCATAAAAAACTTGACATTATGAGAACAGAGGAATATACTTTTTGGTGTCAAGTTAATATAGTCTTCAGGGCAGGGTGCAAGTCCCTACCGGTGGTATAGCCCACGAGCCGCAAGGCATGATTCGGTGAGATTCCGAAGCCGACAGTATAGTCTGGATGGAAGAAGAATGTATGTGTACAGAATTTTGCTCTGGAGTGTTTTTGCATTCCGGAGTTTTTTAGTTTCATGAATTGAAATAATAGAAACGTCAGTTTAGATAACATTCAATTTCGCCCTGAGTATTTTGCTCGGGGCTTTTTTGTATAAAAAAGCAGTAATTGGGAGGTGAATTCCATGACAGAGAATATGACAGACAGAGAATATATGCAGCTGGCCATAGACCTTGCACAGAAAGGCTGCGGCTGGACAGCACCAAACCCCATGGTGGGAGCGGTCATAGTCAAGGATGGAAAAATAATCGGACAGGGTCTCCATGAAAGATACGGACAGCCACATGCGGAAAGGAACGCTCTGGCGCACTGCACGGAAAACCCTGAGGGTGCAACCATGTATGTGACTCTCGAGCCCTGCTGCCACTACGGGAAACAGCCGCCGTGCACAGAAGCAATAATTGAAGCAGGTATCAAACGCGTATATGTGGGTTCTGCAGACCCTAACCCTAAGGTTGCAGGCAACGGAATCCGCATCCTGAGAGAGCATGGCATAGAGGTAATTGAAGATCTGATGCGTGAAGAATGTGACAGCATTAATGAAGTATTTCTTCATTTTATTCAGACCAACCGGCCTTTTGTGGCAATGAAGTATGCGATGACCATGGACGGCAAAATTGCCGCTTACACTGGCGACTCCAAGTGGATTACAGGGGAGAAGGCAAGAGAGCACGTTCAGAGTCTGAGAAACAGATATACAGGTATAATGGTTGGAGTAGGAACGGTTCTGGCAGACGATCCTATGCTGAACTGCCGAATGGAGGGCGGAAAGGATCCGGTAAGAATCATCTGCGATACTAATCTTCGCACGCCGCTAGACGCCAAGGTTGTTCAGACCGCCGGCGAATACCAGACGATTATTGCAACCTGCTGCAAAGATGAGGCAAAGCTGAAGAGATATGAAGAGGCAGGCTGCCGTCTGATGGTTTTGACCGAAAAGGACGGGCAAGTGGACCTGTCGGCGCTTATGGAAAAGCTTGGCGCGGAGAAAATCGACAGCATTCTCCTGGAAGGTGGCGGCACTCTGAACTGGTCAGCCCTGGAGGCGGGAATCGTTCAGAAAGTGTACACATATGTTGCACCGAAGCTTTTCGGCGGACAGTCAGCAAAAACGCCAATCGAGGGTCAGGGGGTTGCATCGCCTGCGGAGGCTGTGCACCTTGCCAACAGCCGAATGACAACTCTGGGCGACGATATTCTAATAGAAAGCGATGTGATAGATAATGTTTACCGGAATCGTTGAAGAGGTAGGAACAATTGAACAGATCAGCCGCGGACAGCACTCCGCCGTTCTGCGCATCCGCGCGAGCAGGGTTTGCGAGGACGCCAAGGTGGGAGACAGCATCGCGGTGAACGGCATCTGCCTGACGGTTACATCGCTGTCGCCGGCAGGGTTCACAGCGGACGTGATGCACGAGACTCTTAACCGTTCTTCTCTATCAAAACTCACTCGAGGCAGTCACGTGAATCTGGAGCGTGCAATGGCCGCTGACGGACGTTTCGGGGGACACATTGTTTCAGGGCACGTTGACGGAACGGGGAAAATATCCGGAATTAAACGGGATGACAACGCAATCTGGTTCACCATTGAAGCGAAGCCTGAGATATTGAGATACATAGTGGAAAAGGGCTCAATTACCATAGACGGCATAAGCCTGACCGTTGCAAAGATAACGGATAGAGATTTTTCCATATCGGCAATTCCCCATACGGTTGCCCAGACTGTTCTCAGTGAGCGAAAGGAAGGCGACAGTGTGAATCTGGAGACGGACATTATAGGGAAATATGTGGAGAAGCTGCTGAGACCTGCGGAGGAGCCTGCAGGAAACGGCAATGGTGGAGCATGCAGCAGCGGAAGCGGAATAACGAGAGAATTCCTGACAAAATACGGATTTTAAATAGAAAACATATCGAGGAGGAGATTATAGTGGGAAAGTTTAACACAGTAGAAGAAGCCTTAGAAGAGCTTCGCAACGGAAAAATTATTCTTGTAACAGACGACCCTGATCGTGAAAATGAGGGAGACTTCATCTGTGCGGCAGAGTTTGCAACAACTGAAAATATCAACTTTATGGCGACTCACGGTAAGGGGCTTATCTGCATGCCTATGTCAGAGCACTTTGTAAAGAAGCTGAGAATCCCTCAGATGGTTCAGCACAACACAGATAATCACGAAACCGCCTTTACGGTTTCCATCGACCATGTGAATACAACTACGGGAATTTCCGCTGCTGAGCGTTCCATAACAGCTATGGGATGTGTGGCAGACGATGCAAAGCCTGAGGATTTCCGCAGACCGGGACACATGTTTCCGCTGCTTTCCAAGCCGAACGGTGTTCTGGAGAGAAACGGACACACTGAAGCGACAGTAGACCTGTGCCGTCTGGCCGGACTGAAGGAATGCGGTCTGTGCTGCGAAATCATGAAGGATGACGGTACTATGATGCGCACACCCGAGCTGATGGAACTGGCTGAGAAATGGGACATCAAGTTCATAACCATCAAGGATCTTCAGAACTACAGAAAGATTCACGAGCCTCTTGTTGAAAGAATGGCAGCTGTGGATCTGCCGACCAAGTACGGTGATTTCAAGGCATACGGTTTTGTTAACAAGCTGAACGGAGAGCATCATGTGGCACTGGTAAAGGGCGAAATCGGAGACGGAAAAGACGTGCTTTGCCGCGTACACTCGGAATGTCTGACGGGAGACACTTTCGGCTCACTTCGCTGCGACTGCGGACAGCAGCTGGCGGCAGCCATGACTCAGATTGAAAAGGAAGGCAGAGGAATTCTTCTTTACATGCGTCAGGAGGGCAGAGGAATCGGTCTTATCAACAAGCTGAAGGCTTATGAGCTTCAGGAACAGGGCATGGACACGCTGGATGCAAACCTGGCACTTGGCTTTGCCGGAGACCAGAGAGAATACTACATCGGTGCGCAGATTCTGAGAGACCTTGGAGTTAAGAGTCTTCGTCTTCTGACAAACAATCCGGACAAGGTTTACCAGCTGGGTGAGTTCGGAATGGAAATCAGCGAGAGAGTGGCGATTCAGATGGATGCGACAGCACATGACTTGTTCTATCTGAAGACCAAGCAGAAGAGAATGGGACATATTCTTGAGTATTAATGAGTTTTAGATAAATGGGAAAACAGAATAAAATTTGACGGAGGGAAAAAACATGAGAACATTTGAAGGTAAACTGGTATCAAAGGAAATCAGAGTAGGAATTGTAGCAGCTCGTTTCAACGAGTTCATCACATCCAAGCTTCTGGGCGGAGCTATAGACGGACTGACCCGCCACGACGTTAAGGAAGAAAACATTGACGTGGCATGGGTTCCGGGAGCTTTTGAAATTCCGCTTATCGCATCCAAGATGGCAAAGTCGGGAAAATATGACGCAGTTATCTGCCTGGGTGCAGTAATACGTGGAGCTACAAGCCACTACGACTACGTATGCAATGAAGTTTCCAAGGGCATCGCACACGTTTCTCTGGAGAGTGAAATCCCTGTAATGTTCGGTGTAGTAACTACAGAAAACATTGAACAGGCAATCGAACGTGCAGGCACTAAGGCAGGCAACAAGGGCTATGACTGTGCACTTGGCGCAATCGAAATGGTAAACCTTATCCGCGAGATTGAAGCGTAGGATTGGGCGAAAGATTGAAGCGTAAGTGAAAAGGCTTGGATGGATAAGGCCATCTGTGATATAGTTTAAGAACATGCATGAATAACGGAAGGGCATCGGTAAGCTTAATTTAGGGAGCGATGCCCTGTAGTTGTTTTTATGGGAATGGGTAATTTGATAGTTTTGATAGTTTTGATACTTTTTTGAAAATCCTGTCCAATTTCAGGCGGAGTGAGAGTTGATTATATAGAGGGGCTGACAACATGTTTTTTACAATAATTCAACTGATAGCAGACGAAATCGAGAATCTTGCTCGTATTTACGGGAATATGATGAATGCGCTGGCTTATAGAATCCTGCAGAATCATCACAGTGCGGAGGATGCAGTGCAGGATGCGTTAGTAAGTCTGTCGCACAATATGAATAAACTGGACAGCCTGCATTCTAAGCGAAGCTATAACTACATTTATACTGTTACGCAAAATGCGGCACTGACGATAATGAAAAAAGAGAAAAACCAGAATGTGGACGAGTATATTGAAAATGATGAAATCGCAAATCTGCCGGGAGAGCTGGATATTAATGCTTTTTCCGACAAATACGGATTCAGTCCGCGCACATCGGAAGCCCTGGGACGGTTATCTCCACTTGACAGAGATATTCTCTGCTACAGGTACGGCGCGGGATACACACCGGGGGAGATAGCAAAATATATTGGGGAAAGCAGGGACTTCGTGTATAAAAGAATCCAGCGTGCGCAGAAAGAGCTGGCGAGGATTCTCGACGAGGAGGTAGAAAGGTAATGAAACAGATGAGACAGGCCAAGAGAATTCTTAAGTTATATGGTAAAGCCGAATATGAGGCAAGGGCTGCATATGTGAAAGGTTTCATGACAGAAACCCCTTCATATATCGGAAGGATCAGCTGGAAGCATCTCGGGAAAAGGTGCCTGATGTTTGCACTGATACTTATTCTGACCTTCTCAATGATGGTAACCGTTGTGGGAGCTTTTGGTTTCCATTTACCAGGATTAAGCTTTTCGGAATGGAGTGATCATACAGAGATTATGAGAAATGAAGAGGAAGAAATAGAGGGCGAAGCCAGACTCTACGAACCGACATATATTCCCGAAGGCTACGAACTGATAGAAACAGATGAGTTTATGGACATCAGAGTTGACAGGGTATATCAGGATGCAGGCGGAAACCTGCTA
>JALENF010000053.1 GCA_022767945.1 Bacillota bacterium
CCATTCATACCAAAGGTCCGAAGACCATTTTTCACATCTTTCTGATTGTCCACATCCGAGAAAGTCAGGAACGATTTCATGGTGCTTTTCAGAAAGCATTGGCAGGATTGGTGCAAACATTTCTCCGCAAGCGGTATTGCCATGGAGCAGGAGCAGTGGCTTTCCGTTGCCGCTCTCTTCATAATAAATCTTTTTTCCTTCATAATGAAAGCTGCTCATACTCATCCCTCCAACAATAAATTCCGGTTTTTCCGGTTCACAAAAGCAGTAATCATTCCGTTAATGCCGCAAGGATGGGTTCTAAGTACTTCCGATCCGTCCAGTCACATTTTTCATCCCCTGCCGCCATCAGCGCCTGCTCCCAAACTTCATAATCCTTTGGGTCTTTTTTTGCAACCGCTTTTCGCAGCAGGCCGCACAGAATACGACGATTTTACTGCCCTGCAAGTCTTTGATGTGTTTCTTTAAGAAAGATAATCCGGCAATGCCCGACGCGTAGATTCCTCCTCCGAGAAGAATGGTGTCATATTCCCGGACATCCGAAATTCTTGCCTGCTTTGTTTCGACGCAGGGAAAGCCTTTACGTTAGGTATCGACATAATCCCCATTAACAAAGCTGCAAATCCAATAAGGTTATCAATATGACTACTATCAAGACTAGCAATATCTCTCCCTATAGCAAGCGCTGCATATAATGTAAATAGTAATACTAATACACCATAATACACTATCGTAATAACCCAATCACTACCTGTCATTTTCTTCTCTTGCTTTTTTGAAGGTAAATGGTAAATCACATGCGGGGTCTAAAAATGTGCCGCCTACATTGGCGGCGGATCTTGATTATTCGAATTTATTTAACCTGCAATATTCAGGTATCTTATCTGACCATGGCAACAGATTGTCAATGTAATCGGATGGTTTGTCATCCAGATGTGCAAGCATTCCTTCGAGTAGGTACCTGAAATATTCAAACGGTTTCAGCCCGTTAGCTTTGGAAGTCTCAGCGATGCTGTATAGGATGGCACTGGCTCTGGCACCACGCTTGGAAGCGATAATATGCCAGCTATGTTTGCCCACACAAAATTTTTTTATACTACGTTCCGCATCGTTGTTATCAAGTGGAATAATCGGATTATCAAGAAATGCTCTCAGATACGTCTCCTGATTGATTGCATAATTGATTGCACCATAAAACGCACCGCTTTTATCCAAATAGGCGGTGTCAATAGATTTTATCCAGCTGAAAAATGCATCAACCAGAGGTTTCACGGACTTCTGTCGATTATCCAGACGTTCTTCGTCCGAGGCTGTCTTGTACATGTTGTCGACATGATAAATTGCAGCAATACGTTTATGTGCTTCTGCTGCTACAGAACCTCTCGGATTGGATGCTTTAAGTGCCTTTAGCACATCGTCAAACTTCCGTTTGCAGTGTGCCCAGCAGCCAGCCACCTTCAGCTCATCAGGCCGTTCATTTGCAAGCTTGTGATATGCCTGGTATCCGTCGGTAACAAGAACACCTCTGTAACCCTTCAGGAATTCTCTTGGTATATCAGAGCTTCTGCCACCCTGATAGTCGTAAAGGAAAATTGGATGAGAGCCATAGGTTTCCATGGTATGGTATACCCACATATATGCCTTGCTGTTTGGTTTCTTCCCGGGAACGACCAGTTTAAATGGTGTTTCATCGCAGTGAATCAATCTGCTTTTCAGTATTTCCTGATGCATTCTGCGGTAAATGAGCTCCAAATACCGGTCAGAGATGGTAATCATCCAGTTTGCAAGGGTCTGACGTGAAAGGTTCATGTCAAACCTTTCAAAATCTTCCGCAAGACGTGTCAGTGGAACCGCATTCAGATATTTTGAACAGAAAACACCGGCAGCCAGACTTGGTGTCAGGATACTGTTAGGAAGAAGCTTTTCCGGTGCATCCGCTACAAGGATACCCTCTCCTCGTTTCCCTGCATATTTAAATACATGGTGTTCATGTTCAATGAATTTTGCGGGGATATATTCAACGGTGTAATAGGTGTTATGCGGAAGTATATCATATCCGTGTGGAAAATATTCAGCCAGCTTTTCTTCCGGGATAGTATGTTCGTCAATGACAGTTTCCAGATGCTGCATGTCGGATTTACGTTTACCTTTACGCTTTGTACGTTTACGGACAGGCTGTGTATCGTTTTCCACAGTATCTTCAGAGGAAGAATCGAGAATATACTCTGCTTCATTCAGCGCATTATCTGCATCAAAATTAAAGGAAAGCTGCAGGTCGTCAATCTCCGATGCCTTTTCCGTTTTCCTTCCGTAGTAGCGCTGTGTAAGGATGTCAATCTTTTCTTCCAGATTTGAAACCTGCTGAAGGAGTTGTGCATTCTGTTCAGCAACACGATTCATGGTCTCTGAAAGCTGCACATACATTGCAATCAGCACATCCTTTGGTATATGATTCAGTTGTTCCTCTGTCAGTATAGTTCTCTTTTCCATGAATAAATTATACCATATTTCAGGGAACAAAAAAAGAGAAAAGTGGCTGAAATTTCAACGTTTGGACAACTTTTTTATTCGGTTATTAAGGTAATCGGAAATCAGAGAATATGTTTGATTTTCTTATGCCTGATTACAGATTTCTGCTCAATAGCCAGGCCGTCCATCAGCCATCTGTACTGCTGCATGGTAATGCTTTTTACCTCGGACTCATTGCGAGGCCAGCGGAATTTACCATCGGAGAGGCGCTTGTAAAGAAGGAGGAATCCATCGCCTTCATAAAGCAAAGCCTTAATCCGATCGTTTCTTCTTCCACAGAAGAGAAAAATACTTCCTTCAGCGGTTGGATCCAAGTGGAATTCCTGCTGCACGATTGTTGCAAGACCGTCAATACCAAGGCGTAAGTCTGTGTGTCCACAGGCTATGTAGATGTGCTTGAATCCAGTTAAGTCGTTAAGCATTTCTGACTGCCTCGATTACCGTATGAATCAGATGCCCGGAAGTACCTTCGTTTACATGAATGACTGCATCACCAAGACAGATGGAAACTGATGATGCACCGGAACACCCTGGTGTTACTGCTGTGAAGGACGGATTTACTTCTGCGAATAGACTGCCAGACTGTTCGATTGCTGCTTCCTTTACTTTGCGTAGCCAGTAGTAATATGCATTGCGGGAAATGTTGTGTTCCAAGCAGTAATCATCAACTTTCAGTCCACTGGACTTGCAATCCTGGATAATGGACATCCATTGCTGAAGTCTGACATTTTTAGTTACAGTTTGAATTTCGTTCATCGGGAACCTCCTGAGTTTAAAAAGTGTAAAAAGTTGAGAAAGTTTTTCAACTTTACACAATTATCTCAAATTATTCAGGTTCCGTGAAGGGCGTCAGTAGTTTACCATTTACGAAATATCCACGATTAATTAAGAAATCTTTGTCATATGAAGAAAGAAAAGAATATGTGGAATCGTGCTATCCATTATATGTACAAAGAGATAATTACTGGTATCCTAAGGCTGAGTTTACAGATATTAGAAGTGTGTCTG
>JALENF010000060.1 GCA_022767945.1 Bacillota bacterium
TGTCATCTTATCGATAACCTTTTCTTCAGGCATCTGAATTGTGTTCAGTAATACTAATTCTTCAATTGCGGAAGCATCCAGTCTTTCAATTGCAGGACCTGACAGTACTGCATGTGTTGCTCCTGCATAAACAGCCTTTGCACCCATGTCTTTAATTGCATTTGCAGCGTTGCAGATTGTTCCTGCTGTATCGATCATATCGTCAAGAATGATGCAGTTCTTTCCTTCAATGTTACCGATAATATTCATGATTTCGCTCTTGTTAGGTTCAGGTCTTCTCTTGTCAACAATTGCGATAGGGCAGTTCAGAACCTGCGCAAGATTTCTTGCTCTTGTTACGCTTCCGTGGTCAGGAGATACTACGCAAAGATCGTCAAGTCCCTTTTCTAAGAAATACTTTGCAATAATCGGCATACCTACAAGGTGATCAACCGGAATATTGAAATATCCCTGAATCTGTGCAGCATGAAGGTCCATTGTAATAACTCTGTCAGCGCCGGCTGCCTGCAGAATATCTGCTACCAGTTTAGCTGTGATTGGGTCTCTGGCCTTAGCTTTTCTATCCTGTCTTGCATAACCGTAGTAAGGCATTACAACATTAATTCTTCCTGCTGAAGCTCTCTTCATGGAGTCAATCATGATCAGGATTTCCATAAGGTTGTCATTTACAGGATCACTCGTTGACTGGATGATAAAAACGTCACATCCTCTAACAGTTTCCCATAAGCTTACCGAGATTTCTCCGTCGCTGAATTTCTTAACGGTTGCCTTTCCCAGTTCTTTGCCAAGAATAGCTGCAATTTCTTCTGCAAGTCTGGTGTTTGAGTTACCTGCAAAAATCTTGTAGTCTTCGAACACGTTGCTCATTTCTCATACCTCTTCTTTCTCGTTCATTGGTTTAATTTGTTTGATCTGTGTCTGATCTGTTTAATAGAAACTTTCTATATTTAATTCTCTGATAAGACCATTTCTCCGACTTTGTATATATCACCGGCACCCATAGTGATTACCAGATCATTAGGTTCTGCTTTTTCTTTAACGAAATCTGCGATTTCTTCTAATGTGTCAAAATAGTAAACTTCCTTTTCAGGATGTTTCCTCATAATTTCCTCAGCCAGTGCTTTGGATGATACTTTATATATATCCTTCTCTCTTGCTGCATATATTTTTGCCATTACCAGGACATCTGCATCTGCAAAGCTGTCAGCGAATTCATCAAACAGTGCCAGGGTTCTCGTATACGTGTGCGGCTGGAACAGGCACCAGAGTCTGTTGCTGTGAATATTTGATGCAGCAGACAGCGTGGCCTTGATTTCCGTAGGATGATGTGCATAGTCATCCACTATTCTGACACCATTTGCTGTAGTACCGATAACATCGAATCTTCTCTGGGTTCCGGTAAAATTCTCCAGTGTATCAACAATAACCGGAACCTCCACTCCCAGCTGGTGACAGCATGCAAAGGCCGCAACAGCATTAAGGATATTATGCTCACCAGGCATGTTAAGCTTGATGCTTCCAAGGGGTTCTCCCTGAAAATTCAGCTCAAATGCAGGCATACCATTATCGTCAAATTCAACCTGGTCAATATAGTAATCACACTTCTCATTGTATCCGTAAGTAATGGTTCCGGGGATACCCCTGATTATCCTTGCAACGAAAGGATTTGCATCATATGCAATAATCTTTCCGCCCTCAGGTATCAGCTTGGTGAACCTGTCAAATGAATCCACAATATGGTCTATATCTTTGAAATAATCCAGATGATCCGAGTCGATATTCAGGATCACTTCTATTCTTGGTCGGAGCTGCAGAAAGCTGTCTCTGTATTCACAGGCCTCAGTAACGAAAAACTTGCTGTGACCCACCTTCACATTTCCACCTATTTCTGCAAGATTTCCACCGACAAGAATTGTCGGTTCAAGGTTCGCATGCTCCAGTATCAGAGAAACCATAGAAGTGGTTGTCGTCTTTCCATGAGTTCCGCTGATGGCAATGCTGTTTTCGAACTCGTCCATCAAAACTCCCAGAATCTCAGCTCTGCTTGCCAGTGGGATATTCTTTTCCCTCGCCCTGATTATTTCAGGATTCTCTTCTGCAATAGCCGCAGAGTAGACTATAAGGTCTGCATTCTCCACATTTTCACGAGCATGTCCGATATAAATTTTAATTCCTTTTTCTGCCAATCTATCTGTAATCTCGGATTGCTTCATATCTGAGCCCGAAACACTATAACCTCTTGATAAAAGGATTTCAGCTATTGCAGACACTCCTACTCCGCCTATTCCGATACAGTGTATATTCTTAAAATCTGTAAGATTAATCATATCAATGCCTCCATATCTCAGTTAGTCTAAAGTATATCATAATTTGCCGGAAAAAGCTTTATATTTACAAAAAAAATGTTTATAAGTAAAAGTTTATTTTTATTATGATTCTTCACCGATTCATTTGTGAATCTTCACAAATATTTCACAAAATACTGTTTAAAAACCCCTGTTTTTTTCTTGTCATACAAAATTTTTTATAGTATAATAAGTCGTAAAATTAATAGGAAAGGTGGCGTGTATATGGAAATTACAGACGTAAGAATCCGTAAAGTCTCTGACGAGGGTAAGATGAAAGCAGTAGCTTCCGTAACCTTCGACAGTGAATTCGTTGTGCATGACATCAAGATCATTGATGGGCAAAACGGTCTTTTTGTCGCTATGCCAAGCAGAAAAGTTGGCGAAGGCGATTACAGAGATGTTGCTCACCCACTCTTATCCGAAACTAGAACCAAGATTAAAAATGCCATCTTTGCCGAGTACAACAGAGTTCTAGCGGAAGTGGATGATCGTGACAACTGCACTGACCAGGACTAAAAAGATGCAGGAGCTTTGGCTAGCCGGGTTTCCTGCCTTTTTTGTTTTTTGTACATGATTTCATTTTGTGCAGGATTTGTTTATTTATGGAATTCCTTCTGGCAGAGTGCTATATTTATGAGTAGTGAGTTTTGATAAAAATGGAGGAATAACCATGGTACGTGATAACAGAGTCAGGGAAAGACTGAGAAACGAAAGCGCGTTTGAACTGATTACAACCGCCGAGGAGGCCGCAGCCCTTATCGACAACGGAATGGTCATAGGCGTCAGCGGTTTTACCCCTTCCGGATATCCTAAGGCAGTGCCTTTAGCCCTGGCGGAACGAGTAAAAAGAGGCGAAAAAATCAAAGTTGACATTTATTCCGGTGCCTCTGTTGGACCGGAAATCGACACAGCACTTACAGAAGTCGGTGCGATAAGAAAACGTCTGCCCTACCTGACAAATGCAACAATTCGAAAAGCAATCAACAACGGCGAAGTGGAATACGACGATATGCATCTTTCACATTCAACCCAGTATGTAAATTATGGTGTTCTCCCAAAGGTGGACATTGCACTCGTGGAGGCGCTTGCAATTACCGAGGACGGTAATATTATACCAACAACTGCCGTAGGCAATACGCCCTCTTTTGTAAAACAGGCAGATAAAGTCATCGTAGAGTTGAATCTTCACCAGCCAATCGGCCTTGAAGGAATGCACGACTGTCTCGTTATGGATAACCCGCCGGACAGAAAACCTATAAATATTACCAAACCAAGTGATTTAATAGGAAAACCTTATATTGAATGCGGAATGAATAAAATCGCAGCAATTGTGATTACTGATCTTCAGGACAAAACGAGGCCTCTGACAGCTCTCGATGATACTTCAAGGGCAATAGCTGCTAATATTATCAGATTCCTGGAAGGGGAGGTTGAAGCCGGAAGGCTGACAGACACACTGCTACCGATTCAGTCAGGTGTGGGAAGCGTGGCAAACGCCGTACTTTATGGTCTGCTGGATTCTGAGTTTCACGATCTGACCTGTTATACAGAAGTGGTTCAGGATTCTATGCTCGAACTTATCAAATCCGGCAAGGTGACGTGTGCATCAACTACTGCGGTGTCTCCATCCCCTGAGATGAAGGAAAAGTTCGACAGTGAAATAGATTTATATAAAGGAAAGCTGATTTTCAGACCTGAGGAGATAAGCAACAACCCGGAGGTTGCAAGAAGGCTTGGAGTTATTGCCATGAACACAGCCCTTGAGGTCGACATATACGGAAACGTCAATTCGACTCACGTAATGGGTTCCGGTATGATGAACGGAATAGGCGGAAGCGGCGATTTTGCAAGAAACGGAGCCATAACAATCTTCTCAACCGCCTCCCTTGCCAAGAACGGAGATATTTCCTCTATAGTTCCAATGGTGTCCCATGTGGATCACACTGAACATGATGTCATGGTCATAGTTACGGAACAGGGGTACGCTGACCTTCGCGGCTGCAGCCCTAAGGAGAGAGCAGTTAAGATTATAAACAACTGCGCTCATCCGGACTATCGCGACAAACTTATGGATTACTTCAACAGAGCATGCCGTTCTGGTGCTCAGCACACTCCTCATATACTGGAGGAAGCCTTGTCCTGGCACATAAAGTATCAGAAGACTGGAACTATGAAATAAAAAATGGTATATTATTTCGTACATAGATACAATATGATTAATTATTAAGGAGGAGAACAAATGGATAAAACTTCAAGAGACTATGTAGTCTGCCTTTGCAATAAAGTGACTCGCGGTGAAATCGAAGATATCATAAAGGAAAAAGGATATACTGATCTTAAGACTTTCTGCGAAGAAACTAAAATCGGAAAGAAATGCGGCGGCTGCCGTGAAGATATCCAGATGATTCTGGACGAGATGGCTGAATAATTTAAGAAAGCGGTTTTCCACGCAGGCGTGACTCATGGCTAATCCCATGGGTCACGTTTTTTATTGCTTTAGCGGCAAAAAAAGACACCGGAAGTTCCGATGTCTTATGGAGGCGACACCCAGATTTGAACTGGGGAATAAAGGTTTTGCAGACCTCTGCCTTACCACTTGGCTATGTCGCCACGGTAACAGGATGCCTCACGACATCCCATTAAAATAATTGGCTAGGGTAGCAGGATTCGAACCTGCGCATGACGGAATCAGAATCCGTTGCCTTACCGCTTGGCGATACCCCAACATGGGGTGGATAGTGGGATTCGAACCCACGTATACAGGAGCCACAACCCTGTGTCTTAACCACTTGACGATACCCACCATACTTGTTAATTTTGTGTACTGCAGCGTTGCTTTTTCCCTCGTCCTCGGTTATGTACCCATGTACATGCCCTTCGGCACTTAGTCATCGCGCCTTGCACTACGCAAAATTACCTGCGTATGCAAATACATGCTTCAAAAA
>JALENF010000100.1 GCA_022767945.1 Bacillota bacterium
CAGGTCCGGCAATAAGAAAACCATACAGTTGTCCGTCGGGAACGAAAGGCATGCAGATGTTGATCAGTCCTGCGTTGCACATAAACATATAGGGTTCAGGAATGGATAGAGAAATATTCATGGATGAAATCAGGTTTCTTGTACAAGGCAGGGAATCGCTGCCGTAATCGGTAGTTGCATCGCACACCCTGTCATGGGGCATGGAACACCAGAGAAACTTTCCTGCGCCGGAAAAGTATGAAACGGGTATATGCGTGATTCCGGAAAATGCAGTTACTGCATTTTCGACTTCCATTATTATTTTAAGATTCTGGTTATTCTTGAAAACCGGGAGCTCATATAGATGGTTCATAGTTCTTCTCCTTGTGCACATTAAATATATTATAGTAATTATAACATATTTATGATTGTATTAAAACGAGTACTTCGAAATAAAGAAAAAAAGTAATTAATCTATAAAATGTTATATAACTGTAAAAAAGATTGATATTCCTCTTTTGCCCAAAGTGTTAATATGTGTTTGGAACAGATTCCTGTTTCTTTCTAAGATTAAAGTCAAATAAAAAAGCAATCCTTTTTGAGCTTCAGGATTGTTTTTTTATTTTTTTTTTGCGGCCATATTTGCAGCCATAGCTGCGTTTAAAATGTTAATCTCATCTGATTCCACTTCACTCCTCCGTGATTGGAACCTGTGTAACCTTCGTTTACAAATCCGAATTTGGCATAATAATGTACAAGCTTATCCTTGCATGTGAGCACGAGTCCCACACGATTCTGCTTTCTTGCATCTTCAATTGCACGCTCAATCAGCTGCCCTGCGTATCCGTGCTTACGGTATGACGGAATAGTGTTCACTCCGGAAATCATCTGCCATTTACCCTGTTCATTGTGCATTTCTGCTTTTTCAAACATTTCATCTGCCAGGTCAGGCTCGTCGGTAACAAAACCGTCTACGAATGCTATAAGTTTATCTTCATCGAACATGAGCCAGAAATGGTCTGCATAATGAGCAAGTCTGTGTTCAAAGTCCTCTCTTGTTGCCGCCTCTGCCGGTGGAAAACACTCTGCCTCAACTGCTGAAACAGCATCTAAGTCCTGCATGGTTGCCGTTCTGATAATCATAATAATATACCTCCTGTTTACATCTTACTATCTGCTACAATCAGTTTTTTCTATTATAATTCACAGCCGCTGCATTTTGCAACATGGCATACTGCCATATAAGTGAAAAAAGGGTCTTCTCCAAATCGGTCAGCGGTGGTAGTATAAAAATGTAATTGACCGAATCGGTTAATGGTGTAAGCCGACATGAAAGAGGTGGCAACATGAAAGAAAGTTTTTTCAGCCTCCCGGAGGAGAAGCGCATGGCCATAATAAATGCGGGGTATCGGGTGTTCTCGCAGAATTCATACAAGCACAGTCCTATGAGCGAGATTGCTGCCGCTGCGGGGATAAGCAAGAGCCTGCTGTTTCACTACTTCAGGAGCAAGAAAGAGCTGTATATGTTTCTCTGGGACACCTGCGCGAGGACGACCATAGAGTATCTGGAGAAATACCACTGCTATGAGTCTACGGATCTCTTCGAGAGCATGGAGAGAGGGATGATGGCGAAGTTTGAGATTTTCCACAGATATCCCGATGTGGCAAATTTCGCTATCAAAGCTTTCTACGAGAAGGATCCTGAAATAAGTAAGGCAGTGCAGGAAAGCTATAGGAAGTATTTTGAACTGAAAGGGGAAAAGACGAAGATGCAGATTGACCCTGAAATGTTTCGAACCGGAATTGACCTTAAAATGATGTACCGTGAGATGTACTATGCATCGGAGGGGTATCTGTGGGAAATGGTTCAGCAGGGGAATATTGATGTTGAGAAGATGGAGACTGACTTCCGGGAACTGATGGATTTCTGGAAGAGTATATATCTGAAGGAGGGGGATACAGATGGAGGCAATTAAGACAGTCGGACTGACTAAGAATTACGGAAAGGCGAGAGGAATTACTGATCTGAATCTAATCGTGGAAAAGGGTGAGTTTTTTGGATATATCGGGCCTAACGGGGCAGGAAAATCCACCACCATACGTACTTTGCTGGGACTGATAGCTCCTACCTCAGGTGAGGCGCAGGTGCTTGGCGAGAATATCGTTACCGGGAAAAAACAAATTCTGGAAAGAGTAGGATATCTGCCTTCAGAGACAGCCTTTTACTCAGGCATGAAGGTGCGAGATGTGCTGAAGTTATCTGCCGATCTGAGAAAAAAGGACTGCAGAGGCGAGTCTGCGGAGCTTTGCGAAAGACTGCAGCTTGATGTTAAGAAACGGGTTGATGAGCTGTCTTTCGGAAACAGGAAGAAGGCAGGTATTGTATGTGCACTTCAGCACAGGCCGGAGCTTCTTATCCTGGATGAGCCTACAAGCGGACTGGATCCTCTTGTGCAGAGAGAGTTTTTTGAAATTCTGAAAGAGCGAAACAGCGAGGGAGCAACGATTTTTCTTTCCAGTCATGTGCTGTCTGAAATACAGAGATACTGCAGCCGCGCCGCGATAATACGAGAAGGCAGGCTGATAGCCTGCGACAGTGTGGAGAACCTGTCAAAGACAAATGCCAGAAGAGTGAACGTTCAAGGCAGTCTGAACATTGCCGGACTGAATGGGATAAAAGATATCCGAAAAGATGAAAACTCCGTAAGCTTCCTCTACAGCGGTGATATGAACAGACTTGTTGAAAGACTTGCTGCGGGAAATGTAAAGGACCTCAGTGTTTCAGAACCGGATCTTGAAGAAATATTCATTCATTACTATGAGGGAGGTGAGGAGTAATGACAGTCCTGAAACATGAAATCAGACAGGGAAGAACGGCTTTTCTGATCTGGACCTGTGCAATTGCCT
>JALENF010000108.1 GCA_022767945.1 Bacillota bacterium
AGCCATAATGATTTCTACTGCGTCTAATGAGTCTGCCTCCAGATCCTTCATAAGGTTGGTGTCCATTGTTACTGCAGATTCACTAACAGATAACTGTTCCACAATAATATCTCTGATTTTATCAAAAGTCATAATATACTCCTCCATGCGTACCAAATTTACTATTTCATTATAACTACCTGCATTATGTAATGCAAGAAAAAATTTCTATTACCTTTTACTCAAGTTCCATCCATTTCTCGTATGCTTCGTCAAGTTCCTCCCTGAACTGACGGTTTTCCTCATCCAGACGTGACAGATACTGATGGTTGGAAAGGTTTTCCTCCCTGCACATTTCACTTTCGTTAGCAGCTATCTTTTCCTCCAGCTCAGCAATCAAAGCCTCCAGCCTCTCCTTCTCTCTTTTCAGCCGGCGCTCCTCGGCCTCCTTCTGCTTCTTCAGAGCTCTCTCCTCTGCAGAACTCAGCTGCTGCCGCTGATTCTCCCCGGAGCCCTCATGGGAATTTCCCTCTGAGTCCCTGCCGGCAGCTTTTCCCGGGACGGCATTTTTCCCCGAAGCAGAAAGCTCTGCCAGGTACTTCTTTCCGGAATCGATGGACGACTTCTTCTCAACATAGTAATCATAGGTTCCCAGATATTCAGTCATCCCGTCCTTGTCCAGCTCCAGAATTCTGGTGGGTATCTTGTTCAGGAAATAACGGTCATGAGAAACCACGATAACAGTGCCCGGATAATCCATCAGAGCCTCCTCAAAAACCTCCTTGGAATCGATGTCCAGATGGTTTGTCGGCTCGTCCAGAATCAGCACGTTCGCACCGCTCATCATCAGCTTCAGAAGGGACAGTCTCGCCTTTTCCCCTCCGGAAAGCGAGCCCACCTGAAGAAATACCTGGTCATTCTTAAACAGAAATCTTCCAAGTATGGATCTTATCTCACTGTCCTTGTAGAGCCTGTACGAGTCGTGCACCTCGTCCATCACGGTTGCACTGTTGTTCAGCAGCAGCTGCCCCTGGTCGTAGTACCCGAACTTCACGTTGTGGCCTATTTTAATGTATCCGCTCTCAGGCGAAAGCTCCTCCATTATCATCCTCAGAAGGGTTGTCTTTCCCACCCCGTTGGGTCCGACTATACAGATTCTCTCGCCTCTTTTTATATCAAAACCCACTCCATGGAACAGCTCTTTTCTCGCTGCCCCAAAGCCGAAGGATTTGGACAGATTCTCAGCGTAAACCACATCGTTTCCGCTTTGATATTCCTGACGGAAGTGAATCTTCATTTTACCTAAGGCAGCCTCCGGTCTCTCCAGACGCTCCATGCTCTCAAGCCTCTTTTCTCTGGAGGCGGCACGCTTGGCCAGCTTCTCCGTTCCGTGCTGCCTGAACCTTCGAATCATGTCCTCCTGACGCCTTATTTCCGTCTGCTGCTTGTTGTATGCACGCATTTCAGCCTCTCGCAGGTTTCTCTTCTTTTCTGCATACTGGCTGTAGTTTCCATCGTAGCAGTGCAGTCTGTGATGCTCCACCTCAAATATTCTGTTGGCCATCTGGTCAAGAAAGTAACGGTCATGAGACACGATTACTATCGTCCCCCTGTATCCCTTCAGATACTGCTCCAGCCACTTCAGAGTTCCTATGTCCAGATGGTTGGTAGGTTCGTCCAGAAACAGCAGATCAGGCTTGGAAAGCAGCAGACAGGCAAGTGCAAGTCTGGTTCTCTCTCCGCCACTCAGCGTGCTTATTTTCTTGTCGTAGAATTCAGGACCGAAGGCCATGCTGTTGAGCACGCCGTTCATTTCACTCTTATAGGTATATCCGCCTCTGTTCTTGTACAGATCCTGAAGGCGGGAATATCTCTCCATCAGAGCCTCCGAATCCTCCCCCACCTCGCTTATTCTGTGAGACAGCTCGTCCATTTCCTGCTCCATGGCTCTCATATCGACGAAGATTTTTTCAACCTCCTCGATTACAGTGCTTTCACTGCTGAACTGATCCTTCTGCTTCAGGTATCCGATGGTTGTGTTCTGAGAAATGTAGATTTCTCCACTGTCGTGAGACAGCTCCCCGGTGAGAATGTTCAGCAGTGTAGTCTTGCCTGCTCCGTTTGCACCGACTATGCCTACTCTGTCACCCTGATTAATGTGAAAGGACACGTTTTCTATAATCGTGTCCACACCATATGTTTTCCCTATATCCTTTGCTGATAAAACTATCATATATTTCTCCGTTAGATTTCAGGGTGTCCTAAATCTCCAGACCCGGATATGCATCCAGATCCAGGCCGTCAGCCCCCTGAGCCTTATATTTATAGTATGCCGCGCAGCCTATCATAGCCGCATTGTCCGTACACAGTACAGGACTCGGCACGTAAAGCTTTACACCCTTTTCATCGCAGGCCGCGGACAGTGCCTCGCGCAGTCTGGAATTTGCCGCAACTCCCCCTGCAAGCACCAGCTTGTCCTGTTTCATCTCAGTTACCGCTTCCATGGTCTTATGGACTATAACCTCGATTACAGCCTCCTGGAAGCTTGCTGCAACGTCAGGTACGCTGATTTCTCTTCCCGCCTGTCTTTCTGTATTCAGATAATTCAGCACAGCTGTCTTCAGACCGCTGAAGCTGAAGTCCTTGCTGCCCTTTTCGAGATATACTCTCTTGAACTGAATTGCCTCAGGGTTTCCCTCCTTTGCAATTCTGTCAATCTTTGGTCCTCCGGGATATCCAAGGCCGATTACGCGGGCAACCTTGTCATAGGCTTCTCCCACCGCATCGTCTCTCGTTCCGCCCAGGACTCTGCATACGCCGTAGTCACTCATTTCTACGATGTTCGTGTGGCCTCCGGAAACTATCAGGCTCATAAAAGGAGGTTCAAGCTCCTCATGTTCTATAAAGTTGGCACTGATATGTCCGTGCATGTGGTTGACACCTACAAGAGGTATGTTCTTTGCAAAGGCAATGGCCTTTGCAGTTGCCACACCCATAAGAAGCGCACCCACCAGACCCGGTCCACAGGTCACACCGATTAAATCTATATCATCTAAGGTAACACCGGCCTCTGTCAGAGCCTGGTCTACCACTGTGTTCATATTCTGTAAATGATGTCTTGAGGCAATCTCGGGCACAACCCCTCCGAATGCCGTATGTATATCTATCTGTGAAGAAATTATATTGCTCATAACCTGTCTTCCGTCAGCCATTACAGCAACCGACGTTTCATCACAGCTTGATTCAATTGCAAGAGTTAAAAATTTTCCATCCTTCATTATTTCTTATTTCTCCACATTATCAGAGCATCTTCACCGTTTTCGTAATACTTCGGTCTCACGCCCGCCTCTTCAAATCCAAATTTTGTATAAAGTCCGATAGCAGGACTGTTGCTCACTCTCACCTCAAGTGTTTCACCATCAAAACCGTTTGAGTCCGCATACTTCAGGAACATATCGATCAGCGCACTGCCGATATGAAGTCTCCTATGCTCCGGTGAAACTGCAACATTGTTCACATGAGCCTCATTAACTATCACCCAGAAGCCCATATACCCCACTATTCTGTTTTCCAGCTCCGCAACAATGTATCCGGACATGGCATTGTGAAACATATCGTGTTCCAGTGACTCCCTGGACCAGGGCGTCGCAAAGCACTGCTCCTCAAGGGTCACAATTTCATCTATGTCCTCTCTGCGGGCCTCTCTGATTATCAGCTCAGCCATTTTTCCTACCACTCATCAGTCTTGCCATCTTGGCCGCACGTTCCTTTGCCAGTGTACCGTCCTTCAGCTTCTGCTCCGCCTCAGTAGCTCTCATATAGTCAGGTAAAAGCTCCTCTACGGATACCGTATCTCCGGCTCTGTACTGCTCAAGTGCTGCCGCCGCAGTCATCTCCGCACACTGATATCTGTCTTCCTTTGCCGCCTTTTCGATTACACAGGCGACTCTTGAAGCCCCAAGCTCTGCCACGAACTCGTCGAGACGGTTCTCGTACGCATCGATTCCGTCACCATAGAATACAACCTTAGTCGCAACCGGCATTCCGCAGTTCGTATTTTCGAATCTGTCCTCTAACTCAGTTTTGATTGCCGCGAGAACATCCTCCAGCATGTACGGTCCCCCTGCAAGAATGTCTTCGCCATCTTCACTGAAAACCGCACCGTAGACCTGACCCCTGCGGGCGTTGAAAACAGGGGCGATTACCGTGCTGCCGCTGCATCTTACCTTGAAGGAGTCCAGAGTCTTCACTCCTACAGCCGGAATATTCAGTGCCTGTGCCAGTGCCCTGGCTGTTGACACACCGATTCTGATTCCGGTAAATGAACCCGGTCCGATAGAAGCCGCTACCGCAGTTAAATCCGCCGGTGAAATGCCCAGCTCCGACATCAGCCTCTGTGCCATAGGCATCAGATCCTTCAAATGGTTCATTTCCTCACGGGAGATTTTCTGATTAACTTTTCCCGTTTCATCTATAACTGCCACCGAGCCAAGAGGTCCGGTAGTCTCAATTGCTAAAATGTACATTTATAGATTCTTTCTCCTTCTTTTTCACCATATTCTATGAAAATGCAAAGGGTGTCATCCGGCAGAATTTCAGCCACCTGATCCGCCCACTCCACAATAGATACTCCACCCTTGTAGAAGTACTCCTCCGCGCCGATTTCGAACAGGTCATCCGGGTCGTTCACCCTGTAGACGTCGAAATGGTACAGCGGCAGTCTTCCTGAATGATATTCCAGTACAACTGTGAAGGTCGGGCTTGTAATGGTTTCCTTTACTCCCAGTCCTTCCGCAATGTACCTGGATAAGGTGGTTTTTCCCGTACCCAGGTCGCCGATTAAGGCTATTACTGTATTCGGCTGCAGTTTTTCGGCCAGCTGGTGACCGAAAGCCCTCGTATCCTCTTCATTTCTGATCAAAACTTCTCTCATAGTTTAAACTCCGGCTGCCCCAGTCTGTAAATAGCCTCGGCATAAATCTTAGTTGCAAGCATGAATCTGTCCAGAGACAGTCTCTCATCTCTCTGATGCATCAGATCCTCATCTCCCGGAAACAGTGCGCCGAAGCCCACAATGTTGTCGGAGCTTTTCGCATATGTACCGCCTCCGATAACAAGCGGCTGGCTTTCCGTATCACCGGTAAACTTTCTGTAGCTCTCCATCAGAGCTGTTATCATCGGGCTGTCCTTCTCCATATAGACAGGTTTCTTGTGCTTCTCCTTCACAAGTCCCATACCATACCTGTCGATAACAGGAATTACCCTGTCATATATCTGATCCACACTGAAGGTTACAGGATATCTGACATTAAGCTTCAGGGTAACAGCCTCCTTGTCGTATTCCATAACTCCCACATTCATGGTGAGTCTGCCGGAAGGTTCATCGCAGAAGTCGATGCCCAGTCCCTCGCCGTTAACCCGGAAGCCCAGATATTTATTATAGAAGTCAATAAAACTGTTGATGTCGTCGTTTGCAAAATTCAGGCCGGACAGAAACTCCATCAGAACCGAAACAGCATTCAGCCCCTCTTCCGGAACCGCTCCGTGAGCTGCCTTGCCTTCAGCGGTTATTTCAAGAGACTTTCCCACGCCTTTAACGTGGATTCTGAAGCCTCTTTCTGTCCTGAAATTTTCCGCCCGGGTTCTGATTGCAGCATATCTGTCTCTGTCGTCCGCTCTGACCACAGCTCTCGCCTTCTCCGGAACCATGTTTACCGCGGTACCTCCCGAAAGCCTGCTGAGCTCAAGTCCCTTATTCTGGCTTTTTTCAAACTTTCTGACTATGCTGAAGTTGGTCAGTCCCTTTTCTCCGTTTATTGCAGGAAAGTCCGCATCCGGCGTAAATCCGAAATCCGGTCTCTTCACCCTGGAGAAATAGTGGCTGATTCCATCCCAGTCTGTCTCCTCATCAAGGCCGAGAATAAGCCTGATCTTTCTCGACGGCTCAAAACCCGCATCCTTAAGCGCTTTCATCGCAAAAAGAGCCGCGACTACAGGTCCCTTGTCATCCGTCGTACCACGTCCGTAGATATACCCCTCCGACACAGCTCCGCCGTATGGGTCGAAGCTCCAGTTCTCTCCCTCGGGAACCACGTCAAGGTGACCGATGATTCCAACAGTCTCCTCCCCGTATCCGAAGTCAATATGTCCGCCGTAGTTGTCTACGTTCTCAGTAGTGAAACCCATTTCCCCGGCTTTGCCCAGCATATATTCAAAAGCCCTCTGCACGCCTTCTCCGAAGGGATACATCCGGCCGTCTCTTGTAAAAACCGGTTTTTCCTTAACACTCTTTATAGAAACAAGTTCCTGCAGAGTTTTAATCTGCAGGTCCTCATTCTTTTCTATAATCTCTAAAAAATTCATTATTATACAGCTTCAACTGCAACGATTTCAGGATAGCTTTCCTTAAGAACTCTTTCAACCACACCTTCAAGAGTCATTCTTGCACCAGGGCAGCCTGCGCAGTGTCCCTGTAATCTTACTTTTACCACATTGTCAGCAGTTACTTCTACTAATTCAATGTCTCCGCCGTCTCTCTGCAGCATTGGTCTGATTGTTTCTAATACTTCCTTAACTTTCTGTTCCATTATTTTATCTCCTTTGTTTTTAATATACTTTTTTATTTGCTTGTATAAACAGTAACGAACTTGTTCCTGTCTACAATATCGATGTTAATTGGTTTTGATGCTTCGCCGTTCTCGTTGAAGGTTATCTGACCTGACGCCCCCGGAAAATCCGTGATGCTGTCCAGCTGAGCTTTGATATCGGCTGCCTCAACGGAGCCGGCATCCCTGATTGCCTTGACCGCTATCATGTAGGCGTCGAACGCAAGTGCTGTGCCATTTGGAATCTGAGCATCCGGACCGTACTGTTCCGCATACTTTGCCGCAAGCTGATCATACATTGATGTGGTCTCGACATCCTGAAGCTCATGCATCTGTTCAGAATTAACTGCGGTATTCACAACGTCTGATACCACGGCGATGCGAATATTCGGATACTTGAGCGCGATATTCAGAAGATCGTCGTTGTGCCATGAGTTGGGACCGATAAAGGTAACACCGGTCAGCTTCTTGTCGGCTTCCTTGAAGACCTCCTCTGCAACATTCAGACCCGTTGCCATGAACACAGCGTGAACGTTATCCTTTGCAATCGTATCAACGTATAACCTGTAATCTGCCGACGCCTGGTCGACATATATTATATCTTTTACAGAGTCGGAATTTTCTGTCCTTGATTCCATTCTGTTGAGGAATTTGCCGTTCATAGGAGTGGTCGTCTCATCTCCCTTGATCTTTATAAGAATAGCCTTTTCCTCTTTCATTGAATCAACAATATAGTCGGCTACCAGCTTGCCCTGAACGGAATCTGTGAAGGCCACCCTGTAATAGTAGCTGTTATTATCAGCTATCAGCGGGTTGGTTGCTGTAGTTCCGATTGCGGGAATCCGGGCCTGTCCCAGCAGACTGCTGGCAACCAGTGACACAACGTTTCCGTAACCTCCCAGAACGACTGCCGGCTTCTTGTCAATCACGCCGGCAACTGTTGTCTCGGCAACATCCATATCGCTCTGAGTATCTGCGTACAGTAATTCTATTTTCTTTCCAAGGACCTCCGGCACCAGTTCGTTTGCAATCTTGAAGCCTCTCAACTCCTCTGTGCCGTAACTGCTGTCCCTGCCTGTCTGCGGCTCTATTATTCCAATTTTGATTGTTTCGTCTGTAGCACCTGCTTTATGGAAAAACTGATGCACAAAGTTGTCGTATGTGCTGCAGCTGCAAAGTGAAAACATGGTAACAGTCAGAACGGCCAACAGGATTGTATTTCTTAGTTTTCTCATACTCCCTCCCTCTGTCTGAGCATACCTATACATATATAATTATACTATATTTTGCCCGAATGTAAACCTTATAATTGCATTTCTCACCGACACGGGTATAATATTCTATAGTTTTTAGCAAGGAGTAACAGGTAATTATGAAGAATTTTACAGGCAGCGACAAATATGTTGCATCAAAGGAACTGATGAACGCGGTAAACGTGGCAATAGCCCTTCAGAAACCCCTTCTCGTCAAGGGCGAACCGGGCACGGGCAAAACACAGCTGGCTGAAGCCATAGCTGAATCCCTTGGAATGAAGCTGATAGTCTGGGGAATCAAATCCACCACAAAGGCACAGGAGGGGCTGTACGTGTACGACACGGTTCAGAGACTGTACGACAGCCAGTTCGGCGAAGGAAACGTTGCAGACATAAAGCAGTATATCAAACTGGGCAAGCTGGGAGAGGCTTTCTCATCAGACGAACAGGTGGTGCTACTCATTGATGAAATAGACAAGGCAGATCTGGAATTCCCAAATGACCTGCTGTGGGAGCTTGACCGCATGGAATTCTACATCAATGAAACTAAGGAAACCATCCGCACCAAGCACCGCCCCATCGTTATCATCACATCAAATGCGGAAAAAGAACTGCCCGATGCATTCCTTAGAAGATGCATCTTCCATTACATCGACTTTCCCGACGAAGAGAAGATAGAAGAGATTATCAGGGTTCACTTCGGAGACCTGGACAGAAAGCTGGTCAGAAACGCCATCAAAGCCTTCTACGACATCCGCAGCATGAAGCAGATTATGAAAAAACCGAGTACCTCCGAGCTGCTCGACTGGATTCAGGCTCTTCAGCTCACTGGTGTGGATGTCAGCGAAATCTGCGAGCACATCCCATACATCGGAGTCCTTCTGAAGAAGAACCAGGATATCGATTACGTAAAGGCATACAGACATGTTTATTAAGTTCATGTTTGCTCTCAGAGACGCCGGTCTGAAGGTTTCCCTCGACGAATGGCTGGTTCTGATGGATGCGCTGGACCGCAACATGGCCGATAACTCTCTCATGGAGTTCTACTACCTTGCCCGCAACGTTCTGGTGAAAAGGGAGTCCGACTACGACAAGTTCGACATGGGATTCATGGAGTATTTCAAGGGTATCAAAACCATCTCAGATCTTCCTCCTGAACTCATGGAGTGGCTGTCTCAGGATGAGCTTGAAAGGGATTTGACCGACATGCCTGAGGGGCTTGAGAAGCACGACCTTCAGGAGCTGATGGATATGTTTGAGGAAAGACTGAAGGAGCAGACAGAAAAGCATGACGGAGGGAACTACTGGGTCGGCACAGGAGGAACCTCTCCTTTCGGCCACGGAGGCTACAATCCTCAGGGAATCCGCGTCGGCGGAGAAAGCCGGCACATGTCTGCCATCAAGGTCGCCGGTGAGCGCAGGTTCCGCGACTTCAGGCAGGATAACGAGCTGAACATCAGACAGTTCCAGATGGCATTCAGAAAGCTGCGTCAGTTATCATCACGAATTGATTCCGCAAAGACAGAGCTTGATATAGACGAGACCATCAAAGCCACCGGAGACAATGCCGGCATGCTTAAGCTTGTTTACGAGAAGCCCCGCAAAAACACGGTCAAGCTGCTGCTTCTCATCGACTCCGACGGTTCCATGTGGAGACACACTCAGCTTGTAAACCAGCTGTTTCAGGCTCTGCACCAGTCCACTCATCTGAAGGACCTGCAGACCTTCTATTTTCACAACTGCATATATGAAAAGCTGTACACTACTCCCATGTGCCGTTACGGCGACTGGGTGGACACTGACTGGGTGCTGGGAAACTTCGGAAGCGAATACAAGGTCATCCTCGTCGGTGACGCTTCCATGTCGCCTTATGAACTGCTGTCCCGCGGCGGCAACATCAACTGGTACAACTACAATGAAGAGCCCGGCATCTACTGGCTCGAAAAGGTTCACCGCCAATACGAGAAATCCATCTGGCTCAACCCTATCAAAGCCGACCGCTGGGATTATGTCCGCGGCTACCGCACCATCGCTCATATTCGCGACATCTTCCCTATGTTCGAGCTGACCCTGGACGGCCTGGACCGGGGGATAAAGAAGCTGCTGTAAGCTTAATATGCTCTGTAAACCTAAAAAATCTGTGCGCCGTCGCAGAAGTCCTCGTCGTATACACGACTGCGGGAAAACTGCGACAGTACACAGATTTTTCGTCTTATATTATTCAGTAAAAGAGTTTGGTGTTACAACTCACCGAATCTCTCCCTTAGTTTTCCCCTCGCTTCGGAAACACTCAGAGTCTCTGCACCTTCGATTCGTTCTTGTTCAGCCTGCAAAACCTTTGCTCGCAGCTTTAGTATCTGTTCGGAATAATCATTTCTAAATACAGCAGATGCCTTAATAATCATTACCATCTCTCCTGTATCTTTTTATCTCGTGTACGAGCTGTTATTCTATCACTTTTGGAACAAATAGCTTTTTTCTTTTCAAAAATTCCAAAATCACTGCTATTTATAATCCTTCGGAGTTAATGAAGACTGCTTGCTGCCCATTGGTTGTCCATCATCTCCCTTCGGATATCCCTTTTTATACTGTTATAGTGATAATGTGACCAAAAGCATCGTCTCTGCTTAATGAAACATCTTCAGAATTTAGTTCAATCTCTTCATTTTTGGTATTTTTGTTTAAAAAAACATCAAATGTGCCATCCGTGATAGATTCTCCCATCATAATCCAATCTTCAGCCTCTTCTAAGCGCTTCGACTTCCTCCTCGGTCAGTTTTCTGTATTCACCGGGCTCCAGGCTGTCGTCCAGAACGACTTCTCCCATAGAAATCCTCTTCAGATACTCTACCTTGCTGCCGAATACTTCGAACATCCGCTTCACCTGATGATAGCGGCCTTCCTGAAGTGTCACTTCGTAGATTGCCTGAAAGTCCTCAGCAGAAATGCCCGCGACTTCGGCCATTTCAGTGTACAGCTCTACTTCGCTTCCACTTTCAATCAACCTTATTCCTGCCGACATGGTCGGCTTCTCGTCGCCGATGTCAACGCCTTCCCGAAATTCAGCAAGCTGATCCGGCGAAAGGGGTTTTGATACGCAGGCGATATAGTGCTTGTCGACATGCTTTCGTGGAGACAGCAGCTCGTGCCCCAGCCGGCCGTCGTTGGTAATCAGCAGAAAACCCTCGGTGTCCTTGTCAAGACGGCCCACCGGAAAAAGATCTCGGGTGATTTCACCCTCCAGCAGGTCGAGAACCGTGGCACTGAGGCCGTCCCTTGTGGCACTGACACAGCCCTGAGGCTTATTCAGCATGAAGTACCTGAATTTCTCATAAACGACCTGCCTGCCGTTGAGCGTTACCACGTCATCAGACAGGTCCACCTTCAGCCCATTGTCCTTCACCGCCGCACCGTTAACAGTAACGCGGCCCTTCTTTATATATGTTTTTACCTCGCTTCGTGTCCCCAGACCGCATTCAGACAGCAGCCTGTCGAGGCGCATTTTTTCTGCCATAAAGTTCTCCCCTGCGTTTCTCCCTTCCGTTCTCACATATTTCACGGTTCACGCCTTATTCTTCCGTAAAGCTGAACACAATATTATTATCCTGCGTTTTTACAGTAAACTCTTCCTCACCGCCGTCAGGATTGTTGTAAGTCATCTCAAACACAGGCCATGGCCACTTGTTATAGTCTTCGCATCTGCTGATTGTAACATGCGGATTATCGCACTCAGGCTCAAGGTCGAAGTACGGCATTGAAACGAGATACAAGGTTACATCCTTTCCTTTTTTATAGGTGTACGGAATGCCCTCCCCGGCTCCGCCGCCTTCAAGCTCAGCAACATACAGATAGCCGTCCGAGATATCCGAAAGCACAGGAAGCTTGTCATATGCGCTCATCGGCATGCCAGAAACCATAACAGGCAATGCATAGTGCTTTCCATCCTTCTCTGCATGTATGAATCCGGTTGCGCCAACCTTGCATCCGGTGGAGTCGAGAATATGACCCTGGAATTTATCATCCCATCCGACAATCCGGCCTATGGATTCATCAGCATAAACCGTAAAGCTTTCATCTATCAGGTCATTCGTCTCGGTGTACAGCTGCGGGCTCTGCATGCCCCTATACGAATTGACGAGCAGTCCGTCGCCCTTGCTGTCTCCCACGTACAGCTGCAGGTAGTCTGTGCCCCTGGCCAGCG
>JALENF010000115.1 GCA_022767945.1 Bacillota bacterium
GTACTGCTATCAAGCTGGCAATAAGCCAGGGAGCCAAGAGAGGTCTCTTTTCCAATGAGGCCGGAATGGGATCTGCTCCCCATGCACACGCACAGGCGAACGTTAAAAATCCGCATGAGCAGGGAGTAGTTGCTATCATCGGAGTTTTCCTGGACACATTCATCGTACTGACATTAAATGCAATCGTAATCATCTCAACGCTTTACACATCAGATGGAATTCTTGCAAACGGATATACTGGAGAGCTGGTTGATATACTTGGAAAGACAAATCTGGCACAGACTGCTTTTGGTACAGTTTTCGGTGAGACCTTCGGATCGATGTTCGTTGCTGTATGTCTGTTCTTCTTTGCATTCTCAACAACATTGAGCTGGAATATGTACGGAAAAATCAACGTTGCATATCTGTTCCGCAAGCATAATACGAAGATGTCTGTAACAATATATACAGTAATTGCATTAGCCTTTATTTTCATCGGAACAATAATGTCTAATGATTTTGTCTGGGAACTGACAGATCTGTTCAACAACCTGATGGTAATTCCAAATGCTATCGCACTGTTTGCGCTGACACCTGTTGTAGTCAGAATTGTAAACAATAGAAATAAATAGGAAATAGAAATATAAACAAACAAAAACAAAGCGGGAAGGTCACAGTGACGAGGGAACTCATTAGTGCGACCTTCCCGCTTTTTACAATCCAACAATTACTCAATCTGCTCAGGGAAACGCTTACTGATAATTTTCACTGCAGTCAGAATGGTAATAAGATTCAGGACGCCCTCGGCAATAAGGGACAGCCCGAAAAGTATCATCAGCGCATTCATGCTTTCTGACGGGCGAAGTATAAGCAGGAATCCTGCTAAGCCTGTCAGAACCGCAACTGAAAGGATCAACCACCACTTACGCAAGCCGAAGGACCTGGAATCTATAGCTATCTGTATTTTAAGCAGTGCGTCGGCAAGAACATATATGCCGATTACTATGCCCAGCAATGTTACCATATGACTGGTGCGAAAGACGAGAACCACACCTAAAGCCATCAGAAGAATACCGAAAGCCAGGTCATACTGAAAAGCAAGTCTATATAAATCCTTAGAAAAGTATCCGACAATTTTCACCGCACCGAACAGAAGCATGATAACACCGCCAATCCGGTAAAGCAGCAATGTGGAGATGTCAGGCGACACAATGAGCAAAACTCCCAAAACACAAAAGGCAAAGGAAATTATAACATATCCCGTCTTTGCAATCTGTATCCTGCTGTTACTATTCATCAGAGCACCTCATTTTTTTCGCGGATCCGCACCACAGCTTCTCGGCAGAAGGCGTCCATTTCTCCGCGTAGGATTCACATTTGTCGCACAGATGATCTACAGTTTCAGGAGATTGAAGATCTGTAGAGTGCGCGCCGGACTTCTTCACCATCACACGAAGTATTTCAGGGTTTTCCAGCATAGGGCATGGACGCAGATGATTCTCATTAAACGGCTGATTATCGTGGTAAGCCATAAAGATAGGACTGCGCAGAACATCAAGAAGACTCATATCACGTATATTTGCATTGGAATAATGAACAAATACACAAGGATCGCAGTCACCGTTGGCGTTAATATGCAGATAACGACGACCACCGGCGATGCAGCCTCCGACATACTCCCCGTCATTCTGAAAATCCATTGCAAAAATAGGTTTTGATGCACGTATTTCGCGAATACGATGATACATGAATTCACGCTGCCGGGCATCAGGCAGCAACTCCGGTGCGGCATCGTTGCCCACCGGCATATAATGGAAGTACCATACGAATCTTGCACCCCATTCCACCATCTGGTCGATGAATTCACAGGAACTGATGGAGTCCAGGTTCTGACTGGTATAACAGCAGGATATACCGAACGGCAGGCGCCTCTCCCTGAGAATCCTCATCGATTTAACAACTTTTTCATATGTACCCTCTCCGCGACGCCCGTCAGTGGCCGATTCGAAGCCTTCTACGCTTATTGCCGGAATAAAGTTCTTCACTCTTAACATTTCATCTGCAAACGCCTCGTCAATAAGAGTGGCATTGGTGAAAGAAAGAAACTGACAGTCACTGTGTTTTTCACAGAGAGAAATCAGATCATCCCTGCGAACCAGTGGCTCACCACCTGTGTAAATGTACATGTATACACCCAGTTCTTTCCCCTGAGATATTATCGAGTCAATTTCATCATATGTAAGATTCAGCTTATTACCGTATTCCGCAGCCCAGCAGCCGGTGCATTTAAGGTTGCAGGCAGAAGTGGGATCCAAAAGAATAGCCCATGGAATGTTACAATTGTATTTTCTTCTATTCTCCTCCTGCTTCGGCCAGCCGATAATGCTTGCATTGAGAAAGAAATTCTCAAAAGTTTTGTTCAGAACACCGGTATCTGTTTCCCTGAGAACGTTCATAATTAACCGGTTCATATTGTTGTCCGGATCGTTCAGAACCTTTCTGAAGGCGGCGCGCTGTACATCAAAACTGTCAGGGCCGTTTCCGGCGAGTCTGTCTACCCAGTTCAGAAGCTTAAGAGCATTTTGCTCCGGGTTCTTTTCTATATAGCCCAAGGCTGTTCGCAAAGATGTTTTCTTGATTTGATTTGTCAGTGACATTGCTCTGCTCCTCCCCTTTTCATTTATAACAACTATTTTATTAAGCAGACAGTAATTTTAATATGGACAAAATCTGAAGCATGCCCAAAATTCAGGCAAATGACAGATTTTGACCAAAAGCAAAAAATAACAAAAAGAGCCACTGTGATGAGTTCTCATCACAGCAGCCTTTCTGCTTATGAATTAATAATCTATTTCAGCTCAAATCCGTCGTCGGTTTTCGCGATATAAGTGTTGTAGAATTCCTCAAGAGCTCTGACCATATAGAAGGTGTCAGCTGCCCCTGCTGTCTCAAAAGGCGAGTGCATTGCAAGCTGCGGCAGACCGATATCCACCATGTTAATGGATACGTGTGCTGCCGATATGTTTCCCAAAGTAGAACCCCCCGGCTCGTCGGCTCTGTTGGAAAAATCCTGAATAGGCACAGACGCCTTCACACAGATACCCTTGAAGACAGCATCGGTCATGGCATCCGTTGTGTATTTCTGGTTGGCATTGTGCTTGATGACAACGCCATGATTGATGAACGGTCTGTCTGTGGGATCTGCCTTTTCCGGACAGTTTGGGTGTACGGCGTGTGCATTGTCAGCTGATACCATGAATGAACCGGCAAGCACCGACTTATGCTCCTGAAGGCTGCGACCGAAAGCATCCGAAATTCTCTCCAGCACATCCGAAAGCATTGTGGAATCAGCTCCCTGGCTGGTGCAGCTTCCCACCTCCTCACTGTCGAACACGCAGCACATTGTCACGCTGTCGTTGTTTCCGCCCTCGATAAAGGCTCTCATTGAAGAGTACGCGCACTGCAGATCGTCCAGCTTTGGCGAGCCGATGAACTCATTTTTCGCGCCAAGGAAGGTTCCCTTCGCCCTGTTGTACAGGTAGAGGTCAGCGGCGACAATGTCCTCAGGGTTTTCGGTACCTGCAAGTTTTGATAACTCTTCCATCAAAACTCCCTTAGACGTGGCATCTCCAAACAGCGGAAGCATATCCTTCTGCGGGTTATATGTGAAGCCGTCGTTGACTTTCCTGTTCATGTGAATCGCCAGATTAGGAATCACCAGAAGATCTCGGTCTATGTTCACCAGCCTGCCCGATAGCCGGCTGCCTTCTTTAACTACCACGCGACCTG
>JALENF010000122.1 GCA_022767945.1 Bacillota bacterium
TACACAGATGTGAAGCAGCTGCTGAAGAGGAGCTGCGAAAAATACGGCGAAGATAACGCATATGTAATTAAACACAAGAATGGAAGAGATGTAAGCTACGAATACATCACATATAAAAGATACTACCAGATGATTACCGCATTCTGCAACGGTCTTGCAGAGAGCGGATACAAGGGCAAGAGACTTGCAATCATCGGAAACAACTGCCTTGAATGGACCATCGGATACTTCGCACAGCTGTGCGGTAACGGAGTTGTAATTCCTCTGGACAAGGGACTTCCGTACGAGGAACTGACATCATCCCTTAACAGAAGCTATGCCGACGTGCTGCTGTTTGACAAGGCACACCTGGCACTTATCAGAGAAATCCAGGAAAGCGGAGAGTGCGACGGCCTTGAATACATCTGCATGAACGATGTGGAAGGATATCAGACTCTGGAAGCTTTGATAGAAAAGGGCGAGAAGGCAGAGAGAGACTATTTTGCAGAGTACGTGATTGACCCGGATGCGACAAACATCATTCTGTTCACCTCCGGCACGACCTCGCTGGCGAAGGCTGTGCAGCTGACACACAGAAACGTTGCGTCCAATATATATGCGCTCAACATTACAGAGGACATCAGAAGGGGAGACCGAAGCATGGCTTTTCTTCCATACCACCATACCTTTGGAATCATGGCTCAGATTATAATGCTTTCAGCCGGTGTAATGACTGCATACTGCGACGGACTGAAGTATATTCAGAAGAACATCGTTGAGTACAAGCTGACCGTGTTTGTGTGCGTGCCTCTTCTGATTGAGTCTATTTACAAGAAGATTATGGCGACCGTCAGGAAGGAAGGGCTGGAGAAAAAGGTGAAATTCGGCGTAGCTCTGTCCAGATTCCTTCTGAAATTCGGAATCGACGTGCGCAGAAAGCTTTTCAAGGACATTCACGAGCAGCTGGGAGGAAATCTGAGATTCGTAATCAGCGGAGCCTCAGCCATTGACCCTGAGGCACTGAAGGGACTGTCCGACTTCGGTATTTTCGCTTTCCAGGGATACGGAATGACTGAAACATCACCGGTTCTGGCGGCGGAAAACCATGTGGAAAGCAGAGCAGGCTCCATCGGTAAGGCGATTCCCGGAGTTGAGCTTTGTGTGGATGAGCCGAATGAAGAAGGCATCGGTGAGCTGATTGCCCGCGGACCTAACGTGATGAAAGGCTACTTCGAAAACCAGGAGGCTACTGACGAGATACTGATTGACGGATGGCTTCACACAGGGGATCTGGCGAGAGTGGATGAGGACGGATTTGTGTACATCTGCGGCCGCAAGAAGCATGTCATAGTACTCAAGAACGGTAAAAACGTTTATCCGGAAGAGCTGGAAACACTTATTGCAAATCTTCCGTACGTTGAGGAAAACATGGTTTACGGCGAGCCTAAGAAGCACGACGGCGACGAGACTGACCTTGCGCTGGTTGCAAAGATCGTCTACAGACCTGAGGCGATGCAGGAGCTTTACGGCCTGACCGACCCTGGCGAAATAGAACAGAAGATCAAAACTGACATAGATGTGATAAACACTCAGGTGCCTGTTTACAAGCAGCTGCTGCGTGTCCACGTAACCGACGAGCCAATGATTAAAACTACTACCGGTAAAGTGAAGAGATACGCAAACAAATAAGTTTCTGATTATACCTTATAATAAATATCCTTAAAAAAATCCCGGGAGAGCAAATGTATGTTTGCTCTTCCGGGATTTTTCTGTCATATGCGGTTTGTCTGCGCAGCCTTAGTTTTTCTTTATTTCCTCATAACGCTTAACCTTGCCTGTGGTGGTTTTGATCATCGGCTGATCTGTAACAATCAGGCGAAGCATCTGCTTATACACAGGAAGCTCCTCGTTGATGTGGTCAATGTCCTTCCTTATGACTGCCTCAATTTCCGTCGGATCAGTTACACCGTAGATATCCTTCATAACGTCCCTGCTGTATGTAATCTTAGCGCAGAGAGCAAGATCTTTGTCATCACCTTCACGTTTAGGCTGACCGAATACCATGCTGTCCTCAACATAGGGCAGGTTGGCGATGAGCGTCTCCAGCTCTTCAGGATAAACGTTTTTACCGTTCTTGAGAACGATAACGTTTTTCTTTCTGCCGCAGATGTAGATGTAGCCGTCCTTGTCCAGGCGAGCCAAGTCGCCGGTGTGCAGCCAGCCGTCCTTAAGGGCCTCTGCAGTTTCTTCTTCATTTTCATAGTAGCCGAGCATCACGTTAGGTCCGCGGGCAATCAGCTCGCCGATGCCTTCCTCGTTAGGGTTGTCGATTGCAACCTGAATTCCCGGCATCGCACGACCAATTGAGCCAGCCTTGTGTTCTTCTGAGGTTTCTGCGGCGATGCAGGGGGAGGCCTCAGTCATGCCGTATCCCTGGTATGCGAGGATTCCAATGTCATCAAAACCCTTTGCGGCGACAGGATCCAGTGCGGAAGCGCCACTGATTACATAGCGCAGGTTTCCTCCAAGCTGTTCGTGTATTTCCCTGAAAAGCTGACGGCGTCTGTCGATGCCCAGCTTAAGAAGCATACGGGAAAGTTTGATTCCGGTCTTAAGCTTCTTTTCTTTTCCCTCCTTCTTAACCGTCGCCATAATTCTTTTATAGATTGACTCGATGAGAAGCGGAACGCAGACAAATACGGAAACCTTGTATTCCACTATATTTTTCTGAACATATTTCAGGCCTTCGCAGTAGGCTGTGGTTGCTCCTGCAGCAATCATAAGCAGCTGTCCTGTTGCTCCGAAGGTATGATGATAAGGCAGGAAGGCCATGTTTACGTCGCCGTGGCGGATGTCCTCAACCTGCATCATAGAGTATATGTCGTAGGTGATGTTGTAGTGGGACAGCATTACTGCCTTCGCCATGGATGTTGTTCCTGAAGTGAAGAGCAGAATTGACATTGCGTCCTTATCGATGGGCAGGTTCATGTAATCGTCCATACCTTCTTCAATCAGATCCTGTCCTTCGTTTATAAGTGTCTGCACGTCCTCGTAGCCCTCGAGTTCGTCCATGCAGATGTAATCTGTAATCTGAGTGTTTCCATTTTCCTTAAGCTCCTCGACTATAGCCTGGTGAGCCTTGTCGAAGATTATGACGCTTGCGGCACTTCTGATGGCTGAGGATTCCAGTTCATCGTAAGGAAGTCCTTTGTCAAGCGGAACGGAAATTCCAAGTCCGTTAACTATGGCAAGATGCGAAAGAAGCCATTCATAGGAGTTGTTCCCGATGATGGCTATTCGTTTTCCCTGAAGCCCTCTCTTCAGCAAAGCGGTTCCGAAGCCGTTTATTTCGTCGCGGAATCTTCGGAAGGAAATGTTTTCGTATGTGAATTCTTTTTTTGACAGCTTATGCTTGATAATAAATGCTGTGTCCTCATCATAGGCCATAGCGGCATAGTTGACCAGATCTCTTAGATTCTGGTGAAGTACCGGGTCAAAAATAGGTTTGAGTTCTTTAACTTTAATCATTATTCTTCCTCCCAAAGGTGAATGGTAATATATCATTCTAACATATTACACATGAAGTGTCAAAGAGGGGGCGTTGATGAGGAGGTCGTCAATATTATGGATTGAAAATAATCTATCAGAATTGGCACAAATCGAGTTTTTTTGATTCACAGTACCAACTCTGTAGAAAGCAATACCCCTATCCAATGAGAAAGTCAATGAATAGGGGTAAACCCGTCCCGGTCAGGAGGTTTTGGTACTGAAGCTGAAAAAAGGTGCAAATGTGCCATCAGTGATAGCTGGAGGCTCGGAACGCCCCCACAATCAGTGATAGCTGGAGGCTCGAACCGCCCCTATGCTCTGTCAGGATGCAGATATTTTGAACGAAGCAGACGGACAAGAAAGAGCAGACCGCGGAAGCAAAGCTCAACAGTCATGGCAATCCACATTCCGTGTATTCCGTAATGAGGAACGAGAAGAACGGCAAGCCCCAGAC
>JALENF010000145.1 GCA_022767945.1 Bacillota bacterium
AAGTAGTTTATACTCAGAAGATTTTGGCGAGGCGGATGTCTCGCCATTAATTTTATTTATTTATTGAAAACAGTGTAACGCCAAGGAGAAGATGAATAAACAGGAAGGAGTTGTTTATTAATGGCAAGATTTACAGATTACAGAACTTTTAGAACTGCAATCGGCGGAAGATTACTGGAATTAGAAATCGGGAAGGTTTGCGAACAGGCAAACGGACAGGTGATGGTAAGATACGGTGAATCCGTGGTTAATGTTACCGCATGTGCATCCAAGGCACCAAGACCTGACATTGATTTCTTCCCATTAAGCTGCGATTATGAAGAAAGAATGTACGCAGCAGGAAAGATTCCGGGAGGATTTATCAAGAGAGAGGGCAGACCAAGTGAAAGAGCAATTCTATGCTCCAGACTTATGGACAGACCTCTTAGACCTTTATTCCCTAAGGGATATTACAATGATGTAGTAGTTGTTGCTACTGTTATGTCAGTTGATCCGGACTGTGAAACTGATATCATGGCTATGATCGGTTCATCAGTTGCTCTTGCAACTTCCGACATTCCATGGGAAGGACCTACAGGATCCGTTCGTGTGGGAATGATTGATGGTGAATTTATCATCAACCCTACTCTGGAACAGAGAGCTAAATCTGATATGAACCTGACTGTAGCGGGTACAAAAGAAGCTATTATGATGGTAGAAGCAGGGGCTAATGAAGTTCCAGAAAACATCATGCTTGATGCTATTCTGTTTGCACACGAGGAAATCAAGAAAATTGTTGAATTTATCGATGCGATCGTTGCAGAAGTTGGTAAGGAAAAGGCGGATGTTGAACTATATAAGATTCCTGAAGACATTGATACTGCAGTAAGAGCTTATGCAGTAGATAAAATGAAGGAAGCTATCAAAACTGTAGACAAGCAGGAAAGACTTGATAACATGGATGCAGTAGAAGTTGAGACTAAGGAACACTTCGCTGATATTTATCCGGAAAATGAAAAGGACATTGCAAATGTTCTATACAATATCACTAAAGAATCTGTTCGTGCTATGATTCTTGACGAAGGAATCAGACCGGACAATAGAAAGCTTGACGAAATCAGACCTATCTGGTGTGAAACTCAGTTACTTCCAAGAGTACACGGAAGTGGATTATTCAAGAGAGGACAGACTCAGGTTCTGTCAGCATGTACACTTGCTCCTGCAAGCGAAGCACAGGTTATCGATGGTATTTCAGAGCAGACTGAAAAGAGATACATGCACCACTACAACTTCCCGGGATATTCTGTAGGTGAAGCTAAGGCTGCAAGAAGTCCGGGAAGAAGAGAAATCGGACATGGTGCACTGGCTGAAAGAGCTTTACTTCCTGTACTTCCAAGTGTAGAAGAATTCCCTTATGCTATCAGAGTTGTATCTGAAGTATTATCTTCAAACGGTTCAACATCAATGGGCTCAACTTGTGGTTCGTGTCTGGCTCTCATGGATGCAGGTGTTCCTATTAAGAGACCTGTTGCAGGTATCGCTATGGGACTTATCGAAAGAGTTGAAGAAGATGGAAGCAGCAAGATGGCTATACTTTCTGATATTCAGGGAATGGAAGACTTCCTGGGAGATATGGACTTTAAGGTTACAGGCACTGAAGTAGGTGTAACTGCTATCCAGATGGATATTAAGGTTCACGGTCTTTCAAGGGAAATTCTTGAAAAGGCATTAGAACAGGCAAGAGCAGGAAGAATGCACATCATGAAAGAAATGCTTGATGAAATTCCTGCACCTAGAGAAGAAATGTCCAAGTATGCTCCGAGAAGCATAACGATGAGAATCGACCCTGATAAGATCAGAATTGTAATCGGACCTGGCGGAAAGACAATCAACAAGATTGTTGATGAAACAGGTGTTAAAATTGATATCTCAGAGGATGATCCTGGCCTGATCAGCATCTACAGTTCAGATCTTGAAGGTGCTGAAGCTGCCAAGAAGCAGATTGAACTTCTGACTAAGGAAGTTGAAGTAGGTGAAGTATATGAAGGAACAGTTCAGAGAATTATGAACTTCGGAGCTTTCATCGAAATTCTGCCGGGTAAGGAAGGTCTACTTCACATTTCAAAGATGGCTAAGGAAAGAGTTGAAAAGGTTGAAGATGTCATGAACATAGGTGACGTTGTAAAGGTTAAGGTTACTGAAATCGACAGTCAGAACAGAATCAACCTTTCAAGAAAAGAATTACTGTAATAAATAAACGTTGAAAGCATTGCAGAAACTGCATCAGGGCGATTACCCCGGTGCAGTTTTTTTTATGAGGCAAATCTTATAAAAAAATGTACAAAAAATGTTTGAACATTGTGTTGACAAGTGCCGACTATATCGGTATAGTAGTCTAGTACGCTAAAGTGGTAACACATTATTGCAGCATTATGCATTTATGTGCTATCTTTTTTTGCCCATAATCTTGAGAGGAGTTGATTTATTAATGGGTATTCTACTTAACCCGATTCTTATCGGGGTTGCAGTGCTGATTATACTATGCCTGCTTAAGATTAACGTTATGCTGTCACTTATTGTGTCTGCAATGGTTGCAGGTATTGTATCCGGAATGGGTGTTACAGAAACCATCGGTATTCTTATCGACGGAATGGGTGGCAACGGTCAGACTGCACTGAGCTATGTGCTTCTTGGAGTTTTAGCGGCCGGAATGGCTTACACCGGAATTACAGAAATACTTTCACAGAAGATTTCTCATCTTCTTGGAAAGAAAAGGCTGGCTTTACTTATTGCACTGGCTTTGATTGCGTGCTGTTCACAGAACATTATTCCGGTACATATTGCATTTATACCTATCCTGGTACCTGCGCTGCTGCCGGTAATGAATAATCTAAAACTGGACAGAAGAGCAGCTGCCTGCTCTCTTGCATTCGGTCTGAAGGCACCTTACATTGCGCTGCCTTTTGGTTTCGGATGGATTTTCCAGGGACTTATTTCAGACAATCTTCAGGCTAACGGAATGGATATTGCTCAGGGTGACGTATGGCATTACACATGGCCTATCGGAGCGTCAATGGCGATCGGTCTCGCTGTTGCATTCTTCATCTTCAGAAAGCCAAGAGAATATGACAATCTGGAAATTGCAGGTGTGGAACCGACAAGTGAGGAACTTAAGATGAAGCCTGCTCACTGGGTTACACTGGCTGCTGCAGTGGGAACGCTGGTAATAAATCTTATTACAGACTCACTGCCTCTGGGAGCTCTGACAGGTATTATCATCATGGTGGTATTCGGGGCGATTAAAAAGAGCGATCTGGACAAGGTTATCGCTAACGGTCTGAGCATTATGGGATTAATTGCCTTTGTAATGCTTATCGCTTCAGGATATGCTAATGTAATGAATGAGACAGGGGCTGTTCAGGAGCTTGTTGAGGCTTCTCTTGGAATTATGGGAGGAAGCAAGATAATGGCAGGAGCAGTTATGATGCTGATTGGTCTGATAATCACAATGGGAATCGGAACATCCTTTGGTACTATTCCTGTACTTGCGGTTCTTTATGTTCCTCTATGTGCAAGTCTGGGATTCAGCGTTGGAGGAACAGTTATTCTTATTGCCGCTGCAGCGGCACTGGGTGATGCGGGTTCACCGGCGTCAGATACAACTATGGGACCTACAGCCGGCCTTAACGCAGACGGACAGCATGACCATATATGGGATACATGTGTTCCGACAGCTGTTCTGTATAACGTGCCAATTGCAGTATGCGCCGTTCTTCTTGCACCGATTCTGTAATCAGGTTTATAGAGGGAAAACGTCGCGAAAGCGATGAATGGGTTTTGATATAGGAAAATGAAATAAAACTTGATTTTCCAATGACCAGGTGATAAAATATTTGAGTACGAATTTGACCTAACCCAATCGTACACTTAAGAAAAAATCAATATTTCAGACGGTGAAGGAACCAGTAGCCCTGTGTAATACCCTTACAGAGAGATTGCCGTATGGTGAGAGGCAATCGGTGAAGCAGACGTGAATATCACTCCGGAGTCTGACACTTTAATGAGAGGCGCCTTGATAGAGGTTGCAACTAGGGTGGTACCGCGGTTGAATAATCGTCCCTAATCGGAAACTGTTTTCGGTTAGGGATTTTGTTTTTGAAAGGAATGAGACCAATGTTTGAAAAGCTATCAGAAAAACCTGTAGCAGAAGTGCAGAATGAGCAGGTTGAAAAATGGAAGGAGGAAGACCTTCTACACAAGTGTGTAACTGCAAGAGAGGGATCTCCGAAGTTTGTTTTCTTCGAGGGACCTCCGACTGCAAACGGCAAGCCCGGAATTCATCACGTAATGGCAAGAACTCTTAAGGACTCAATCTGCCGTTACAAGACTATGAAGGGATATCAGGTTAACAGAAAGGCTGGATGGGACACTCACGGTCTTCCTGTTGAAATTGAAGTGGAAAAGCAGCTGAACATGAGCGGCAAGCAGGATATCGAAAAGTACGGTATCAGGGAATTTAATGAAAAATGCAGAGAATCAGTATTCACTTACACAGGAATGTGGAGAGAAATGACTGAAAGAATGGGATATCTTGTTGACCTTGACAATCCATACATCACCCTTGACAACAACTATGTTGAGAGCTGCTGGTGGATTCTGAAGGAATTCTTCAAGGCCGGACTGGTATATGAAGGACACAAGATCCTTCCATACTGCCCGAGATGCGGAACAGGTCTGGCATCTCACGAGGTTGCACAGGGATACAAGGAAGTAAAGGTTAACACGATCACAGCTAAGTTCAAGCTTAAGGGAAAAGATAACGAGTATTTTCTTGCCTGGACAACTACTCCATGGACTCTGGCATCCAATACTGTTCTTACATGCGGACCTGAAATTGACTATATCAAAGCAAAAATGACTGAAGGCGATGAAGAAGGAAACTTCTTCTATGTTGCTAAGGCACTTGCTGACAAGGTTCTGGGCGAAGGCAAGTATGAAGTAGTTGAAGAAATGAAGGGTAAAGACCTTGAATACATTGAGTATGAGCAGTTAATGCCATTCGTAAAGGCTGACAAGAAGGCATTCTTCATGACCTGCATGGATTATGTTTCAGTTGAAGATGGTACAGGTATAGTTCATACTGCTCCGGCGTTCGGTGAAGACGACTACCAGTGCGGCAGAAAGTATGACCTTCCAATGCTTCAGCCGGTTGATGAGAGAGGCTGTTACACTGAAACTCCATGGGCCGGACGTTTCGTTATGGAAGAGGGTCTGGATGTAGACATCATCAAATGGCTGGCGCAGGAAAACAAGATCTTCTCAAAGGCTAAGCTTGAGCACAACTATCCGCACTGCTGGAGATGCGGAACACCACTGGTTTACTATGCAAAGCCAAGCTGGTATATCGAAATGAGCAAGCTGAAGGATCAGCTGGTTGCAAACAACAACACTGTAAACTGGTATCCTGATTTCGTAGGAGAAAAGAGATTCGGAAACTGGCTTGCTGACGTTAAGGACTGGGCTATCTCAAGATCAAGATACTGGGGTACTCCAATTCCTATCTGGAGATGTGAATGCGGTCATCTGGAATGCATCGGAAGCAGAGAGGAATTAGTAGAAAAGGCAATCGAGGATATCGATAATTCAATTGAACTGCACAGACCATATGTTGACGATGTTCATATCACATGTCCACACTGCGGAAAGCCAATGCAGAGAATTCCTGAGGTTATGGACTGCTGGTTCGACTCAGGAGCAATGCCTTTCGCACAGTGGCATTATCCGTTTGAGAACAAGGAAATCTTTGATGAAAAACTGTTCCCTGCAGACTTTATCTGTGAAGGAATCGACCAGACAAGAGGATGGTTCTATTCACTGATGGCTATTTCAACATTTATCAAGGGACAGGCTCCCTATAAGAATGTTCTTGTAAATGACCTGATTCTGGACAAGGAAGGAAAGAAGATGTCCAAGTCCAGAGGCAACACCGTATCTCCGTTCGAGCTGTTCGACAAATACGGTGCTGATGCTACAAGATGGTATCTGATGTCCGTATCACCTGCATGGACGCCAACCAAGTTTGATGAAGACGGACTGATTGATATAGTAAGCAAGTTCTTCGGAACACTGAGAAACGTATACAACTTCTTTGTTCTGTATTCCAACCAGGACAATATTGAAGCAGATCAGCTGTTCGTAGATTACGACAAGAGACCTGAGCTTGACAGATGGATTCTTTCAAAGTACAACCAGCTGGTTAAGGATGTTACAGAATACATGGAAAGCTACGACCACATGAAGACTGTAAGAGCAATCACAGACTTTGTGGCAGAGGATCTGTCAAACTGGTATATCAGAAGAGCAAGAAGAAGATTCTATGCTGAGGAAATGACAGAAGACAAGAAGAGCGTTTACGCGACAACATATGAGGTACTGGTCGGCGTATCAAAGCTTATTGCGCCTTTCGCACCGTTCTTATCTGATGAAATCTACACTAAGCTGACAGGAGAAGAAACTGTACACGTTGCGTTCTTCCCTGAAGCTAATGAAGCTTTGATCGACAAGAAGGTTGAAGAGAGAATGGACCTTGTAAGAACTCTTGTAACTCTTGGAAGAGGTGCCAGAGAGAAGGAGAGAATCAAGGTTAGACAGCCGCTTTCAGAAATTCTGGTTGACGGAAAGTACAAGGACACTATTGAAGATCTGACTCCGCTGATTATGGAAGAGCTGAACGTTAAGAAAGTTTGCTTCGCCGATCAGCTTGGACAGTACATGGACTTCAGCCTGAAACCTAACTTCAAGGTTGCAGGACCTGTTCTCGGAAAGAAGATCAAAGCCTTCGGAGGCGCGTTAGCTAAAGAAGAACCTGCGGCATTCAACGCTAAGCTTGAGGCTGAAGGTAAGGTTACAATGGAACTTGACGGAGAAAGTTTTGAAATCGAAAAAGACTTCGTTGACGTAAGAATCAGCGCAAAAGAAGGCTTCGCTGTAGCAATGGAAAACAACATATTCACTATCTTAGAGACTACGATCACTGATGAACTTATCAGCGAAGGTCTTGCAAGAGAACTTATATCCAAAGTTCAGCAGATGCGTAAGCAGAATGATTATGAAATGATGGATAACATCAAAATCTATGTATGCGCTGATGAAGACGTTAAGAAAGCAGTAGATTCTTTTGGGGATTACATCAGGAAGGAGACACTGGCAGTTTCCATTACTGAGAAGGATGGTCTTGAAGAGTTCGACCTGAACGGACACAAGACAGGAATTGGTATAGAAAGAGTATAACTGAAATGATAAATCTGAGAGACCTGACATTAAAGGAAATGGAAGAACTCATAGTTTCTATGGGCGAACCGAAATTTAGAGCAAAGCAGGTTTTCGGCTGGATTTACAAGGGAAAGACGGACTTCCGGGAGATGACCAATCTTCCGGAAGTTTTTCGACAGAAACTGAAAGAAACTGCATATATCGGAGCTGTTGAACCTCTGAAAATCCAGAAATCGAAGACTGACGGCACGAGAAAATACCTGTTCAGGCTTGAGGACGGTAACCTCATCGAAAGCGTATTTATGAAATATAAATACGGGAATTCTATTTGCGTTTCCAGTCAGGCAGGTTGCAGAATGGGCTGCTGCTTCTGTGCGTCCACCAGAAACGGTCTGGACAGAAACCTTACGCCGGGCGAAATACTTTCCCAGCTGATGGCTGCGGAAGCTGACACGGGAGAAAGAATCGGCCATATAGTTGTCATGGGAACCGGAGAACCATTCGACAATTACGATAATCTGAGCAGGTTTATCAGAATTGTCAATGATCCTAACGGTCTGAACATAGGCATGAGAAATATAACAGTTTCCACCTGCGGACTTGTTCCCGTTATCAGGCGATTCGGCAGAGACTTCCCTCAGGTCAATCTGGCCATATCTCTTCACGGAACAACCGACGAAATCAGGGGTTCTATGATGCCTGTTAACGGAAAGTACCCTCTGGAGGTTTTGATACCGGCATGCCGTGATTACACTGAGACGACGGGGCGGCGCATAACCTTTGAGTACACAATGGTGAACGGTGTCAACGACAGCGATGAGGACGCACATCGACTGTCAAAACTCCTACAGGGCATGTTATGCCATGTTAACCTTATTCCTCTGAACAGGGTGGCTGAATCCGGATTTGATACAGTAAGCAGAAAACGCGCAGAGGAGTTCAGGCATCTTCTCGAGAGAGAAGGGGTCGTGGCAACTGTCAGACGCGAGCTTGGAGCTGATATTGATGCGGCCTGCGGACAGCTGAGATTAGGTAAAAAAGATATTGAATAAAAAAGCCATATATGTTATGATATTAAAACGTGGGTCTAGAATCCACGTTTCTTTTAGTGTTTACAATAATCTGGAGAGGTTTTTATGGATTTTTCTAAGGCAGTAAAAAATGAGATGAATCCTCTTGCTGAGGATATTTCCAGACTGTGCAGAATCAACAGTGCGGAAGGGGATGCAAAGCCGGGAATGCCGTTTGGCGAAGGCCCTGCGAAAGCATTGGAGGCAATTCTCGCGATTGGCGAGGCTATGGGCTTCCGAACTGTGAATTACGATAATTACGTTGGTGAGATTGAGTATGGCGAAGGCGATGAAATGCTGGGAATTCTCGGTCATGTGGATGTTGTACCTGCCGGTGAGGGATGGAGCAGGGATCCGTGGGGAGGAGAAATATCTGACGGCGTAATCTGGGGAAGAGGCACACTGGATGATAAAGGTCCTATGCTTACATGTCTGCATGCACTGAAAATTATAAAGGATATGGAGCTTCCTTTGAATAAGCGAGTTCGCCTTATTATAGGCTGCAATGAGGAAACTGACTGGAAGTGCATGGACTATTATTTGAATGAGGTTAAGCCGGAGTTACCGACTATAGCTTTTTCACCGGATTCTCATTTTCCAGTAACCTATGCTGAAATGGGAATGCTTCAGTTCAGGCTGGAAAGACCGGTTTCCGAGAACATTGAAATTAAGGGAGGCAATGCTTTCAACTCTGTACCATCCAAAGCACAGGTGATTCTGCCTGCAGCCATGGAGAATGATGTGAAAACAGCGATTTCCGAGAGCATAAATGAGTACGACTTTGAATATGTAGTAGAAGGGGATAAGCTTATACTCACAGTTAACGGAGTCGGTGCTCATGCAGCATATCTTTCCGAAGGAAAAAATGCGGTAAGCTATATGATGGAACTGCTTGGAAAACTTCCGGTTGAGGATGAGCTTAAGGAGATAACAGACTTCTATAACGACAGATTCGGTACTGTATTATATGGTGAGAAGCTTGGAATCGCATGCTCAGACGATGATTGCGGTCCACTTACATTAAATGTTGGACAGGTTTTCGTAAAAGACGGAAAGCTTGTTCTTCACCTTGATAGCCGAATTCCTGTAAGTTTTGATGTAAGAGACATAGAGAAAAAGCTTTACGATATATTCCGGGATACGGGATATGAAATGTCTGTTGCCAGCATAACAGAACCTCTGTATGTGCCCAAAGACTCTGAGCTTGTTCAGAAACTGATGGAGAGCTACAGAAAAATAACCGGGGATAATGACAGCGTTCCTATGACAAGCGGAGGTGCAACCTACTCCCGTACTATTGACAATTGTGTTGCTTTTGGCTGTTTATTGCCTGAACAGGTGGATACCATGCACCAGGCCGACGAATGTTTGGAGCTGAAACATTTGGAAATCTGGCTGAATATCTGTCTGGACGCAATATATCAGCTTGCAAAATAAAAAAGGTATAATTAGAGTTTGAAGAGGAGAATTTATTATGTAAAAAATCAAAATGCCTACTGCTCTGGGTATTGTAATGATTTTCCTTGCTATCGTGGCAGTTTTGACATGGATAGTTCCTACTTCCGTAGTAGTAGATGGAGAAATTATTTACAATGCAGCTTTTGATGCAGATGGTAACGTGATTCAGAATGCCGGAACGAGCCCTGTTGGTCTGTGGGACTACTTCCTTGCACCAATTGTAGGTCTTGCTGACGGTGTTGGTGTTGCGGCAGCTATCCTGATTTCCGGCGGATTCCTTGCTGTATTAAATAAGACCGGCGCTCTTGACGCAGGTATTGCGGTACTTTTGAAGAAGTTTAAGGGAAATACTCTGATCGCAATTCTTATGACTGTATATGCTTTAATGGGTACTGTATATGGTGCGTGGGAAGAAATGCCCGCATACGCAATCATCATGATTCCGCTGTTCGTTACAGCGGGTTACGACGTTCTTACAGGTATTCTTACTCTGATGGTAGGTACAATTGTAGGTAACATGGCGTCAGTTGTAAACCCATATTCAATCGGTGCTGCTGTAGCAGCAATCGGTAACGATGAGTTATCACTGGGTTCCGGTATTGCACTGAGAATGGTACTGTTTGTTGTACTGCTTGCAATCGGTATTTTCCTTGTTACAAGATATGCAAGCACTGTAAAGAAGGACCCAAGCAAGTCAGCTGTAGCGAATATTCCGGACATCAACACAAGAGTTGATGAGGATGCACATGTAGCAGATGTAAAACTGACAGGACGTCAGAAGGGTGCACTTGCAGTTTTCGCGCTGATGATTATCTTCTGTGTTATCGGTTATATGCCTTGGGATGCAATCCCTTGCGGTGAGCAGACATTGTTTGAAGTAATTAATGGATTACAGTACAAGCTTCAGGGAACTGCTTTCGGTAACTTTATCGGTGCAAACAAATTCGTTGAATTCGGAGGGTGGTATTTCGATGAATTTTCAACTGTATGGCTGATCGGAGCTATACTTGTTGGACTTATCGCAAAAATGCCTGAAAAAGAATGGGTTGCGGCTTTCACTGATGGTGCAAGAGACCTGCTGGGCGTTGTACTTGTACTGGCTGCTTCAAGAGGTATCTCAGGATTTATGGGAACAAGAGAAGAGGGTATGAGCATTACTTTCGTATACTGGATTCAGAATATCCTGTCAGGTGTTCCTCTATGG
>JALENF010000005.1 GCA_022767945.1 Bacillota bacterium
AGAGGGCAGGCGAAAAACATGATGATTCCGTTCAGTGTCATCATTATGCTGCCGATGATTACGGTTATGTAGCCGTATCTGCGCGCGAGACAATAGTCCCCTGCACCTATGCTCTGTCCTACCAGGGTAGTTGCCGCTGCTGAGATACCGTAACCCGGCAGATAGCATATGCTCTCTGCAGTGATGGCAAAGGAATGCGCTGCAATGGAAACCGCCCCAAGCGGTGCGATTATCGTGGTGGATGCCACATATGCACTGGACATGGCAATGGATTCTGCACCAACAGGTGTACCGATTTTAACTGCGCGTTTAATGATTGAAATATCAAGGGGACAACGCTCCTTCCGGTTCAGACGAAGAGGCTCGAACCGGATGCAGCAGAACCAGAGAACCGGAAAGCAGACCACCACAGTGGCGAGTCCGGTTCCGATACCTGCACCGAGCACTCCGAATCGCGGAATCAGAAAGAAATTAAAAACAACATCCAGCAGACAGGTCACAGCGTTCAGTATGCTGGGCACCACCATATTACCCGCGCTCTGAAGAAAGCTGGAGGCCAGTCTGTGCAGTCCCAGAAACGGCAGAGTGATGGCATAAACCAGGAAATAGGCACTGGCATCTTCCCAGAGAATTTCATCGCCGCCAAGCCAGCGAGGCAGCGGTTCGCTGATCAAAATGCCAACCATCATAATCAATATGGAAACAACTATAGATGAAACAAAACCGTGTTTGATTACCCGTCGTGCGTTGTGAGGTTCACCGGCACCTATATACTGGGCCACCTGTACTGAAAAACCGGCCGCAATAGCAAAACCGACTCCGTTCATAAGCCATGTGCTTGTAGTTACAAGTCCTATGGCTGCGGAGGCGTTTGCGCCGAGTCTTCCGACCATGCCGGAGTCGATATACTGCATGGCCATGGATGTGAATTGAGTTAGAATTGCCGGAATACTCAGCTTCCACACCATGGAAAGCTGAGATCGTAAACCAGATCCGGGATTTGAAATAGATGTGGTCATATTGTTCAAGATTCCTCCTGTGTTCTAGAATCGTTATATTACAGAAGAACGCTTTTGTCAAGGAAACATAAGGTACTGAAACTGACCCGATAAAACCAAAGTCACTCCAAAGGCTTGCAGTTATAATGGAAAAATGATAAACTCTTTGGGTACGAAAACAAGACATATAATAATAGAAGAAAAACGGAGACAGAAAATGAGTGTACTTATAGTAGATAAAGTTTCCCACGGTTTTGGAGGGAGACAGATTCTGGACGACGCTTCCTTCAGACTTAACAAGGGTGAGCACGTCGCACTTGTAGGTGCAAACGGAGAAGGCAAGTCCACTTTTTTAAATATCATTACAGGAAATCTGATGCCGGATTCAGGTACTGTAAGCTGGTGCAACCACATTACCACAGGCTATCTTGACCAGAGAACAACGCTGAGCCCCGGAAAGACCATTCGAGAGGTTCTGAGAGAGGCCTTCGCTCACTTCTTCGATCTCGAGAAGGAGATGCTTGAGGCTTATGACAAGATGGCGACGGCAGACGATGATGAGATGGCAAAGCTCATGGAGGATGCGGCAGAGATTCAGGACATTCTGGAGCACAGCGGTTTCTATACCATAGATGCCAAGATTGAGGAATACGCCAACGGTCTGGGTCTTGGGGACATCGGTCTGGACAAGGACGTTTCAGAGCTTTCAGGCGGTCAGCGTTCAAAGGTGCTTCTAACAAAGCTTCTTCTGGAGGATCCTATGATTCTTATACTGGACGAGCCTACAAACTATCTGGACGAAAACCATATAGTATGGCTGACACGCTTCCTTCAGAACTATGAGAACGCTTTCCTGCTTGTATCTCACGACATTCCTTTCCTTAATAATGTGGTAAATGTTGTTTATCACGTTGAGGAGGGAGTTTTGACAAGATATGCCGGAAACTACGACGACTTCATGCGCATGTACGACATCAAGCGCGCACAGCTTGAGCAGGCATACAAGAAGCAGCAGAAGGAAATTGCTGATCTGGAGGATTTCATTGCCAGGAACAAAGCCCGCATAGCGACGACCAACATGGCAAAATCCAGACAGAAAAAGCTGGATAAGATGGAAAAAATCGAGCTTATCAAGGATAAGCCGAAGCCTGTATTCCGGTTCGAGTATTCAAGGGCTCCGGGAAAATATGTGATAGAAGCGAATAACCTGGTTATAGGCTACGATGAGGCGCTGACAAGTCCTCTCAACTTCCATGTAGAGAGAGGAAAGAAAATCGCCATCAAGGGTGTTAACGGTCTGGGAAAGTCAACATTACTGAAGACAATGCTTGGAATCATTCCTGCCTTTGACGGCGAGGTTAAGCTGGACTACTACGCTGAGCCTGCATATTTTGAACAGGAACACGACGGAAGCAGCAAGACTGCACTTCAGGATTTCTGGGATGAGTTCCCGTCAATGGATAACGGTGAGGTGAGGAGAGCCCTCGCAAAGTGCGGACTGACTACGGAACATATCGAAAGCCAGGTCAGAGTTCTGAGCGGAGGAGAAAATGCAAAGTTCAGGCTGTGCAAGCTGATGCAGAATCCGATGAATCTGCTGGTGCTGGACGAGCCGACAAATCATCTTGATCCTGTAGCCAAGGATGTGCTGAAGGAGGCAATCAGGGACTTTAAGGGTACTGTGATTCTGGTAAGCCATGAGCCGGATTTTTATCAGGATATAGTGACTGATATCTGGAATCTTGAGGACTGGACTACAAAAGTGGTATAGCTCAGGGAGATATACGGAATTTGTGGGATAATCACAAAAATATCACATGCATTTTGTGAAAAAACACTTGAAATCTATTTTTTAATGTGTTAATCTAATTGTATCAAAATGAAAGGAAAGCTATGTAGTCATGAGTAATACATTTTTCGCAGCAGGATATTACTTTTATTACTTTTTCTTTATGAATGAGAAAGAGTAGGTTTTGCTGCAAAAAAAGTTTGAGTGATTACATAATATTCTGAAGAGAAATTGCTTTTAAACTCCGCAGTCGAAACCGATTGGCGGAGTTTTTTAATGATTGAAGTGTAATTTAAATGTAAATGAAGTGTAAGAAAAAATCAGCGGAGGGA
>JALENF010000021.1 GCA_022767945.1 Bacillota bacterium
GAAGCTGCCAGGAATATGAAGCTTTCCGGCATGGAAATCGCCCGCCTCTACTACGAGTCTTACGGCAGATCCATGCTTGAGGAAAAGTACAGTGATTATGCAGATCGGATTGCAGTCGGACTTGTGGGTGAAGGCTCTGAGTGTCTTGGATTCGACGATGAGACATCCTGGGATCATGATTTCGGTCCCGGCTTCTGCATGTGGCTCACCGGGGATGACTACGAGAAAATCGGAGCAGCTCTGCAGGCGGATTACGATGCTCTTCCCAAGGAGCTTCCGGGAATCCCTGCCCGAAAGACTATGGAGACAGGCTCAGGCCGTGTGGGGGTCTTCTGTATGGACGACTTCTTCAGGAAATATGTTGGGGTCCCTGATGTGCCGGAGCGCGGGCAGCAGAGCTTCTGGCTGAAGGTAAGCAGAGAGGCTCTGAGGACTGTAACCAATGGCGAAGTCTTTGCTGACCCTCTCGGTGAATTCACTGCACGGCGCCGGCGATTCAGTCGCTATCCCGAGGCTGTCCGGCTGCAGAAGCTGGCTCTCCGCCTTGGAGAAATGGCTCAGACGGGTCAGTACAACTATCCTCGAATGGTTAAAAGGGACGATAAAGGTGCTTCATTTATGTGCCTTGCCGGTTTTGTTGAAGCGGCAGTAGATGGGGCATATCTTCTGAACGACATATATCCCCCGTTCTACAAATGGAAGTTCCGGGGGATGGAGGAATTCCGGTGCCTTGGCACTCTGGGGGTTTTGATAGAGGAGCTGCTGGAGACGCAGGATCGCCCGGATGAGGCGGCGGCGTTAATCGAAAAGATATGCGGCGACTTCGTGCAGGAGCTGAGGCTGCAGGGGCTTTCTTCTTCTGATGAAAACTTTTTGGAGGCGCAGAAGGCTGAGGTGATGAAATCGCTTTACAGAGCCGATGACAATACTCTATAATGAAATCAGTATATGCAGTTATTTAACAGGAGGACGAAAATGATTTATTTTAGAAGTGACTACAGCCAGGGGGCACATCCGCGCATTCTGGACGCTTTGATCAAAACCAACGAAGAGCATACTGACGGTTATGCGATGGATGAGCACAGCTATCACGCTGCAGAGATGATAAAGGAACTGATCGGGCGCGATGACTGTGAGGTACATATGATGGTGGGCGGAACTCCTACCAATGTAATTACTATTGCTTCGGCGCTGAAGCCTTTTGAGGCGGTTGTGGCTCCGAGAACAGCTCACATCTACATTCACGAATGCGGTGCAGTTGAGCTTACAGGTCACAGAGTACTTACGGTTGAGGGCGTTGACGGAAAGCTTACACCTGAACTTATTGACAATGCATGGCTTGAGTTTGAGGATGACCACACTGTTGTTCCTAAGATGGCTTATGTTTCTCATCCGACAGAAAGCGGTACGGTTTATACTAAGGCTGAACTGGAGGCTATACGCAAGTGCTGTGACGAGCACAACATGTACCTTTATCTTGACGGGGCAAGACTTGGTGCAGGTCTGACCTGCCCTGACACTGACCTTACTATTCAGGACATCGCTCGTCTTACTGACGCCTTCTATATCGGCGGAACCAAGAACGGTACATTGTTAGGTGAGGCTGTTGTTATTTTCGATGACAATATTAACGACCACTATAGATGGATGATCAAGCAGAACTGCGGAATGCTGGCAAAGGGCAGACTGATCGGCGTGCAGTTTGAAGCTCTTCTTGAGGGCGGTGAAGACAGTCTTCTGTATGAAATCGGGCGTCACGAAAACAGACTGGCTAAGAAGCTTAAGGATGGAATTGCTGCCTGCGGATATGAATTTGATGGAAGCTCCACTACTAACCAGATTTTCCCTATCTTCCCTACTGAAATGGTAAGGGAGCTAGAGAAGGATTTCTTCTTCTATGACTGGGCGCCTGCAGGCGAGGGCAAGCGTGTAATCAGACTTGTAACCTCATGGGGAAGCACTGACGAAGACGTTGATGCGTTCATCGAGGCGATTAAGAAGTTTTAGAGCTTTGGAACGGCTGATTGCTTTGGCGAGACCGGTTACTTTTGGAATGTCCGGACAGCTTTGGACCGGCCGGATGTATTTTAATATGAGAAACCTGGCGGGATTGTGATGATTCCGCCATATTTGTAAAAAAGGGGGATTGAGACAATGAAGACTCTTTTCAGACGTTTGACTGTGATTTTTACCTTGCTGTGCCTGGTGGCGACCTTTACCGTGCCGGGCTTTGCCGAGGACGGCGGTACGGGCAGTTCCCTGCCTGAACCGGGTAATAACTATGAAAATGTGGAGCCGAACGGACCGGTTCCGGAGCTTCCCAATGTGCCGGCTGACCCTGCGGAGCCTGCTGATCCTGCTGATCCTGCTGACCCGGTGGTTGAGCCCGGCTTTCACTACGGCGATGACGGAAGTGTAACCTACTATGATGAGAACGGCATTATGGTAAAGGGCTGGAAGGTTATTGACGGTAAAAAGTATTACTTCAGCACCAAGAATGGAGTCATGGCAAAGGGTCTCAGAACTCTTGGAGGCAAGAAATACTATTTCAACAAGAGTACCGGTGTCATGTACAGGGGCTGGAAGACAATTGACGGAAAAAAATATTATTTCAGCAAGAAAAACGGTGCCGCTTTGAAGGGGCTGTATAAGGTTGGGGATTACAAGTATTTCTTCAACAGAACCAGCGGCCGAATGATGACCGGTCTGGTAAAGGATGCTGCCCGGGGCAGAGTTTACAACATAGACAACAAGGGCAGAGTGCAGCGCATCCTATACTGCAACAAGAAAGCCGTTGCCCTTACCTACGATGACGGTCCTGCGGACGGAACGAAGAGCATAGTGAAGGTTCTTCAGGACAATGGTGCGGTTGCCACCTTCTTCGTTGTGGGTAACAGAGCCGGCACATATTCCGATTCTATCAAAGCCGCCTCAAGGGCAGGCAATCAGATTGGCTGCCATACTTATTCTCATCCATGGCTGAGCAATCTTTCCTCTTCAGAAATCAAAAGCCAGATGAATAAATGCAGTAACGCAATAAAACGCAGAACAGGTACTGCGCCTGCAATCTGCAGAACTCCCGGCGGCGAGAACAGTTCCACAATCAGAAGCAGTGTAGGTATGCCGATTATTCTGTGGTCCATAGATACCCGCGACTGGGCAACCCGTGATGCAAACACAACATATAATTCGGTAATCAGTAACGTCTCCGACGGTGATATAGTTCTTATGCACGATCTGCACGATTCAACAGCAGTGGCATCCAAGCGCATAATACCTAAGCTGAAAAAGATGGGCTACCAGATGGTAACTGTTGAAGAGCTGGCACTGCTTAAGGGCGTGAAGCTGAAGGCAGGAAAGGTTTACTGCAGTTTCTGATTATATGTGTTGGGCGGAGTCTATTCTGGGGTCGGATTCTATTCTGTGAGCCGATTCTATCACGGTTGGCACAATTGGAGATTTTTTTGCCTGCAGTACCAAAAGCTGGAGAAAAGGCGGTAAAAAATCTGAAATTTGATTGAAATTCAGCCGATGATCTGTCAGTTTTGATAGCAAAATAGGTCAACATGTCAGACCCTTACCCACATTTGTATTTATTTCTATTCATATGTGGGTAAGAGCCTAGGCTGTCGGCAGCAATGTGAATGCCCTGCTTGCAGGAGTTTGGTACTATCAATTAAAAAAATGTGGTTTGTGCCAAGAATGATAAATTGGTCGCATGAAAAAACATACCCTCTGTTCTCATTCGAGTTCAGAGGGTATTACTGCGTTTTTATAAGGGATCCATATACTAGGGTTCTCGAACTAGTTGTTATAGAATCTCTTTTAGCTTTACAATTAAAGTGGGAATATCATATTTAATAATCTCCCACACCAGCATTAGATTGACACCTTCATAATCATGAATAATTCTGTTCCGCAGACCACGCATTTGAGCCCAAGGAATATCTGGATGTTGTTCAATGAAATCTCTATCAAGATGCCTTACCAGTTCACCTATTTGACTCAGATTAAATACGCATGCCTCAGCAAGCATTGTATCGTTTGAAAAGGATCGTAATTCTTACCTATTCTTTCACAAACACATATTCCGTCTCGCTTGATTTTTCTGCCCTGAAACGGTACCCCAGTCTATCAAAGCCTTTTACGTCCTCCGGACCGGCAGCCTGAATTTCTGCCAGGTATCTGACC
>JALENF010000071.1 GCA_022767945.1 Bacillota bacterium
AGCATCACTTAACTCAGTTGCAAAGATTGACTGGGATACCTGCCAGGATGGTATCTCAAATACATTCAGCATTACTCCTGAATCTCTTGGTAAGGAAAGAGAAGAAAGAAAAGATACACTGGTTAAGCTGTTAACAGGTTACTTCGGACAGGGTGCTCACCACCTGAACGTAAACGTTCTGAACAGATCAGTTCTTGAAGACGCATACGAAAACCCTGACAAGTACCCAAGCCTGACAATCAGAGTATCCGGCTATGCTGTAAGATTTAATGCTCTGTCAAAGGCTCACCAGAGAGAAGTTATCGACAGAACATTCCACGAAGGACTGTAAAATACAGCAGTATAGAGAAAACAATATGACAAAGGGAAGATTACATTCGATTGAGACATTCGGGGCCGTGGACGGCCCCGGTATCAGAACTGTATTCTTTCTGCAAGGCTGTCCTGCAAGGTGTCAGTACTGTCATAATCCCGACTCGTGGCTTGCTGACGGCGGCAGGGACGTTGAGATTGATGAAATAGTCGCCCGTGCCAGACGCGGTATCCCATATTACGGGGATGACGGAGGTGTAACTTTTTCGGGAGGAGAACCTCTCGTGCAGGGACAATTTCTGCTGGATGCCATAGAAGCTCTCAAAGCTTCCGGCATCGGCAGTATAATTGACACCAGTGGAACATATTTAGATGAGTATTCCGAAGCGGCAATTGCTGCTTCGGATATGCTTCTTCTAGATATTAAGCACGTGGATCCGGAACAGTTTGAAATTCTGACCGGCAGGGATCAGTCGACTCTGATTGCTTTGATAGAAATAATAAACCGACTTGAAAAACCGGTGTGGGTAAGACAGGTGATACTGCCCGGCTACAATGACACTCCGGAATACATCGAGTCGCTCAATGAGTTTATGACGCGAATCAGAACTATTGACAAGGTAGAACTCCTCGGATATCATAATATGGCAGAGTCCAAGTACGAAAAGCTGGGCTTAAAGTACAGATTGGCGGGGATGAAACCTATGAGTGCAGAAAGATTGAAGGAACTGAATAAAGGAATTAAATATGAAAGAAAGTAAGGCAAAAGGAATTGGATTTGTTGTCGCATCGGCAGCATTCTTTGGAATTATGCCTTCTTTTGTTGTTGCGGCAAATCTGGGCGGTGCAAATTCGATATCGGTGATTTTTTACCGGTTTCTGTTTTCGCTGCCCTTTGTTTACGGATATCTGAAATTCCGGAGGATTGACCTTCGAATATCAAAACATGAATTCCGGCAGATTCTGCTTATCACCATTTTCGGCTTTGGAGGGACCACGGTGCTGCTGTTTACGTCGTACACGTTTATTCCATCAGGGATGGCAACAACAATACATTATGTATATCCGGTTCTGATTATTCTGGCTAACGTGATTTTTCTCAAGGCGAGAATGAACAAAACCAAGCTTGCGTGTGCGGTGCTCTGTCTTGCAGCTATGGCTCTGTTCAATCAGGGTTCGGCAAGTTTTAATATTGTGGGAATAATGCTGGCACTCAGCTCGGGTGTGACATACTGCTTCTATAGTATTTATTATGAGAAGAGCAGCCTGAGTGAGATGAACGGTCTGAAGTTCCTGCTGTACGCAAACGCGATAACTGCTCTGCTTGCATTTGCTATGGCTATGGGAACCCACAGTCTGTCTACATCCCTTACACCGGCTGCGTGGGGATGCATACTTTTTCTTGCGATAGGCGCAACATTTGCGGGAAGCTTCTTTTACCAGAGAGGCGTTCTTGAAATAGGTGCCCAGAATGCAGCTATACTGAGCACACTGGAACCTATTGTGAGCATAATCGTCGGGGCTGTTGTCTACCATGAAAGAATTGGCGCGACGGGAATAATCGGTTCTGCACTGATAATGACAGCGGCTGTCGTTGTGGCTAAAATAAAGACCGAGGATGAAACCTGAGGACGAAGAAAACGGAGATACCTTTTCGACGCATTTGACTTGTTCGACAAAAGAATTCAAAAAACTTTAAAAAAGCAGTTGACAAGTAAGGACTGCGATGATATACTGAATAAGCTGTCGCGGTGATAACCGAAACAGCGAGCGGAAAGGGAAACCTAACCGCAAGAACCAAGAAAACTTCATAGTGTGGAAATTTAGTCAACCAAAAAACAAAAGGTAAGAACGATTGATTTAATCAAGAGGTTCTACGACAATTTCTAAAACAGACAATA
>JALENF010000072.1 GCA_022767945.1 Bacillota bacterium
GCCACATCGTAATGCTTGTTGTAGCATCATTCTTTGTAATGCGTTATGCAGCAAAGGTTAAGAAAGACCCTACAGCATCTTTAGTATATGGAGATGACTTCAGCGCAATTCTTGCAGGTGACGGAAATGTAGAAGACAGAGAATTTGGTATCAAGCAGGTTCTGGTTCTTCTTGACCTGTTAGCTGGAATTGCTGTAGTAGTATGGGGCGTTAAAGTTAACGGCTGGTACTTCACAGAGCTGTCAGCTGTATTCATGATTATGGGTATTATCGCTACAATCATTATGAGATACAGCCCTAACCAGATCGGTGAACAGTTTGCAGAAGGCTTCAAGGACGCTGCAATGGCTGCAATGATGATCTGTATTGCTCGTGCAGTACTGATGGTACTGAATGCAGGTAACATTTCAGATACTATCGTTTATGGGCTATCACTTCCATTAACTCATCTGCCTGCATGGCTGTGCGGTATTGCAATGCTTATCATCCAGACACTGCTGAATTTCTTCATTCCATCAGGTTCAGGACAGGCCGCTGTTTCAATGCCTATCATGGCACCTATGGCTGACCTTCTTGGAGTCACTCGTGACACTGCGGTTCTTGCATACCAGTTCGGTGATGGTCTATCCAACATCGTATGGCCAACAGCATTCGCAGCTGTAATGTCAGGTCTTGCCTGCGTTAAGCTTGAAAAATGGTGGAAGTTCATATTCCCTATTTTCTTCGCTATCATCATTACACAGGCAGTACTGATGGTAATTGCTTCATTCATCGGATTCGGTGCATAAGTTTTAACATTCAGTTACATAGCAGATTAAATTATATATTCAGAGCCCGGGAAATCAGCCCGGGCTCTGATGCATTTTTTGCAGAAGCAGAAAGAATAAGAAATGTGAATCCGCCATATCATTATTCAGGGGGAATGATATAGTGGATTTTTTTAGCGAAAAGATTGACGAAACAGGCGCAGAATGGCGAAGACTACCGATGGAGAAGCTGCCGGACTGTGCCAGATGCTATGTTGAATACGTGGAGAAGTACGGGCACTTTATAATAGGAAGAAATAAAAACAGGTGGTTTATCGGCATACCGGGAAGGTTTCTGCAGGAGGAAAAACCGGGAGGTGGATATTTTACATTATGGCAGCCCATAAGAGGGGGAGAGTTGTTTTACGAAAGCCTGGAGAGCATATCAGAGGATATGCAGAACAGGATATTCGGCTACTGGATATGCGGCATATGTCCAAAGGGTAGAAGATTAAAAAAATATTGAAATTAAAAGGATTGTGTGATAAAATCTTTTGATATATGGATAAGTTTATGAAAGAAGCTTTGATAGAAGCGCGAAAGGCTTATATGCTTGGAGAAGTTCCTATCGGAGCTGTTATAGTGAAGGACGGACAAGTTATTGCCAGGGGGCACAACCTTACGGAAACTTCCAAGGATCCCACGGCCCATGCAGAAATGATTGCAATAAGGGCTGCCGCAAAGGCTTTGAATGGATGGAGATTACCGGGCTGCAGTTTATATGTGACTGTTGAACCCTGTAGTATGTGTGCCGGTGCAATGGTCTGGGCCAGAATAGAGAATCTGTATATCGGAGCAATGGATCCGAAGGCGGGTGCCTGCGGGTCAGTATTCAACATTGCAGAGGAAGACAGGCTTAATCACAGAATACACGTGGAAAGAGGAATTCTTGAAGACGAATGCAGCAGCATAATGAAAGAATTCTTCAGAGAACTTAGAAGAAAAAACAAATTTTAATCGGAGGAACAACGGAATGAAGAGACTTGGTTCAATTATTTGCCTTATAGCGCTAATTGTAACTATGACAGCAGGATCATGTTTTGCTGCCCAGACGCTGACAATCGAGGATACGTACCCCACAGACGGACAGAAGAATACTACAAAGGAGAATCTTTGTGTAAAGCTGACATTCAGTGAGGATGTAGGTGCAAAGGACATAAGAGAAGCAAACAGAAAGTGCTTCAAAATTACAGATCCGGACGGAAAGGAAATTCCTATCAAGGTCTTCTTTGATCCGGATGATTCAAAAAAGGTTATGGTACTTGCAGATACTACAAAGGAACTGGATATTAAGGATGATACAGAGTACACTCTGACAGTTGATCCGGCATTCCAGGATTCCAACGGAGACACATTAACCGATGGTGCAGATATCTCATTTACAACTATGGATCAGGGGAAGAGCACAACTGTTTACATGATAATGATGGTTATTATGTTCGGTGCAATGTTTGCTTTCTCAACCATTCAGGCTAAGAAGCATGCTGCAAAGGCGATTGAGGAAAAAGCAAAGGAAATGCCATTCAACCCTTACAAGGAAGCAAAGAGAACAGGCAAGCCTGTAACACAGATTATTGCAGAGCATGAAAAGGCTATGGAAAAGAAGAAGGCCAAGGAGGCCAAGAGGGCTGCTCGTGAGAAGGTTGAAGATGATGAAGACATCGAGGAAGAACCTGACAATGGAAACTACAAGGTAAAGAGACCTAGACCGATTGCTGATGGTGGTAGCTCATACATCACAGGAAGAAAGGCAGAGGCCGAAGCAAGAAAAGCAGAAGAAGAAAGACTTGCAAAGAGAAGAGCGGCTAACAAGAAGAAAAAGAAATAGATAACAGAATGAGCGGTTAATGCCGCTCATTTGTTTTACTCAAGGACAGAACGATGAAGGAAATACAGATATCGTCTTATGCGAAGATAAATCTTTCACTGGATGTGAGAGGAGTTATGGACGATGGTATGCATCAGGTCGATATGATAATGCAGCAGCTTTCATTTCATGATGATGTAACCGTAAAATTTGAAGAAGATGAGAGCAGGGAAAGAGGAGATATAGATATTGTACTGACGACAAGTCGCACTTATCTGCCTACAGATGATAAGAATATAGCCTACAAGGCCGCCAGGCTTATGATAGATGAGTATGGACGAAGAAGAAAGGGCGGTACGGTGTATGTAGATATTTTCAAGCGCATTCCCGTGGCAGCTGGAATGGCAGGTGGAAGTGGTAACGGTGCAGCAGTTCTGCATGGACTTAATGTAATATGGAATCTGCAGCTTTCCCTATGCCGATTGTGCAGTCTGGGTGCTGAGCTCGGATCGGATGTGCCGTTCTGCGTGATGGGACAGGCAAAGGGAAATCGCCATCTTCCGAGAAAAGTCAGGAAAGATCCGATGGCTGTATCCTGCGCAAGGGCACTGGGAACGGGGACAGAGCTTATTCCGGTTCGTGGCCTGAAGAAGGCTATAGTCCTTGCAAAACCACGGATTGGCGTTTCCACGAAAGAAGTGTATCAGGGAATAGATGATTGCATAATTCAGAAAAGACCGGATACAGATGCTCTGATAGAAGCCCTTAAGACGGGAGATACAGACACGGCATATGACAACTTTGTAAATGTGCTTGAAGAATACACGTTGAAAGCATATCCGGAAGTTATGATGCTTAAGGATACAATGAAAAAACTGGGTGACCCGAAAGCCGTTCTGATGAGTGGAAGCGGTCCGACAGTTTTTGCAGTATATGATGATATGAAATCGGCTCAGAGCGTCAGTGATACTTTGCGAAACAAAGGATATGAAAGTTACTGGACAAAGAGTACCAGATAACCCCATAATTTAAGAGAGGTATAAACATGATAAATTTTGATCTGCAGAATCATTTGCCACTGAGAGAACTGGTTTATGAGGAACTTAAAAAGGAAATACTTACCGGAAGAATTGCTCCGGGAACCAGAATGATGGAGGTTGAGCTTGCTGATGAAATGGGGGTAAGCAGAACACCCATCAGAGAGGCAATCAGAAAACTTGAAAAAGAAGGGCTTGTTATCATAGAACCCAGGAGAGGCGCATATGCATCCAGCATTTCGGTAAAGGATATGGTTGACACTCTGGAGGTCAGAGAGAACCTTGAAGGCTTTGCGGCTGCTATGGCTGCGGAAAAAATGACCGATGAACAGATAGAGGAGCTTCTTCGTCTGGCTGATGAATACGCGGATGCGGTAACTGCCAATGATCCTATCAAGGTACTGTATATGGACGAAGCCTTCCACAATTTCATCTTCGAGTGCTCAGAAAATGATACACTGCTCAAGCTGAGTGAAATTGTTCAGGAGCGTGCACAGCGATTCAGATATCTGTATTACGACAAGCTGGGCAGATACCAGAACATGCCTCTGGAACACAGGGAGATTGCAACATCAATTGCCGAGAGAAATGTAGAAAAGGCAAGAGAGCTTTCCAAGGGCCACGCAAGAAGACTGAAGGAATTCATTATAAATGCTGAGGATGTTATTTCGCGCATATAACACATGTATTTGCTGAAATTAAAAATTATCCCGGAGACAGTTGAAATCGCTGAACCGCGATTATACCGACTGAGTCTCCGGGATTTTTTGATGTTATTTCATTATCAGCAGTCTGCCATTTTCTGTTTCTCTAATCGAATCTTCCGGTATGTGATGTCTTTTTGCCACATCCCAGAGGGTCTCACCGGGGCCTATAGAGGTGATAATCATCGGATATGTTTTTCGATGGATTCCCTCTATGTAGACCGGCTCAGTCAGCTCCACAATCTCATATTCAATATAGCTGCACAGAATCACAGCAAGCTGTGCACGTACTTCAATCTGACTGTCGTTAAGAAAATCAGCTTCGCAGCTCTTTAACATGATACGCCAGTCAACATTGTCAGAATTCACATCTCCTTCAAGTTCAACCAGGCTGTGGAAAGGAACCTCTTCTTTTACCGTGCCGCATATGCCTTCTGCGTCCCGATAGGTGATGTGCCAGAGGAGTGAGCCTTCAACCGATGCCCGGCCGCTGTCACAGGAAAGCTTAACGTCTTCAGGCGTACAGTAGCCGAAAAGGTCAGACTCATAGTTCCTGGTTGAGACAGGCGGATTCATGATGCTGATAACGTCACGAGTGCTTATTTCCGATGCTGAGGATGAATACATCGTCTCAAAGCTCCTCGGCTGCATAACAAACGCGAATTCTTTTTCTGTATGGAACGCATCGGTTACGATATCCTTCCTGCATTTTTCAAAGAGGGAAATCCTGGTTTCTACCGTACCGCTGCACTGAAACTCCTTCTGAGACGAGATTTCCTCTCCCTGTTCTCCCCTAAGCGGTGACACGATATCCGTGTGAAAATCTCTTCCCCACAGTTCTACGAAGTCCGAGGAGAATTCACGACCGCGTACACTCCTGGGGATAGGTATAAACTGCGTGAATTCAATGCGCTGACACTGCTGGCAGACGACCTCTTTTTCTTCGGCGCTCTGCCGGTCAAAACCAACATAGAGTAAAGTAACGTGGATAAAACCGTTAAGCACTATTTTATCGCCGGTAATCTGCTTGTAGTTTTCTGTTACAGCATAATCCTGACGGAGAATAGCCTTAGGAACCACACCGTCCCTACGAGGAAAGCTCTCCACTATTTCCATCTCATCCTTGCAGACAGTGGCAAGGCAGTTAAGCAAAACAGGCTGTCTTTTTACCTGAAGACTTCCGGTTTCACAATCACTGAGACCTGTCAGAACAGATATCGCACCTTTTCTGCAGTATGTGACTCTGACTTCCAGCGTCACGTTTACACGAAGTTTTCTTTCGTTTACAATGGTCGGCTCTATTTCTGTCACCGTACAGGTGAACGCAGCATCTGCTTCGCTTTCATGTACATTTTTCCACTGATGTTTATATGGAAGCTGTGTTTCCAGAGGAACGATTTCGCCGGAAACGCCTTTGTACACTACCTGAAGGCATATGTTCCCGGTCCAGTTTACCAGATCCTCACCGCATACGACAGAACGCTCTCTGGGATTTATGTCGCAGTCAGCTTTGATAGAAAGTATATCCTCCATATCGGGTTTGATGTCGGGAACCAGGATGTCTTCTTCTACGCGGAAGGACACCTGCTGCTGTTTCCCCATACACACAAACTCTGTTTTGTCGTAGCAGGCCTTTGCTTCTATGGTTCTTGTGGTTTTTGCGGGCTGCATCGCATAATCAGGAATTCCAACCTTTTGTGCCATAAGCTATATTTACCCCCTCACAATATACTTCTTTAATATATGTGATGAGAACAGGAAATATTTCTGATTTTCTCTTTTATCTTTGACTTGATGATAAGTCTGTCAGATGAGGAGGCATCTTCAGAATCTCCGTCTATGAGGCACAGGTTAGGAAAGATGACACACCACCAGTTCTGCCCCTGCCCTTCTCCGAGTATGATGCGAAGGGCTTCGTAATTCCCTGCAGGCAGAGTGAGATCCTCATAGCTTTTCCTTGGAATATAGAAGACGCCGAGTTCTGCGGTGGATTCGTAGTCGAAGCCCTCAGCTTTGATGACGTTATCGGCCTTTCGAGCAATATCGTCTAAATGCGATATGATGTATTTCCTGCATTCTTCCAGGTCGTCCTGACCCTCCATGTACTTTATTATCTCGTCTCTCACCTTCAGCTTCAGACTCTGATCAGCCTCTGAATCACTGTTTGCAATTACGTGAAGCCGGATAATTCCCTCATGCCCGTTTACGGGAGAATCAGCATGGACCTGTTCGGGGACTGCCTTTCCCCCAAAGAAAATAACAAGGCAGATAAAAAAGGAAACCATCAGAAGAATGATTTCCTTTTGCACTGTGTCTAATTTAATTCGTTTCATTTCTGTCATTCCTCCATTCGAAATGGAGTATGGACAGTGTCTGAAAAAAATATACAATTATGCCTCCTGGAGAACAACCTCCAGCTTAACTGTGTCGTTGCCTCGTATTACTGTTACTGTTATCTTGTCGCCTGCCTTATGCTTAGACAGTTCGGCAGAAAGCTCATCTGCATTTTCTATTCTACTGTCTTCCACATAGTATAGTAAATCCCCTTTTTCAAAACCGGCTGATTTTGCCTCTCTGGAGTTGACTGCCTGAACGTAAACGCCGGTTATCTTTACGTTGTACTGCATAGCTGTCTGTGCATCCTGAATGTCGACAACACTGATTCCGATCAGTGGATGGTTGTCATTTGAGGAATCCACAGAACCGTTTTCGATGATGTCTTTTGCAATCGGAGCAGCAGTGTTGATAGGAATTGCGAAGCCCAGACCCTCAACATCAGAACCTGAGGATTTTGCAACCACGATACCTATCAGCTGTCCATATTCGTTGAACAGTCCGCCGCCGGAGTTGCCGGGATTGATGGATGCATCAGTCTGAATAAGTGTAAGCTCATTGTTGTCTATGGTGATATTTCTGTCTGTTGCGCTGACAATACCCTGAGATGCAGTTCCGCCCAGCTGTCCCAAAGGGTTTCCTATCGCTACAGCAAGATCTCCTACGGATATACTGTCGCTGTCACCGTATGTTGCGGCTGTAAGGTTGCCGGCCTTAATCTTCAGGACAGCGATGTCGTTGCTTGGATCTGTTCCGACGATTTTTGCGTCATATTCTGTGCCGTCTTTCAGTGTAACGGTTATCTTGTTTGAACCTTCAACCACATGGTTGTTTGTCATGATGTATCCCTTGGTATCCACGATTACGCCGCTTCCTGCACCTTCAGTAACATAGTTTCTCAGCCACATGTCATATGCAGTGGATTCGGTTCTGATTTCTACGACTGCATTTTCATTCATTGCGATGATTTCCTGGATGGATTTCTCGCTTCCTGTAGCTTCCTGAAGAGTATAGTTTGTTGCAGAGACTGTTTTTCCTGTGGACACTACACCTGTTCTGGAAAGCAGAACTACTGCGCCCGCAGAAAGTGCAGAGGTCAGAATCATGCAGATGATGACCGTCAGGATAAAAACTTTTCTTGTTACGTATTTCGGTTCTTTTACTGCTGCACCGGACATGTTACGGAAGCTTTCTCCATAGTACTGCCCGTTATTCAGGTTCTGTTCATTATTCGGGTTCTGTTCGTTATTCAAATCATGGCCGTTATCAAAACCGTCGCTTCCGGAGCTTTCGCCATAAGTGTTTTCGTTGTTAGTCCATTCGTCCATATTGGTTCCCCCTTCGCATTTAATATTGTTTTATTCTGTAAATAAATTATAACCCTCTTTTATGTTTTTTCTGTATTAAATTTGTGTGATTTGTGATAAAATATATGATTATTGAAAAGAGAAATGCCACTTGTAAGAAAAAGGATGGATTAGATATGAGTAAAGTTATTATAGGAATAGATAGAAGCAAATCATTCAGAGTGTATCTGACTGTCTCCACGGATATGGTGGAAACAGCGAGAAAAATTCACAACACTACGCCTCTTGCAACAGCAGGTCTTGGAAGAGTTCTGACAGGTGCAGGTCTGATGGCTTTGATGATGAAAAATGAAAGTGACAAGCTGACGGTTCAGTTCAAGGGCGACGGTCCTGCGAGAGAGATTCTTGCGACCGCTTATGGTGATGGAAGAGT
>JALENF010000080.1 GCA_022767945.1 Bacillota bacterium
GTCTGTGCCGGAACCGTCGTTAAGAACGAACTTCAGAAGCTTCTTGCTCTTAGGAACAGCTTCGCACTTCTTAATCTTAACAGCTCTGAAATCGCATGCTGAGAATGAGTCAAAGTCTACATATTCCTCGAATAAAGGTTCCACTTCAATCTTAGTCTTGTCAGTAATCTTAACTCTCTTTTCTTCAGCAGCCTTTGCGCCACCCTTCTTTTCAGGCTTCATAGTCGGGAACAAAATAATGTCTCTGATGCTTGGCGCGTCAGTGATAAGCATGATTACACGGTCGATACCGATTCCCAGTCCACCTGTTGGAGGAAGACCAACTTCCAGAGCGTTTACGAAGTCCATATCCATTGGATGTGCCTCATCGTCTTCGCCTGAGTCAAGCTGTGCCTGCTGTTCTACGAATCTTTCGTACTGATCGATCGGGTCGTTCAGCTCGGAGAATGCGTTTGCGATTTCCCAGCAGTTAATGTAAGCTTCAAATCTTCTTGTGATTCTCGGATCCTCAGGGTCTCTCTTGGCAAGAGGTGAAATTTCTACAGGATGTCCCACTACGAATACCGGTCCATCCAGATATCCCGGAACATCTTCACAGTATTCCTCGAACATTTCCGCGATCAGCTTGCCTCTTGTGTAATCCTTTATATCTTCTGCATCCATACCGTATGCAATAGCAGCTGCTCTAGCCTCTTCATCAGTATCAATCTTAGCAAAGTCAACGCCTGTGATTTCCTTTACAGCTTCAGCCATGTTCAGTCTTCTCCAAGGCGGAGTTACGTCGAATTCCTTGCCCTGGTAGCTGATGATCGGTGTTCCGTTAACAGCCATAGCAGCCGTATAAACAACCTGTTCAGTTACTTCCATCATAGTTTCCATATTACCGTATGCCATATAGCATTCCATGGAAGTGAACTCAGGGTTGTGATTTCTGTCCATACCTTCGTTTCTGAACATCTTACCCATTTCGTATACTCTGTCCAGGCCGCCGACGATAAGTCTCTTCAGATATAATTCGTTGGAGATTCTCATCTTCAGATCCATGTTCAGTGTGTTATGGTGTGTCTCGAAAGGTCTGGCAGCCGCACCACCTGCAATCGGTGTAAGAATCGGAGTATCTACCTCAAGATATCCGTAATCCTCTTCAAGAACTCTCTTGATTTCATGAATAATTCTGGATCTCTTGTAGAATGTCTCTCTTACTTCAGGATTCATGATAAGGTCAGTATATCTCTGTCTGTATCTGATATCTGTATCCTTCAGTCCATGCCATTTGTTAGGAAGAACCTGCAGAGATTTGGAAAGAAGTACGATATTGCTTACTTTGATAGATACCTCGCCGTGCTTAGTCTTGAACACTGTTCCTTCAACACCAACGATGTCACCGATATCATAAGTCTTGAACCAGCTGTACTCTTCGTCACCGATAGCATCTTTTCTAACGTAGCACTGGATTCTTCCCTGTTTATCCTGAATATCGATGAAGGAAGCCTTGCCCATCTGTCTGAAAGCCATAATTCTTCCTGCGCATGAAACCTCCTGATCCTCCATTGCATCAAAGTTGTCCTTGATGTCCATGCTGTGAGCTGTCACGTTCCATGTTTCATGAATAAAAGGATTTCTTCCTGCTTCCTGAAGCTTCTTCAGCTTCTCACGTCTGATCTGTCTCTGTTCGCCAATCTTCTCTTCCGAAAGTTCTTCAGCTTCCGGGTTTACGTTTACATTCATTTCCTCACTCATTTGATTCAACCACCTTTTCTATTTCACAATATTGTCAATTCTATAGTGCAGTGTCCCATCCGGTACGATAATTTCAGCCACTTCGCCTATTTTCTTACCAAGAAGACCCTGACCAACCAGGGATTCATTTGAAATTTTAGCCGGTTCAGCAAAAGGATCAGTCTCAGTTGATCCAACGATAACAAAGTGTAGTTCCTCATTGTGGTCTGTATCTGTTACTGTTACGGTTACACCAACGTTAACCTGATCGTCTGAAATCTCGTCTTCATTGATGATTCTGGCATTCTTAAGCATGTTCTCAACCTTGTTGATTCTCTCTTCAAGTTCAGCCTGCTCATTCTTAGCCGCATCGTACTCAGCATTTTCAGAAAGGTCTCCGTACGAGATTGCCTCTTTGAGTCTTTCAGAAACTTCTTTTCTTCTGACAGCAACCAGATAATCTCTTTCTTCTTCTAATTTATCATAACCCTCCTGGGTCAGTAGTATTTCTTCTGCCATAATATATACATCCTCCTTCTTGCCGCACGGTATTACCCCATACGTATCGCATTATTATATATTAGAAACGGCTGTCTGTCAATGTTTAGCTGTTTTTATTGCTGTCGACAAATCTCTTTATTTTCTTCCCTGTAGTCTTTTCGAAATCCTCTTTTCTGACTATCAGCTTCTTAATCTTTTTAAAGAAAGGCAGGCTGTCGTTTACCTTGTCGATTTCTTCCCATATCAAAGCTTCCACATGCTCGTCATCGTACACTTCTCCCAGCACCTCAGCAACCTCTTCATGGTCAACAGTCACTGTAGCTGCAATAGTAGTATCCGCACCTTCCTCTTCTTCACTCCATACCATTGCCTCATTTACGTATGGAATCTTGCAGATCAGGTATTCCAGTTCCTCCGGAAATACATTCTTACCGTTCTTTGTGATGATAACGTTCTTCTTTCTGCCTGTAATGAAGATGAAATTGTCCTCATCCACATAACCCAGATCTCCTGTATGGAACCATCCGTCCCTTATAACGTCCGCAGTAGCCTCAGGATTGTTGTAGTATCCCAGCATCACGTTAGCACCCTTGAAACAGATTTCTCCGATACCGTCTTCATCCGCATCAGCAATCTTAACCTCCATACCCGGAAGAAGATGTCCGGCTGACGTATTTTTCATATACTTTTCAACATCAGGGTTCAAAGCAGTCATAGGTGAACATTCTGTCAGTCCGTAGCCCTGTACCGCAATGATTCCGATATCGTTAAAGAACTGCAGGATTTCAGGATTGATAGCAGCTCCGCCGGAAATGATTACTCTCATTCTACCGCCGAAGATATCCAGAATTTCCTTTGTGAAAGGCTTGGTAATATCAAGCCCCAGCTTTTTAGTTCTTCTGTTAGCAGCAATCAGCTTCTTAAAGGTCTTTTCCTTGCCCTTTTCTCTGATACCCTTCCAGATTTTCTTATACAGTGATTCTATAAGAACAGGAACACCCAGAATCATCGTAGGCTTAACCTCTTCAAGATTCTTCACTATATACTTCAGTCCCTGGCAGTATGCGATTGACGCACCCTTGTACAGAGGCATCAGGAATGCACATGTACATTCATAAGTGTGATGTACAGGCAGCACTGAGAAGAAAATGTCGGAGGTGTTCACCTTAAGCACTGTTGGCGCACCCATCAGGTCGAAAGCCAGATTGTAATGCGACAGCATTACACCCTTTGCGATTCCGGTGGTTCCGGATGTGTACAGGATTACCGCAGGCTCATCTCCGTAGATTTCCGCATCAATAAACTGTCTGTCCCCATGTGCAACCTGCTGTTTTCCTTCTTCTATCAAAGCTTTCCAGGACAGAACCTCTTCGGTATGTTCTTCAGACCAGAAGTTTACCAGCAGCTCCAGCTTTGTTCTTCCCGAAGCCTTCATTTCCTTGAACATATTCTCATACTTCCTGTCAAAGATTACTGCAGTAACCTCCGCGTCAATAATCTGACCCTCCAGATCCTCGGCACTCAGTTCCTTGTCAAGAGGTACTACCATTCCTGTGCCGCAGATGACTGCAAGGTATGAGCTTTCCCACTGATAGCAGGTTTCACCGATAACGGCAATTCTCTTGCCCTTCTGATTTCTGTTGATAAGAGCAGTGCCCAGACCATTTACGTCATCCAGTGCTTCTTTATACGTGATGCACTTGTACGGTTCATTTCTCTCGAATTTCTGTCTGAAGGCAACGTTGTCCCCATATAGAGCCACGCTTGTCTCAAACATGTTCTTAATGTCTGTAATAGGGCGGCTTTCCTTATATCTGACATACGGATCGTCAGATTCATTCAGTTCCTTCACGAATCTTTTCGCCCTCTTGATTTCAGCTTCCTTCTTCTGAATGTACCCCATATTTAAAGATGTCTCACCCTCTTCAGTATCGCTGACGTTACCGTATCTCTTGATTTTTCCCGTTGTGGTCTTGTCAAATTCCCTGTCTCTAATATTTATTCTCTTTACAGCCTTATATGCCGGCATTTTCTTGTTGATTTCGTCCACAAGTTCTCTGTAGAAGTTGTAAATTTCGCCCGGCTCCATCTTTCCCTTTAACTGTTCAAGAGCACTGTAGTTAGGGAAGATATCTGCGCTGACCATTACATTTCCTACCTTTTCGTCTATCTTTCCGTAGACAACTACTTCCTGAATCAGTTCACTTTCCATAAGAACAGCCTCAACTTCTTCAGGGAATATGTTCTTACCGCCCTTGGTAACTATGACAGTCTTCTTTCTTCCTGTCAGATACAGGAAACCGTCCTCATCAAGATAACCGATGTCACCTGTATGAAGCCATCCGTCCTGCAGAACCTCAGCAGTTGCCTCAGGATTCTCATAGTATCCGATCATTACAGAGTCGCTCTTGCAGAGAACCTCTCCGATTCCGTCCTCATCCGGATCAAGAATCTTAACCTCAGTTCCCGGCATAGGCTTACCTACTGATGCAGCCTTGCTGTAACGGTCCTGGTTAACAGCAATAATAGGAGCGCACTCGCTCATTCCATACCCCTGAATCATAGGAAGACCCATGGCTTCGAAATCTTCTATTACTGCCGGGTCAATTGCTGCACCGCCGGCGATGAACAGCTTGATGTTGTCACCGAAGGAGTGGTGAACAGCCTTGAACAGCTTCTTCATCAAAGCCGTATTATTGTATAGTTTCATCTTTCTGGACAGGTCGATAGCCTTACGGAGCTTTTCAGCCTCTCCGCGCTTTTCAGCCTGCTTCCACATGCCCTTGTACATCTTTTCAAATACAAGAGGAACTCCCAGGACGATGTTCGCCTTGGATTCCTGCATATTCTTCTGAATGTATTTGATTCCTTCACAGATTGCTACAGTCTTACCCTGATAGAAGGTAGTGCAGATGCTGCATGTAAACTCGTAAGCATGATGAATCGGCAGAATTGAAAGTACAATTCCGTCCTTCGGTATGCGAACGTATTTGGACATGTTGTAAACGTTTGATACAATATTCTTGTGTGAAAGCATTACACCCTTTGCCATGCCTGTTGTGCCTGATGTGAACATCAGAGTTGCCATCCTGTCCGGGTCAATTTCTGCATCGATGTAATCACGGATGCCGGATTTCAGAAGTCGGTTGCCCTCCTCTATGAGTTTTGATAGAGAAAGTGCCCTGTCACTGTGCTGATCGTCTCCGATGGAGATAAAATACTCTACAGTGCCCGGCTCCGCCATAATCTCCTGCAGGCTTTTTTCACTGCGCTTGGTGTATACGATAGCACTTGCCTCCGAGCGCTTAACCAGATTTCTCAGTTCCTCCTTCGGAAGGTTTTTGTCCAGGGGAACGATCACGCCAACACCGCATACTACGGCAAAGTATGTCATAATCCATTCATAGCAGCTGTCGCCGATTACTGCAATCTTCTTGTCTTTAAGTCCAAGATCCAGCAACCTGGTTCCAAGTGCCTCCATCTGCCTGTAGAACTCTCCGTAAGTAAGCGGCACGAAATCCCCGCCCGGTCTGTCCTTCTGCATATATGCTGTTTCGTTCTTAAAAAGCCTTGCGCTTGAGCTTATCATGTCCTTCAGGTCTTTTATCTCCCTGAAATCATAAAGCATTCCGTCATATTTTTTACTGTTCATTTTCTCTTCCCCTTTATATGCGATAACATTGATTTCTAACGAATATCTGATTATTCTACCACAGTCTTGTTGTTATTTCAACAACTCGCCCCTCAGATTTTCCTCCATAAGTTCCTTGATTTTGTCTCTCGTGTATCCGCAGCTGAACAGATAGTAAAGCTTGGCAACAGCGGCCTCGGTGGTCATGGTGTATCCGCTTACTGCACCTGCTTTTGTCAGAGCCGCACTGGTCTCGTAGGTTCCAAGCTTGACTGTGCCGCTGTGGCACTGGGAACAGACGGTTACAATTGTCCCGTTTCTGAAGGCCTTCTCTATAATATGAAGCAGGCTCCGGTCAGTGCTCGGAATGTTGCCGGCTCCGAAGGTTTCCAGCACTATTCCTTTAAGCTTTTCCGTCATTATCGGCTCGAAAAGGTCGAACTGGATTCCCGGAAATATTTTCAAAACCCCGATAGAGACCTGTTTCAGCTCTCTCAGGTGAAATTCGGTGTCATTCATTTTATCGTCCTTCTGGTGCATCAGATGAGGCATGTCGTATTTTATTTCAATTCCCGCCTCTGCCAGACACGGATAATTGGGCGAATCGAAGGCAATCAGGCCGTCTGCCGATGACTTGGTCGCACAGTTTCCCCTAATTAATCTGCTTCCGAAGTACAGGCACACCTCTCGGGCGACTCCCTGCCCGGCAATCATTACGGAGGTTATGAGATTGTCTCGTCCGTCGCTTCTGAGTTCAGAAAGGGGTATCTGCGAGCCGGTAATCACTACAGGCTTGGATAACCCCTCCAGCATGAAGGAAAGTGCCGATGCAGTGTACGCCATGGTGTCGGTACCGTGGAGAACAACAAAACCATCATAGTCCCGGTAGTTGTCTGCAATGGCATGTCCTATCTGATTCCACTGCTCAACTGCTATGTTTGACGAATCCAGCAGCGGCTCGAACTCAATAATGTCCCAGTCCGGCATACTCTCGTTATACAAATCGTCTATCTGCGATAACACCTCAGGGAGGTATCCCTTCTTCGGTGCAAATCCGTTTTTCGTGTTGACCATACCAATGGTTCCGCCTGTGTATATGATGCATACCTTCTTCTTGTTCATGTTCATATTCCTTTTCCTTTGACAAACTCCTGTATGATAGGGTAAATTATATGTATCAATTATTTTAGCATATAAAGGAGATGTTTAAAATGTCAAATATTCCAACACCGCATATAGCATGTCAGAAAGAAGACTTTGCAGAAACAGTTATCATGCCGGGAGATCCGCTGAGATCAAAGTTTATCGCTGAAACATTCCTGGAAAACCCTGTACTGATCAACAACGTAAGAGGAGTTCAGGGCTATACAGGAACTTACAAGGGCAAGAGAGTTTCCGTTATGGCCTCCGGTATGGGTATGCCTTCAATCGGAATCTACTCCCACGAGCTGTTCAATTTCTACGATGTCAAGAACATCATCAGAGTCGGTACAGCAGGATCACTTCAGGAACACATCAAGCTTAAGGATGTTACAATTGCTATGGCCAGTGTAACTAACTCCAACTGGACTTCTCAGTTCAAGATTGATGCTCAGATTCCGGCAGTATGTTCCTTCGAGCTTCTTCAGAAGGCAGTAAAGGCTGCTGAAGATTTAGGAATTACTGCTCATGTAGGTACTATGTACTCTTCTGACATTTTTTATGACGAATCCGGTACAGAAATGAAGCTTAAGGAATTAGGCGTAATGGGAGTTGAGATGGAATCAGCCGCTCTGTACTACGAGGCAATGAAGGCCGGCAAGAATGCTCTTTGCCTGTGCACTATTTCCGATGATATCATCACAGGAGCTCAGACTACTTCTGAAGAAAGACAGACTACTTTCACGAAGATGATGGAAATCGCGCTGGAAATTGCATAATAGGTCAAA
>JALENF010000109.1 GCA_022767945.1 Bacillota bacterium
CGAAGGTTTCCGGAATGTATATTATTCTCATTATGATTCCAACCAGCCCACCAAGAATAAAGATAGCTGCCATAATCGGAACAATCTTTTCTGTTACTGAAGCTAATCGCTGTATTCCTCCAAGGAATATTATGCCACAGATTATTACAAGTGCGATTCCTACAAGCCACGCAGGAATGCCAAATGCTGTTTCAAAGGTTGAGCCGATTGAATTTGACTGTACCATACATCCCATGAAGCCTAGAGCCAGGATTATTGCAATTGCAAAGAAACAGGCCAGAAATCTTCCGAAAGCTCCTTTGAATGCAGTTGTAATATAGTAAACCGGTCCTCCATGGATAGTACCGTCCTCGTCTCTTTTTCTGGTTTCGATTGCCAGTGTAGATTCTGCGTAAATGGTTGCCATTCCAAAGAAGGCAATTATCCACATCCAGAATATTGCTCCCGGACCACCTGTAAGTATTGCTCCGGATGCACCGATAATATTACCGGTTCCTACCTGTGCTGCAATTGCAGTTGTCAGAGCCTGGAATGAACTCATGCCGGCTTTGTTCTTTTCTCCACGCAGAGAAATGCTTCCGAAAACCTTGCGCATTCCTTCACCAAAGCATCTTACCTGAACGAATTTTGTCTTTACTGTGTACCATAATCCTACGCCAATCAACAGAAATACAAGTATGTAGCTTGACAGATATGTATTTATATCACATACAATTGGATATAGCACTGATTCTAGAGTTTCAAACATAACTAGTCCTCCTTCACAATAAAAAAAAACTACTAAAAAATCAGTAGCTCTTGAAATACATATTCAAAAAGAGTAACTAGTCAAAAATAAACCTCGCAGTCTGACTGTTATAACTCTTTCCTTTTGCCTGAGAGATTCAGCCTGAAATTCAGACCTTGCACCTTCGGCATTCGACTTAACGAATTCTCAAGAGCCGTCTCCTTGTTCAGTCTTCTTCAATTCTGAACAATTCTTCGAACAGATACTAACTTAACATATACATGTATACACTGTCAAGAGGGAAATCTGACATTTTGCAAACTAACAGTCCCCCGGACTGTCTCCCTTCACCCTCGCGCCCTCTCAGTGACTGTGGACGTACCGCAGCCACTTTAGCAAGTTGGCGCTTACCTCAAGCGTCATGTTCATTTTTTCATCCTCCCACAGTGGTATTCATCGTAACAGCTCCGGGGCTATAATAGGTGTCCTCTTCGCTTTTGCCCATCTCATCCAGCATATCGAAAGGATTTAAGAGCATTTTACGGCAAGCGAAAGATCCGAATTCGTAAGAGCGTATTCGGAAAAAATTTGGCGAATTTTTTCAAGCTCGTTTTCTTTGTCGTCGCATATCATAAGGTTCATAATATTATCCTCATTCTTTGTAATGATATCGGCAGTCCGTTATTTCTAAAAATTCATTGTGTATTATATCTTTTTTTCCGGCAAAATTCAAACTGTCCCTTCTACTAATAAGCTCCTGCGTTGATTATGTAATAATCCGGTGTTTCTGAAAAATGTGCGTGGTAAGTAAACCCTGCCACAGAATATAAAATGGATAAAATGACGGAAACAGAATTTGCACAGAGATTAATGAAAACATACCGTCACTCATTTCTAGAAGGGAAGTGAATGCCGGTATGTATTTTTTATATCATCCAAATCGGCACAATATAGTTTTCCCGGTCAATGGCAGACAGCTCTGGTTTCATGCACAGGATCGCGCCCTTTGATCTCGGAATTGATGCGTTATCCAGAAGATGAAATACGCCGGTAAGCTCTGCTCCGGGATTTGACGACTTTTTAATTTCAATCGGATTAAGTACACCATCATGCTCTAAGACGATATCAATTTCCTTGGCATCCTTATCCCGATAATAGTACATGAAAGGCTCTTTTCCGCAGTTCAGATAGGTTTTTCTGATTTCGGAAACGACATAGTTCTCAAGAATTGCTCCGTTCATTGCACCGCTTTCCAGCGTTTCCGGACTGCTCCATTTCGTCAAGTAGCAGACCAGGCCGGTATCATAAAAATACAGCTTTGGTGTCTTCACCAGTCTTTTCAGCATGTTGTTGGAATATGGATGGAGGTAGAAAATAATACCCAGTGTTTCCAGGATTCCCAGCCAGTCTTTGGCCTGTTTCTGGTTGATATCAGCATCTCTGGCAATGTCAGCCATATTTAACATCTGGCTGCTTCTGGCTGCCACTGCTGTAATAAATTTCAGGAACTTCAGCGAATCAATTGAGTCAGATAATTCTCTGATATCTCTTTCGATATAGGTGGATAAATAGCTGCTGTAAAAAATCTGGCTATTGCTGTTCTGACCACTGATAAGCGCAGGCATGGAACCTTTGAAGATTCTCGCATAAATACTTTCTGCATCAGCAGGTGTTCTTTGCTCACTTCTTTCGGTCAAAGCTTTCAGATCAACAAGAAATGGCTCCATCTGTTTTCCGCACATCTCTGCCTGGGATAAGGAGGTCAATGAAAGCACAGCAACACGGCCTGCAAGAGACTCCTGTACACCACGCATAAGCTTAAAAACCTGCGAACCGGTAAGCCAGAAGTTGCCGGGATTGTGTGTTTTGTCCACATGGATTTTAATATAAGTGAACAGTTCCGGAGCATACTGAACCTCGTCAATCAGCACCGGTGGTTTATGCAGCTGCAGAAAAAGCTCAGGGTCCGTTTTTGCTAAACTTCTCTCGTTCAAATCATCAAGAGAAACATATTTTCGTTCCGTCCCCTCCATCAGCTTTTGAAGCATTGTGGTTTTACCGACCTGTCTGGGCCCGGTAACTAAAACAACCGGATACTCATCGGAGACTTGAAGGACGACCTTCTCCAAATTTCTGTCAATATAATTCATGCAAATACCTCCTCGGTTGATTTGTAATTTAATTACATAATAGCCGAAACGCAAGCCAAAAGCAAGTTGATTTCGGCTATTATGTAATATTAGTAAATTTTAGCCGAAAAGTCAGCTACCAATAGTATATACATATGCTTAAGCTCCTATTCAAAACTATTATTCTCAATAGGAAAAGTCCTTCGATTATCTCACAAACAAACAGAGCCCTCCATTCGGAAGGCTCTGCCTGTTTGTGGTATCCCCGGTGGGATGACGTCTTTGCTTCGCAAATCCGCCGTCCTGCGCCTCCTCTTTCAGTCGGCTTGGACCGCTCGCTACTCGACAGTCCACCGGACTGTCTCCCTTCACCCTCGCGCCCTCTCAGGGTTCGATTCCCTTCGATTATCTCACAAACAAACAGAGCCCTCCATTCGGAAGGCTCTGCCTGTTTGTGGTATCCCCGGTGGGAATCGAACCCACAATTACGCTTTAGGAGAGCGTTGGTATATCCATTTACCTACGGAGACTTATTCATTTCACGAATACTAGCATACCACGTTCTCGCAAAAGTATCAAGGGGATTCTTGTGCCGGATTATGCGAAAACAATGTTGCGCGACCTATTCGTAAGGCGGCACCGGTTGGTGTGCCGCCGCTTGTGATATCTCTTAACTACAGTTTCTTCTTTGCCAGGTACCATTCTATGATATCAAGATCATCGCGATTCTTTCTGTCCTCTGCCTCTTCAAGTGTAAGCGGTGCTCCAAGAAGCGCATCATCTCCCGGTGTCCAGTTTGCAGGAGTTGCAGTACCGATTTCATCGTGAAGCTGAAGTGAAATGATAATTCTCTTTATTTCATCCAGGTTACGACCAACTGACATCGGATAGTAAAGAATTGTACGAATGATTCCTTCGGGATCGATGATGAATACAGCTCTTACAGTCTGCGTATTCGCAACAGTCTGAAGCATTCCGTACTTCTTTGCCACATTCATGCTGATGTCAGCAATGATTGGGAACGGAATCTTAACATTCTTATGCTCGTTCCACTCAATGCTCTCGATATTTTTCACCCATGCAAGATGAGAATGCAAGGAATCAATAGATAAACCGATAAGCTTTGTATTAATTTCTGCAAATTCCTCCGCCATAGACGCAAAGGTGATAAACTCGGTAGTACATACCGGTGTAAAATCAGCAGGATGTGAGAAAAGAACAATCCATGAACCTTTATAATCCTGTGGGAATTCAATCTTTCCCTGAGTTGTCATCGCTCTGAATTCCGGAGCCTTGTCACCTATCAGAGGCATCTGATTAGTTACTTTGTTTTCTTCCATTTTTGTGTACCTCATTTTATTATTTTTAGCTATCGCATCATGCACAGTTTATTAAAGATTATTCGTCATATTCTATACCGCGCCACCTGATTTTTCTATCGTCGACAGTACATTTTAGCTTTTTTGATTCATATAGTACCAATGCTTCATCGTCGAATAGATAAAAAAATCTTTTTCTACCGCTCTTGAGCGTATATCTAGGTTTAAATGGATATTTCTGTAGACAGTTCAGCTTTGATTTTTCGAAATCACCAAAATCTACCTTACTGATCAGGGTCGATGCATGCATAATTATAAGAATAATGAATATCAGCAGGCTGAGCCCTGTAATAATAATCAGGATTTGGTACTTTTCAATAAAAAAATAGCCAAATGTCCTGTCCGCGATACTGCGAACCGCCGCCCAAGAGTAGATTTGGCCACCTGCGAACCGCCGCCCAAGAGCCAATCCCAATAGACCCATAAACCTCAATCGTCTACTTATCCATATATCTGTTATATACCCTCATACCCTTCAATGCAAACTTATAATACCATGGAAGCAACGCTTTTTCTGCCGCAGCCAGCTCCTCACGTACAACCAGATGCTGCGGACAGTTGGACTCACATTTTCCGCAGCCTATGCATTTTCTGACATCTCTCTGAAATGCAACCAGCTGAAGAAATTCCTGGCGACCGGCGCTTTTGCTCTCGGTATACATGGAGTTGTAGCACTTAAAAGTTCCCGGTATGTCGATATTTCCCGGGCAAGGCATACAGTACCGACATGCCGTACAGTTTACCTTAAGAGTCGCATTTATGGCTTTGCGCACGGAATCTATCAAAACCTCCTCCGCTTCGCCAAACTCACCTGTCTCCACTTCTGAGGCGATTCGAACATTCTCATCAAGCATGTCCATAGAATTCATCCCGGACAGTACGCAGGTAACCTCCGGCTGCTGCATCAGCCAGCGAAAAGCCCATTCAGCAGGACTTCTTCTGACAGGATATTTTTCCATTAGGGACTTCGCCTCCTTCGGAAGCATATCTACCAGCTTCCCGCCCCTGAGAGGTTCCATAATTATAACGGGAATTCCTCTTTCATATGCCGCATGGAGTCCTGCCTGTCCGGCCTGAGTCTTCACATCCATATAGTTGTACTGAATCATACAGAAATCCCAGTCGTATGCATCCAGGAGTTTAATGAATTCCTCCGTGTTGCCGTGAAAGGAGAACCCGATCTGTCTGATGCGTCCCGACTCCTTGTGATTCTGAATCCACTCCCTTATACCAAGCCGTTCAAGCTTCTCCCATGCCTCCATGTTAGGCAGCATATGCATCAGGTAGTAATCTATATAGTCTGTCTGCAGACGTCTGCATTCCTCCTCAAAGAATTTATCTATCTGAGATGCGTTCTTTATCAGATAATGAGGCAGCTTGGTTGCCACATTCACTTTCTCGCGAAGACTGTTGCGTGCCAGTATTTCACCCAGAGCAACCTCATTTCCGGGATAAAGATAAGCCGTATCGAAGTAGTTTATTCCCGCCTCTACGGCATGCAGCACCTCTTTTTCTGCCTTATCTATATCTATTTTGCCTGCCTTCCGGGAAAACCTCATGCAGCCATATCCAAGAAGAGAAACAGGCTCACCTTTCTTGTTTTTTCTATATTTCATAAAATCCTAAACCCTTTCCAATTACACATTTTCGCTTTCCCCAAACGTCTTTTTCAAAAATTCTAACTCTTTTTCCCTGTATTTTCAATTCTATTTTTCTTGATATTTTCCCTGCAATATAGTACAATAAGTTCATCTTGTTAAAAAATAAACAAACTTGTTGACAGTCCCCAAACAGGAGGTAGAGGAAAAGATGTATAAGGTTTCATCTCTGGCAGAAGAGTATAAGAAAAAGCTCATCACTGCCGATCAGGCTGCTGCAATGGTTGAGAACAATTCCAGAATCCACTTTGGACTTGGATGCGGCAGCGTAGTGGATATCGATGCCGCCCTTGCAAAGAGAGCCGACGAGCTGCAGGGCGTAGAAATTATCAGTACTGTTGCAATCAGACATGAGCCCTTCAAGGTTTATCAGGCGACAACTTCCAATGACCAGGTAAGATTTGCGTCAGCACACTTCAGTGGTTTTGACAGAAAGATGTGCAAAGACGGAAGATGCTGGTACATCCCTATGCTGTTCAACGAACTGCCTTTCTACTGGAAAAACAACGAGTGTGGTATAGACATCGCCTTCTTTCAGGTTGCGCCAATGGATTCTCACGGTAACTTCAATCTGGGACCTCAGGTTGCTGACATGTGGGGAGTTATCAAGGGCGCAAAGAAAATAATAGTTGAAGTAAACGAGAACATGCCTATTGCCCAGGGGCATCAGACCCAGCTTAATCTCTACGGAATAGACTACGTTGTTGAGGGAACAAACACACCTCTTGCAGAGCTTCCTTCCAAGCCGGCAACAGAAATTGACAGAAAAATAGCTGCACACGTAGTTGAAAGAATTCGCAGCCACAGTACACTTCAGCTGGGAATCGGCGGTCTGCCTAACTGCATCGGTCAGATGCTGGCCAATGAGTCCGACGTCAGAAATATCAACGGTCACACAGAAATGTTCGTAGATGCCTATGTAGATCTGTTTGAAGCGGGAAAGCTTACAGGAAACAAGCCTGTGGATAAGGGCAAGGCATTATACACCTTCGCAGGCGGAACCAAGCGTCTGTATGATTTTATCGACGATAACCCAATCTGCTGCAGCGCTCCCGTCGATTATGTAAACAATGTTAACGTAATCGGCAGCATCGACAGGTTTGTATCCATAAACAGCTGTATTCAGGTTGACCTTTACGGACAGGTTTGTTCAGAATCTGCAGGTCATCAGCAGATCAGCGGAACCGGCGGACAGCTTGACTTTGTAATGGGTGCATATCTGTCAGACGACGGTCAGAGCTTCCTGTGCACACCATCCACAAGAACTCTTCCTGACGGAAGCAGAGAATCCCTGATAGCTCCTATCCTTTCGCCGGGTGCTATCGTTACAACACCAAGAACTGCCACAAACTACATCGTTACAGAATACGGTGCTGCTGACCTTAAGGGAAAATCCACATGGGAAAGAGCTGAGCTTCTGATCAACATCGCTCATCCAGATTTCAGAGAAGACCTGATCAAAGCTGCAGAGAAAAACGGTATATGGAAAAACACAAGCAAATGCACGTTCTAAAATAGCATTAAATAGAATTAAAAAGCATTAAAGAGCGTTTTAACTGAAGAATGCCCCTTCCCGACCGGGAAGAGGCATTCTTTTTAACGTCTGTAATTGTCTGCTATTTATCTTTCACTCATCAGTTCACATCGTTTCTCGCAAGAATAGCCGCAGGAGTCATTCTCATTGTGCGAATTGCCGGCAGCAGACCTGCAAACATGTTGAATATGAACACCAGTGCCAGGCTTCCGAAGAATACCGCAGGATTAATCATGTAGTTTTCCCCTATTCCCGGTATCTTAGTCACGCCGTACAGAATGTAGGCCATAACCGCCATACCCGGCAGAGTTGTCAGGCACGATATAGCAATTATCTCACCGGAGAACATCTTGTAGATATCCCTCTTCTTCAGACCTATGGCGCGAAGCACTCCAACTTCTTTGATTCTCGACAGGAAGGATGCACGAAGCATCAGATAGATCTCAATCAGAGATATGAACAGAATTATCGCAGCCGTGATGCATGTCGCTATCATTTCCTTTTCAATCTGCTTGAGGTACTCATCCTTATCCCTCTGATAATTGTCAATTGCCTGAGCTCCGCTCTGCTGAACGGCCGAAATAACAGCGGCCTTGTCAGAGGCACATAATGTAACATCCTTCTTACCTCCGATAAATTTCATCATTGCCGTACTGTCGTTAACGTATATGGTCTGCCTGCTGTCACTGCATCTGTAATATCCGGAAACCTCCAGCTTCCTGCCGTTCACCTTGTTCTTCAGCAGGCTGCCAATCGCATAGTCGTATTTCATATTCTCAGGAATCAGTGCCTGATAGTTGCCCGGTCTCGTGCCGGAAACAATTTCGAAGCCTTCATCAGTCCTGACATACTTGTACTTGTTTATCTCCTTCTGCTCATTCTCCCCGATTTCGTCCATATACGTGGCATCTCCGCTTCCTTCAGACGGACTCGAGTAGACAATATCGCCCAGCATGTTCTTTTTCGCGTAGATTGAAGGGCTGCTCTGATCTGTTACTCCTACGATGGTGAAATCACCCAGGTCAGGAATGTTCACCTTTCTTCCCACCATCTGGTCATAGGTTCTGATACCGATCATGGCTGTCTGTCCGCGCTCAAATAGCGCATCCAGCACCAGTTTATCCACAACAATTTCCTTCTTCTTCGTAACGTTCTTTCCGGCAATCAGGGCTTCCTCATCTATGAGTTCTGATGATGAGAGAGATCCGGTCAGTGTGTCGAACGCCTGGAATGTCTGATAGAAATCGTCCAGCGGCAGGGTGAAGTTGACCATGCTGTCTCCCGGTAGCGCATAGTCCACCCCGTCAAAACCCCCAAATTTTTCGTAAGTCTTCATGTTTAGTTTGCCTGTTTTGACAGTGACATAGTTCTGATTGCTCGTTACGAACTGGCTGTCTTCCACGGTGAGAATGCCCGCCAGGTGGCTTATGGCATATATGCTCAGCATGGACGCCATCAGAAATCCCAGAAGCAGAATCTTCTTGATTACAGAGTACGAGGCAACCTTTTTGAATCCGCCTTTCACAAGTGTAACCGGATTATATATGGATGTGTACTTTCCACCCTGCTGTCCTCCAACCATCTCATCGTAGTTGAATTCGTACTGCTCGTAAATGTCCCTGGAAATCTTCTGGTAATGGTCGTCTATGAGCTCCACCGCATCTGAACCTGCGCTTATACTTTCATCTGTCTCGATGTAGATGTTGTTGTTTCTTATTACCACCTTAATGGACTGCTCGATCTCGGAATCGCTGTAGAAGTCAATTCTAGTGTTTCCCTCAACCATCTCCTTGTGAACCGGCATATCCTTCAGATAAACCTTGTTGTCCATTCGATAGTCCAGCTCGTTGTCATGGTCACATATTCTGTCATTCACCACGCGTCCGTCAACGATTTCGATGATTCTGGAAGCATAAAACTCGGCGATGTCCTTTTCATGGGTGACCAGAATTACCAGGCGGTCCTTTGAGATAGCTTTGATAATGTTCATTATCTCTATGGTATTGCTGCTGTCCAGATTACCCGTAGGCTCGTCGGCAATGATTATCTTCGGGTTCTTCACCAGAGCTCTTGCAATTCCCACACGCTGTCTCTCACCTCCGGACAGCATCTTGGCCGGGCGGTTCTTGTAACGATCCATGCCCACTCTTTCCAGAATGTACATTACGCGCTTCTGGATCTCCGCCTTATCCTTTATGCCCATCATTTTCAGGGGTATAGCTACATTGTCAAATACCGATGCGTCCTCCATCAGGTTGAAGTTCTGGAAGATGTACCCGATATTGCGATTCCTTATTTCGTCTATCTTGTTACTGGACTTTCTGGTTATTTCCTGATCGTCGATAAAAATCCTTCCGGAATTTACCTTATCCAGACCCCCGATAGTGTTAAGAAGTGTAGTCTTACCACAGCCGGAATGTCCAAGGAATGTAACCAGTCCCTTGTCACCAAGCTCTAATGAGGTGTCGTTGATTACATGGATTTCATTCTTCTTTTTTCTGTTGAAATATTTATCAACCTTTTCTAATCTGATCAAAACCCTACACCTCCTCTTTGTATGCGTTCATGGCAGTTTTCTTGAACAGACTCTTAGAGTATCTTGCTGCCAGCAGAAGCGACATGAGAATTGTCAGAGCATAGATAATTGCCATATTCTTTACATTCAGATAGCTTACCAGCTGATTCAGATAATCAATATTACCGATTACGCCGAAATGAACCAGTGCAACCAGTCCGGCACAGATTGCAAATGCAATGTTAGCCACAGTGATTATCTCAACCCTTATCAGGTCAGCACAGTTTCTCTTAGTGCCGCCAAGCATTCTGACAGTTGAAAAATACACGTTTCTCGACTTAAGAATAAGCTTCATTATGAAGTACGTCACGAAGAACAAAGCAATCAGAGTCACTGCAAGTGTCAGTGTCAGGAACGCCTTCATCAGCGTCGAAAAACCCTGTGATGAATCGAACATGCCGTCCTTCAGGCAGAAGGAGTCATATCCCATCTCCTCAAGCTTTGATTTTGTCTCGTCGATTATTTTTACATCCTTAACCTTAACCGAAGACTGATAGTTGCCCTTGGTGTACATCTTCTTATAATCCTTTGGATTCATGTACACATAGCCAGCCCCCTCGTCGTAGGTCTTTGCTCCCGTCAGATAGTTATAATTGCTGCTTGTGTATACTGCATCGACCGTGAACTCATAGTTGTCGTCGAAATACAGGCTCTTATTGTTTACCTTTATAGTCTGACCGACTGCCCATTTGTCGCTCAGATATGCAATATCCTCACACAGGTATACGTGGCCTTCGGGCACGCCGTCGTAGGTTTTGATCGGTGCAGAAGCCTCCTGGCCGTCATAGTTGAAGGTGATTTTGCTCCGTGACTCCAGCGCTGCATACCTGATCTCATTCAGTCCCTTATCGCTGAGGCAGAAGTATCCACTCATATACCTCGAGCTGTGTTCCATGATTTCCTGCTGTTCTCTGGTCAGAACACCATAACCCACAACCTTGATCTTCTCCTTAAGGAGCTGTTCACCTGTATTGTCGTTGGTCAGAAAACCCTTCTTACCCAGAGCACTCTCTGCTGCCTCTCTCTCATACTCGGAGTCGGATACCATGATCAGAACCTCTCTGTCATTTTTCGGAAGTCTGCCCTCAACAATCTGATCTTCAAATTTGGAAGCACTCTCAAGTATTCCCGACAGCCAGAAATCGCTGTCGTTGGAAATGTATGCCGCTGTGTCAAGAATAAGGTCATCCTTTACGAGCTGCTCTATGTTTCCTACAGCTTCAATCTTCTCGTAGTCATCTTTGGTGAAAGCCTTCTTGTCGCTGCGCTTGATTACTATTCGCTCCGGGCTTGTGTCAGCAAAAAATTGGTTCCACCCGCTGTTCATATACGACTTTTCGTTCATGATTCCCGTATATGAGGAAATCGTTCCTCCGCACAGGAATACGAACACCACCAGCATCAGTATGAATTTTGCCGGAATGTTGAAGGTGTTCCTCACGCCCAGTCTCAGGGTGTTTCCTCCGGAAAGAGTGTCCGCCACAGCCTCCTTCGCCTCCGGTTCATCAAAACCCCCAGCTTCCGACTTAAGCTGTTTGTCTTCCACAACCTTGCCGTCGTGCATAGTGATTTTTCTTGTCACGTACTGCTCAACCTGCTCATAGTTGTGAGTGACGATTATTATCAGCTTATCTTTGGATATTTCATTAAGCAGCTCTATGATTTCCGCTGCTGATTTAGTATCCAGATTTCCCGTAGGTTCGTCGGCAACGATAATAGGAGTTTCCTTTGCCAGAGCTCTGGCTATAGCCACTCTCTGCTTCTGACCTCCTGAAAGCTTGGATGCCTTGGTGTTCTCATATGCCTTCAGTCCCACTCTCTCTATTATCTGATGAACCTTTGGTGCAACCTCTTCCCTCTTCGCTCCGCTAAGCAGCAGAACCAGCTCCACATTCTGATATACTGTGTAGCTGTTGATCAGATTAAATGTCTGAAAAATATTGCCGATGTATCTTTTACGGTAATCCTCCAGTTCCTCTCTCGTAAAGCCGCTGGTAGCCATACCGCCAACGTACATCTCTCCCTCTTCATATGAATCCAGTCCTGATATGACGTTCAGCAGTGTTGACTTACCGCTTCCGCTCTCTCCGGTTATGGCGATGAACTCGCCGATGTCAAACTCCAGGCTCACCTTGCTGAAGCCTGTAGCAACAACACCGCCGGCTGAATAGTATTTGGATACTTTCTCTAGCTTAAGCATGCCGTTCCCCCTCTCTGTTTTTGCATATTCAGAGTATACACTATATTAGACAGATTATCTATGTATTATGTTCATTGTAAAAATAGCTTAATAATTTTGTAATAAAGGCAATACTTTGGAACACAAAAAGAAGCCTTCTACAATAGCAACGCCTTCTGTGCTAGCCATAATCCACATCCTCATTTAATCCACCCATTTACCAGCCATTCTGTGCATAATTAAATCATTATACATTTCAGGCCATTTATCCTACATTTCGCACCATCTCGCACAAATAACGTCCATATCATGATAGAATTTATAGATAGAGTAAGCATCCTAAATCAAGGGAGGAACGCAAGATGAAAAAGGTATTATCAATATTACTGGCGCTGGTCGTTACTTTGACTATGCCGGCAGGTGCGGGACTACAGTTCGCATATGCAGGCACAGTTGGAACTGCAATTTCAACGGCTGATGATCTTAAGGCTATGGAGAATAATCCATCTGGCAAATACTATTTGGCTAAGGACATTCAGGTACCGGCCAATCTACTGCTATTTGCAAACGAGAAGAAACCATTTACAGGCACACTTGATGGAAATGGCCATAAGCTCAATGGTTATAAGTACGAGACTGTAGGGTTTACTGAGAACGTGGCACTATTCAAAAATGCGAAAGGTGCAACATTTAAGAATCTGACAATGTCAAATGTGGATATTAATCTAGGCGACGGCGGAAGCGCGTCCGGTCTCGTTGGTGAGTCAACTAATTGCTCGTATATCAATGTGAAAACTTCCGGCACTATCAAAGTAAAAAACAGGGGTGTAGAAGGTCACGACATGTGCAACGCTGCTGGTTTTGTTGACTGCGATATGGGAACCTCAACCTTCAAGAACTGCACCAACGGCATCAACTTCGAGATAACCCACATTGGTCAATATGCACCGAGAGTCTCCGGCATCATCAATGTCGCTAGCGGTGGCTTGATTACAGGATGCACCAACAAGGGCAATATCACCATTACCCACACTCCAGACAAAGACTGGGGCAGCTGTAAATGTTCAGCAGCAGGTATCGCAGTCAGCTACCTGGGTTCAAAAGCCGTTAAAGATTGCAAGAACACTGGAAATATTTCTATCATAGGGAAAAAGGCGACCCAGGCTTACGAGTTTGCCCCTATGGTTGCAGGCATATTGGTTGACTCCCAGTCAAACCTTGTTTCCTGCACAAATTCCGGAAAACTTACCGTAACAAATAGTGCAAAAGGCAACTTCGGCGCGAATGTCTCAGGCGTAATTTGTGAAATAAACGGTATAAAAAACTTTGTGTCGAAGTGTAGCAACAGCGGATCGGTTTCCTATACAGGCGTACCTGCAGGCTCTACAGGCGAAATAGTTTTAGCAGGCGTAGCGGGCAGCGTGATGAAGATTGACCAGTCATACAACAAAGGCGCTATCTCCGTAAAGAGCAAGATCAAAGCCAACGCAGGCGGAGTTGCAGGTTTTTGCGCGGATATGAGAAACTGCTATAACACAGGAACAGTTAGCCACAAGGGAACTGGTTTCGAAGGCGGTTTAGCTGCTGAAGCTGATGTTCTTGGCGGCTACGTGAAAAACAATTATTCAACAGGCAAAGTCACCGGCAGCTCAAACAGAAATCTCTTCAGGGGTCAGCTAATCGGCTACTACAGTGGTGGCTATGACGTAATGAAGAGAAACATCTTCAACAACTACTACAAAACCTCCGGCAAACCATATGGAGGTGCAAACTTCGACTGGAAGCCATGGCTTGCTACAGCAAAGAAGGTTTCATCAATTAACGCAAAGAGCTGCTCCACACTTTCCTCAAAAGTTTGGACATACTCAAGCAAGTACAAGAGACTTGTTCTGAAAAATAATAAAGAAAAATAAGATTCAAATAGGGTAGAGTGAGTTTCCTCACCCTCCCATTGCACCGTACGTACGGTTCTCGTATACGGCACTGCATCAATATAGAATCAAATATTACTCAAATAGTATTGCAACGGGTCGACCAATCCTGGTCGGCTCTTTGTTTTGCGTCCAAGTATCTCTGGACTGATTGCAAAATTCACTACATACATTCCGCTTTTTCTGTACCATCCTAGTCTGCTGTTCGCAACCTTGAAGATTTCTTCGTGGGTGAATCCACATCCTATGATTTGGTTCAGTTTCTGAAGGTTCAGATATATGCGCCTCGGTTTCTTCCACTGCTTGAGTATTACCACTCTCACCTTGTGGCGAAGCCATTGCCCATATTCTTCTAGGAACATCTTATCAATTCCGTATGCACCCTTGTTTTTCTTGACTGATTTGATAGCCTTATCCATATTTTCATCCTGTAATATCCATTCAATTAATTCCATTTGTTGCTCCTCCTTCTGCTTGTAAAGATGCTAGAAATCATCCCCTCTACCTTTTGCTTCCGTGGACATACGTTTCCACTTGTTAAGCATATACTCGATTTCGGACTATTCTAACCTTGCTTACAGCGATTTGCAATATATTGACATTAGACCCTTTTCCCTTTGGTGCTTAGGGATA
>JALENF010000114.1 GCA_022767945.1 Bacillota bacterium
AAGAAGTGCGAAGCTGTTCCTAAGAGCAAGAAGCTTCTGAAGTTCGTTCTTAACGACGGTTCCGGCACAGACAGAATCATCTTATCAGGTATTCACGATTACTATGAACCTGAAGAGCTTGTTGGAAAGACTGCAGTTGCAATCACTAACCTTCCGCCAAGAAAGATGATGGGAGAGGAATCCAACGGTATGCTTCTGTCATGCGTAAACAATTACGACGGAGAAGAGATGCTGAACTTCATACTGCTTGACGATGCAATTCCTGCAGGAGCAAAGGTTTACTAATATTTATCTAAAGAATTCGAACCCGGCCATGAGCCGGGTTTTTCTTGTGACATGATGTGAATCTATCAAATATGGCACATTTTCCGTTTTTCAGGGATATAATTCCAAAATCAGGGGCTTCACAGCGAGGTCAGGTCTGTCCATAGTGCTTTTTTCTATCAAAACCCACAGAATCCGAGGAATCTTTACCCACATCTTCCTCAGAAGTAATGCTGATGTGGGTAAACTATGAATCATCTTCATGCCTTACACAGGCATTAGACAATCGGATTCTTCATCTTTTATAGTGAAGTTGGAATTATTTCATAAAAAGAATCAAATTGTGCCAGATTTGATAGACTTCACACGACGGGACAGTTATCCATGTATTCGAAAGGTTTTACAGATCCGATGGTGCCCGGAACTCTTTCCTTATCCGATTTCTCCTGCCCATTTGAATGCATATTTTGCAATAATAACAGCTATAATCTCATTGATAATGGCTGCTGCGACGATTGTACCTGACACGATTGCCGCAAGTGATGAATCAACTGTTCTGTTTCTCATCACCGGCCTTATCATCACTGATCGTTGAGGTCAGGTTAAGTCTCTCGAATCCCTCTCCGATTATTTCAGAAGCGTTTGCCAGAATGACAAAGGCATGAGGGTCATTAATCCTGATTATTTCTTTCAGACGGGGAACCTCATGAGGCTTAACCACAACCAGGAGAATTCTGCGATCAGAATTCTGATATAGGCCTGTTCCGTTGATGCCTGTTACTCCTCGTACCATATCGTTCATAATAGCATTTGAGACAGCGTCACTGTTCCTGTCTGTAATAATGTAGAACAGGCAGGCTCTGTTGAACCCGCTGTTTAGCTTATCCATCACCAGCGAGCATATTGCAATTGCCAGAATTGCATAGATTCCCGCCTCAATCTCCCTGTACATCAGCATTGCGAAGACCACAATGGTTCCGTCTATGCACATAAGAAGTGTGCCCAGGCTCAGGTGCTTTTTCTTTGTAATAATCAGCTTTGCAAGCAGATCTGTTCCACCCGCTGAAATCTGTGCTCGTGCCGAGAACGATGCAGCTGTTCCGTAGAGAATACCTCCGCATATAACTGCGACAAGCTTATCATCTGTCAGGGAAGGCAGAAAGGACAGTATGTCCACAATGAGGGAATAAATCCCCGAAGCAGCCATAGACAGTATGATAAACTGTTTGCCCTTTATCTTGAGCCCCCACAGGCATATAGGAATATTCATCAGAAATACGAGAACTCCTACAGGTACGGGGAAAAAAGAGTTTATGACTGTCCCGATGCCTGCGAGTCCGCCCGCGGCAATGTTGTTATGTACATAAAAGAGGTTGAGGGCCAATGCGTACAGAACATTTGCAATCATAAGGTTAATAATGCGCTTTGGTGTTATACCCGTTTTCTCTAATAGATTTATCTTACTCATAACAGGATGTTCCTCCTAGATTAATACACATTTCCAGCCATATTATATTATTATAATTTCAGAAAATCAATGTGCAGAATCGTAATTATGCACATTGAGATTTCTGAAATAATTCGATATAATACTAGAAAATACGACATTTAGGACAGTATGAGGGAACTGTTATGGAATCTAAACTTACCATTATTCTGATATCTGTCATCATTGCAATGATGGATCTTGTTCTGGCAAAGTACTCATTTGCACAGAATTGAAAGGAAGGCCGGCGTCTGGGATGGGCCTGTCTTCTGGGTGGCGATGAGTTCTCAGCAGCGCTATTCTTTGACTATGATGTGCCAGAGGAGATTATGTATAACCGTGCAGGAGAAATCTTCGAAAAGCTGCAGACTGCATTCCATGAGCTTACTCCGCGTGTCAGCTTATCCGTTGGAGCTGCTGTTTCAGATTCAGGCAGCACCTTCAACGACCTTTACAAGAATGCGGATGAGGCACTTTACGAAGCCAAAAATAACGGCCGTGACCGAATCGGGTTTCGGCAATAGCATTACTGTATCTGATTAAGTAGAAAGAACAAAGTAGAAAGGACTAACATGAAAGACAAAAAACAATTCAATTATTTATTTTACTTCTTCCTGTACTCTGTTATTGGATGGTGTTATGAAGTTGTTCTCGAGGTTTTCATTTACAAATGGGGATTCAGCAACAGGGGCGTGCTGTTTGGACCATACTGTCCGGTATACGGAGTTGGTGCTCTGGTCTTTATTTTCACAGTATATGTTCTGGTGAAAAATAAATCGTGGAAGGAAAGACTGTGGAAACTGCCGATTGTTTTCATAGGCTGCATGATTATTGCAACAATCATAGAACTTGCGGCATCTTATTTATGTGAAGCCGCTATGGGATACTGGCCATGGCAGACATATGTAGACTATAAATATAATTTCCAGGGCAGAATCGCATTATCACCTTCACTGCGCTTCGGTCTTGGCGGAATCGTATTCTTATACGTGCTGCAGCCACTGTTTGAAAAACTTGCCGGTAAAATTGGAAGCAGAATGAAGACTGTAAATATAGTGATAGCCGGAATCTTCCTGATTGATATTATATATACGGTGTTTATCAGATAATCGCCATGAAGTGTTAAAGCTGAGAGTCAGACATCTGTGATAAAGATATGTGGAGGGAATGGAGCATTGCGAGAATACAGGCTTACTGAGGGCTCAATATTCCAAAAGTTAATAAGGTTTTCTCTCCCAATGATTGCGGGCAATCTGCTCCAGCAGGTTTATAACCTGGTGGACACGCTGATAGTCGGACGCTTTCTGGGGGCTGATGCCCTGGCGTCAGTGGGCTCATCCTACACCCTGATGGTCTTCCTGACCTCGGTTGTCATAGGTCTGTGCATGGGAAGCGGCGCGTTCTTCTCTGCGGATTTCGGTGCCGGCAATCAAAACCGACTAAGGGAGGATATCTGGCATTCCTTCTGGTTCATTCTGACAGTATCGGTCATAATATGTGCAGTCATATATCCGGGTATGAATGCCATTCTCGAAATACTGCAGACACCTGAAGAACTTATGACTCTAACGAAGCAATACGTCAGAGTCGTTTTCGCAGGAATAATATTTGTGTTTCTGTATAACTTCTTTGCGTTCCTGCTGAGAGCAATGGGAAATTCCCTTGTGCCCCTTGTATTTCTGGCTGCCTCATCAGTAATCAACATCGCGCTGGATATATGGTTCGTTGTAGGACTGGAATTCGGTGTGGGCGGTGCTGCACTGGCAACAGTGATAGCCCAGGCATTTTCAGGCATCGGAATTGCTGTCTTTTGTATAATGCGTCTGCCTGTGCTCAAGTTCGGCGGCAGCAACAGCAGAGTGCGCTGGAACAGCGAAAGAATGAAAGAAATCATTAAAAATGATATAGCTACCGGGATACAGCAGTCAGTGATGAACTTCGGTATTCTGATGATTCAGGGTCTGGTTAACAGCTTCGGCGCAGTTGTAATGGCTTCATTTGCGGCGGCAGTGAAAATAGACACGCTTGCATATATGCCGGCACAGGAATTTGCCAATGCTTATTCACTGTTTGTTTCACAGAATTACGGTGCAGACAGAAAGGAACGGATACGGGAAGGAACCCGCATCTCCATTGCAGTATCGGCGGGCTTTTGTGCCGCTGTGTCTGTTTTGATATTCATATTCGCCGAGAGCCTGATGGGCGTGTTTGTGGACCCGGGAGAAACGGCAATAATCGCCGAGGGCGCGCGATACCTGAGGATAGAGGGCGCAGCGTATATCGGCATTGGCATACTGTTTCTCTGGTACGGATACTTCAGAGGCATAAACATGCCGCATATTTCGCTGCTTTTGACGGTGATTTCTCTTGGCACGAGAGTGCTTTTGTCATATGCGCTGGCACCGCGAACACCTCTTGGCGTAATTGTAATATGGATATCCATTCCAATCGGATGGCTTCTGGCTGACGTTACTGGATGGGTGATGTATAAGAAGAACCGGGAATGATGAAGAAACAGCTCGAATTATTCCAAACGATAAAAATTTTACGATAAACGTTAAAAACATATTGA
>JALENF010000153.1 GCA_022767945.1 Bacillota bacterium
TACAAGGGTCACGTCGGACACGTGAGCACAGTAATCAGAATTGCTCTTATGGGACGTGCACAGTCACCGGACGTCTGGGAGATTCAGCAGATTCTGGGCGAAGAAAGAACAAGAGCAAGAATCTCAAACTACTAAAATTACCTGTTTACAGCTGCATGCGGCAATCATTTTGCCGCTGCGGCAGATTAGGAGAAATAAATGGCATTCACTCACTTACACGTACATACTGAATACAGCCTTCTGGACGGAGCTGCCAGAATTAAGGATATTGTTGCGCGTGCAAAGGAGCTGGGCATGGATTCCCTTGCCATTACAGACCACGGCGTCATGTTCGGCGTTGTTGACTTTTACAAGGAATGTAAGAAGCAGGGAATTAAGCCTGTTATAGGCTGTGAGGTGTACACTGCGGCGAGGACCATGCTGGATAAAGATGCCGACAAAGACAAGTACCAGGGTCACCTGGTTTTGCTCGCCAGAGATAACGACGGGTACAAAAACCTGATAAAGATCGTATCCGCCGGTTTTACGAAGGGCTATTACTATAAGCCGAGAATAGATAAGGACCTTCTAAGACAGTATAGTGACGGCATTATCGCACTTTCAGCATGTCTTGCCGGCAAGGTGCAGAACTGCCTTCTGAACAGAGATTATGAGGGGGCAAAGAGAGAGGCTATGGAGCTGGATGAAATATTCGGCCACGGCAATTTCTACCTGGAACTTCAGGATCAGGGACTTGATGAAGAAGCCTTTATCAATCCAGAACTGGTTCGTCTCTCAAGAGAACTTGATATTCCAATGGTTGCGACTAATGACGTTCATTATGTCAAGCAGGAGGATGCCGAGTTCCATGACGTTCTTCTTGCAATTCAGACAGCTACCAGCATCGATGATGAGAATCGGATGAGATTCCCTAACGATCAGTTCTATCTGAAGAGCGAGGATGAAATGAGAAAGATTTTTGCCTTTGCTCCTGATGCTGTAGAGAATACTCACAAAATCGCTATGGAGTGTAACGTGGAGTTTGAATTCGGCAACTATCACCTGCCTGAATTTCTGCCTCCGGAGGGCAAAACCAACAGTGAGTATCTGAGAGAGCTGTGCAGTGCAGGGCTGAAGCAGAGATACGATGATATTACTGAAGAACTTAAGGAAAGACTCGACTATGAGCTTGGAGTAATTGAATCCATGGGATATGTGGAATATTTCCTCATCGTATGGGATTTCATAAATTTCGCCAAGGAGAACGGCATCATGGTGGGACCCGGAAGAGGCTCCGCGGCGGGAAGTCTGGTCGCCTACTGCCTGAAAATCACAGATATAGATCCGATCAGATATAATCTGATTTTTGAACGATTCCTCAATCCGGAGCGTGTCAGCATGCCCGATATTGATATCGACTTCTGCATCGAGCGAAGAGGTGAGGTAATCGATTATGTGAAGAGGAAGTACGGCAAGGACAACGTTTCACAGATTATCACCTTCGGTACCATGAAGGCGAAGGCGGCAGTCAGAGACGTGGGGCGTGCATTGAATATGTCTTATGCGGATACGGACAAGATTGCAAAGGCAATTCCCTTCGACCTGAAAATGACCATCGACAGAGCTCTTGAAATGAACCCGGAACTGAAAGCGGCCTACGAAAACGACCCTGCAGTTGCAAAGGTTTTAGATATGTCAAGAGCAATCGAAGGTATGCCGAGGCATGCATCCACTCACGCCGCAGGCGTGGTAATATCAAAACTTCCTTTGGACGAATATGTCCCTCTATATATGTCGGATAAGGGAATTGCAACCCAGTTCAATATGACCACAATTGAGGAGCTGGGTCTTCTGAAAATGGATTTTCTGGGTCTTCGGAATCTGACAGTTATCAGAGATGCCCTTGAACTTATAGAAAAAGATTATGGAGTAACGATAGACTTCGCCAGAATGGGATATGATGATCCTGCAGTTTACGAGATGATTGCAGGCGGCAACACAGAAGGGGTTTTTCAGCTTGAAAGCGGCGGAATGACAGCATTCATGAAAAATCTGAAGCCTACATGCTTTGAGGATGTTGTTGCGGGAATATCCCTGTACAGACCGGGGCCTATGGACTCTATTCCTAAATATATCGAAAACAAGAAAAACCCGGACAAAATCAAATATGTCACACCTGAACTTGCGCCGATTCTCGACGTAACCTATGGCTGTCTGGTATATCAGGAGCAGGTTATGCAGATCGTCAGAGACCTTGCGGGATACAGCTTTGGACGTTCCGACAGTGTACGTCGTGCAATGAGTAAAAAGAAAAAGGACGTAATGCTTCAGGAGAAGGAGTACTTCATTAACGGTAAGCTGGATGAGAACGGAAACATTGAAATTCCGGGCTGCGTCAGAAAGGGAATTTCCGCGGAGGCAGCAGAATCCATCTTTGCGGACATGGAGACCTTCGCACAGTACGCATTCAACAAATCTCATGCAGCGGCTTACGCCGTTCTGGCCTTTGAAACGGGTTATCTTAAGAAATACTACCCTGTAGAATTCATGGCAGCACTGTTAACCAGCGTGATGGGAGATGCAAAATCCATCGCAAAGTACATCAGAAACTGTCAGGACATAGGGATAGATGTGCTTCCTCCATCTGTAACGGAAAGCAATAAGAAGTTTACCGTGGTTGACGGAAAGATAAGGTTCGGACTTCTCGGCGTGAAAAACGTCGGAGAGGGTGCAATCGATGCCATCGTCAAAGCCAGGACAGAGAAGGGCGTACCTGATGATATTTTCAGTTTCATAAACGGACTGGAAATCAGCGAGGTAAACAAGAAAGCTGTTGAAAGCCTGATAAAGGCAGGCGCCCTTGACTGTTTTGATACTAACCGGGCAGCACACCTTGCGGTGTATGAGAGCCTGATGGAATCGGCTCAGAACAGTGCGAGAAGGAATATTGCCGGTCAGCTTTCCCTCTTCCAGCTGAGCAGCGAGGAGATGAACGCCGGCAGTACGAGAACTCAGCTGCCGAAGGTTGAAAATTTCGATAAAAAAACCCTGCTTGCCATGGAAAAGGAAATGCTGGGTGTATATATATCAGACCATCCTCTAAATGAATACAGAAAGAGAATGGAACAGCTGGTGTCAGTTACCACTGACGATCTGGCACATGTTGCCGACAGTGAAAATCAGCAGAATTCAGCCATAGCTGACGGGATGACTGTTACTATGGCGGGTATGGTTACGGGAAAGAAAAATCTTGTTACCAAGAACAGTAAAATGATGGCCTTCGTCGACATAGAAGATCTTTACGGCAGTATGGAGGTTGTTGTTTTCCCTAACGTATATGAAAAATACAGGGAACAGATTGAAGAGGACAATGTGGTGGTTATCAGAGGCAAGCTTAATTTTAAGGAAGATGAAATGCCTAAGCTGCTTGCTGACTCAATCGTGAACATTGCGGATATAAGTGAGGAGAATCCTGAAAAACCAGGAAAATCTGCCCCGATTTCTTCGAAGGATGTTATAAAGGTCAGAATTCCCGCCGAAGCGGATGAAGGCGGTATGCTGAAGGAACTGTCTTCAGTTTTCGGAAGCTTCAGAGGCAATGTGCCTGTGCTGATTTATCTTCAGAACGGTAAAATTGTTAAAACCGGTCCCGGTGGAGGCGTAAACGGGTCGATAGACTTTTTCGACACAGTAGCTGAAATCGTTGGCCGAATGAATATAAAAGGGAGGGTAATACAGTGAGAAGAATAGGTGTATTAACTAGCGGTGGAGACTCACCGGGTATGAATGCGGCAATCAGAGCCGTAGTAAGATGTGGAATTGAAACGGGTATGGAGGTATACGGTATCTCCAGAGGTTACGAGGGCCTTATTGATGGAGAAATCAAACAAATGGGCTTCAGAGACGTAAGTGATATTTTACATAG
>JALENF010000166.1 GCA_022767945.1 Bacillota bacterium
GTTTCTCACCTGGGAATCGAGCATTCAATAATCAATATCAAAGAAGGATACGACGGACTTATTACCGAGATAGAGAAACAGCTTCCTTGTGAAGTCAGCAGACAGACAACTACCAACCTTCCGGCAAGACTGAGGATGGCTGCTACCTATGCTGTTGCACAGTCTATGAACGGAAGAGTCGCAAATACCTGCAATCTTTCAGAAGACTGGGTCGGATATGCCACGAGATACGGGGACGGGGCAGGAGATTTCAGCCCGCTGTCCAAGCTTACCGTTCAGGAGGTGAAGGCGATAGGAAGAGAACTGGGACTGCCGGAAAAGCTTGTAGAAAAGACTCCTATCGATGGACTGTCAGGGCTTACAGATGAAGAAAACCTTGGATTTACTTATGCACAGCTGGATGAATATATTCGTACAGGAGTGTGCGAGGATGAAGAGATTCGCAGTAAAATAGACCGGAAGAGAAAGACTAACAAGTTTAAGCTTGAGCTTATGCCTTCTTTCATGTATGACGGCCCGATTATGGCAAAGGACGAATAGCTTATCGGTTCAGACAGATAAATCAAAAAAAGGAAAAACGATGGTGAGACACATACCATCGTTTTTGTTTGCTCAAAGCATGTGTATTTAACTTATACACAGGTGGGGACGGGTGAGACTTATTTTGCTGCCTTTGCAGCGTTGAATCTTTTAGTTATTCTTGAAACTTTTCTTGCAGCAGCCTTCTTGTTAAGAGTTCCCTTAGCAGCGGCCTGCATTAATTTCTTTTCTGCAACAGCCAGCTTAGCAGCAGCAGCGTCGAAATCCTTAGCTTCGATAGCAGCATCAAGATCCTTAAGAGCACTCTTTACGTGATCTTTAACTCTCTTGTTTCTTGCTGTCTTCTTGTCGATAACTTTGATTCTTTTCTTTGCGGATTTAATGTTTGCCATGTTATATTTACCCCACTTTTCTTATATTTTTAGCATTAGTAACGCTAAATTCGCAGATAATAGTATATATGAAAAAAATGCAAATTGCAAGATATTTTTCTGCTATGGGAGGAATAACATGTTATACAGAACTGACCTTGCCCTTGAGGCAAAACAGAACCTGGAGGAATCCGGAGTAAAGCCGGGAGAAAAAGACGGGATAATAAGTGAGACCGCACAGATAGACGATAATATATCCGTCACCACAGTCGATATCACCAGCGCAAAGGGTGAAATACTCCTTGGCAAGCCTCAGGGCCGGTACGTCACTCTTGAGATTGAAGGTCTCTTTGATGAAATCAGGGGAGATGCCAAAAGTGACGTGAAATCAAGAGCTGTTCACGCCCTTGCCGACCAGCTTTCCCGATTTGTCAAGCACAGCTATTATCTGAAAACACTGGTTATCGGTCTGGGTAATCCTGAGGTGACTCCGGACAGTCTTGGTCCGTCAGTTCTGGCAAAAACATGTATAACCAGACACCTGTTTCAGATTTATGAATGCGATGGAGATGATGAGTATTCCAATGTGTGCGGACTTGCACCGGGTGTGACGGCAACCACCGGTCTGGAAACTGCCGACATCATAGAAAAAATGGTTAAGATGACAGAGCCGGATGCTGTAATTGTGATTGATGCCCTGGCAGCACGGGAAATTGAAAGAGTAAGCACAACTATTCAGATAAGCAATACGGGAATTTCTCCCGGTGCGGGAATGGGAAATTACCGCAAAGAGCTTTCTCGCCAGTCTCTGGGCACAGAGGTAATTGCAATAGGGGTTCCTACTGTCATCGATGCAGATCGTCTGTTGAAAAACAAAAATGTGGACATGGTGGTGACACCGTCAGATATTGACACAGTCATAGATGTTTTTTCAAACATTATTTCATCAGCCATAAATATTTGCCTTCATCCCGGCATATATTCATAGCATGGGTAAAAGAAAGAAGATATCGTTTTTCATAACAGTATACGTATGTGCTCTTACAGTTTTTGCCGGAGCACCTCTGGCCAAGGCGATGCAGGGGGATGCTCTTGCAGCCGCATGCCTGAAAAGCGGACTGCCGTCAGTGAGTTTTGATAAAGAGGAGGGGGGTTCACGAACATCAAAACCCACAAAGCCTGAGAACTCTAACGTGGAGGTGACGAAGGGAAAACGTGTGAAGGGCAAGCCGCTGGTTCTCATATATCACACCCACGCCACTGAAAGCTATCTGCCAAGCTGGCAGGGAAACTACCATACGGTAAAAGAGGAGAACACGGTGAGACAGGTAGGCGACAGCCTCAAGAAGAGTCTGGAAGAGGAGGGAGTTGCAGTAGTTCACGACAAAACCATTCACGACAATCCTTCCTACGACAGCTCCTATGAGAGAAGCCATGAAACAGCGGCCGCTCTGCTGAAAAAGTATCCTTCGATTGTATGTGTTATTGATCTGCACAGGGATGCGATATCCAGCGACTACGAGGGAGATACGGTTACGGTGAACGGCAGAAAATGTGCAACTTATTCCTATGTGGTTGGAACAGCTGCGCCAACCTATGACAGCAATAACAGCTTTGTGGCTCTGCTGAATCAGACTGCGGCAAAAAAATACGACGGCTTCACGGGAAGAGTCATGTATCGTGACTATATCTACAATCAGGAGCTTTCTGAAAAATGCATCCTGCTGGAGGTCGGAAACAACAGGAACAACATAGATGATGTGGAAAATTCAGCTGAAATACTTGGCAAGATAATAGCCGATAGTGTATAATCTACTCTGTATAATTGTGTAAAACAGAGAGGAAAATTTATACATGGATTACCAGAAATATATCAGAAACTTTAGTATTATTGCCCACATCGACCACGGCAAGTCGACGCTGGCAGACAGAATCATAGAGAATACCGGGCTTGTAGCTCACAGGGACATGAAGGAGCAGTTCCTTGACAATATGGATCTTGAGAGGGAGAGAGGCATTACCATCAAGCTTCAGACTACAAGACTTGTGTACAAGGCAAAGGACGGGAACGAGTACATTTTCAACCTGATTGACACTCCGGGTCATGTTGACTTCAACTACGAGGTATCAAGAAGCCTTGCAGCATGTGAGGGTGCTGTGCTTGTTGTGGACTCAACCCAGGGCGTGGAGGCTCAGACCATGGCCAACGTATATCTTGCCATGGAGGAGGATCTGGAGATTCTGCCCTGTCTTAACAAGATTGACCTTGCAAGCTCCAGACCGGATGAAACAAAGATGGAAATCGAGGAGATGATCGGTATAGATGCATCTGAGGCTCCTCTTGTTTCTGCCAAGGAGGGAATCGGAATCGAGGATCTTCTTGAGGCAATCGTTCAGACTGTTCCGGCACCTTCGGGAGATGTGAACGCAAGGCTGAAGGCTTTGATCTTCGACTCCGTGTACGACAACTACAAGGGTGTAGTTATCTATACACGTATTTTTGACGGACAGGTTAAGGTGGGAGATACCATCCGTCTGATGAACACAAATAAGAAGTATGAGGTAACAGAGGTCGGCGTAATGGCACCGGGTCATGTGCCTACCAGGTCTCTTCGTGCCGGTGAGGTAGGATACATCGTAGCATCTATCAAACAGGTAAGGGACGCGCGTGTGGGTGATACCATAACCCTGGATAACGCACCGACTGATGAGCCGCTGCCGGGATACAAGAAGGTTCAGTCTATGGTTTACTGCGGTATCTACCCTGCTGAGGGCGAAAAGTATGAAGGCGTCAAGGATGCTCTGGAGAAGCTGCAGGTAAATGACGCGGCCTTCCTGTTTGAGCCTGAAACCTCTACGGCTCTGGGCTTTGGCTTCCGCTGCGGTTTCCTGGGTCTGCTTCATATGGAAATTATCGTTGAAAGACTGGAGAGAGAGTTCGGCCTGTCGGTAATCACCACTTCTCCGAGTGTAGTTTACAAGGTTGTGCTTAACAACGGTGACGTTCAGATGATTCAGAATCCGACGAATCTTCCTGATATTATGGAAATCGACCACATTGAGGAGCCGATGGTTAAGGCTGACATTATGATTCCGAAGGAATATGTAGGCTCTATTATGGAGCTCTGTCAGGACAGACGAGGCAAGATGCTTCACATGGAATACATCACGGAAACACGCGTACAGCTTCACTACGAGCTGCCGCTGAATGAGGTTATTTACGATTTCTTCGATGCACTGAAATCAAAGACGAGGGGCTACGGCTCTCTTGACTACGAATTTATCCGTTATGAACGGTCCAAGCTTGTTAAGCTGGACGTGCTTCTGAACAAGGAACTGGTGGACGCGTTCTCAATGATTGTGCACGAGTCGAAGGCACAGGCGAGAGGTCGTTTCGTCTGTGAAAAGCTGAAGGAGGTAATTCCTATGCATCAGTTTGAGGTTCCTATTCAGGCAGCAGTCGGACAGAAGGTTATTGCAAGAGAAACCGTAAGGGCATATCGTAAGGACGTAATAGCAAAATGCTATGGTGGAGATATTTCACGTAAGAAGAAGCTTCTTGAAAAGCAGAAGGAAGGAAAGAAACGTATGCGTCAGTTCGGTAAGGTTGAGGTTCCGCAGGAAGCTTTCACTGCAGTTCTGAAATATGATGACAACAAGTAATATGATGATGAAGAATGATTTAGAGGCGGCTCAGATGAGCCGCCTTGGCATATACATTCACATTCCCTTCTGCCTTGCAAAGTGCAGATACTGCGGGTTCTATTCAGCGGCCGGAAGCACTGCATATGAGAGACGATGTTACGTTGATGGTCTGATCAACGATATTTATGAATACGGCAGAGTATATGGTGAACGTAGAATAGCGGATACGATTTTTATAGGGGGAGGAACTCCGTCGATTCTGGAACATGGTGAGATTGAACGGATTATGTCAGCTGTGAGAGGAGCGTTTGCTGTTGCAGAGGATGCTGAAATAACCTTAGAATCCAATCCGAAGACTCTTGACAGGGAAAAGCTTACTGAATACAGACGTGCCGGTGTAAACAGGCTTTCCATAGGACTGCAGTCTTTCGATTCTGAGTGTCTGAAAACTCTGGGACGTGTTCACACCGTGGAGGATTTTGCGCAAAACTACGAAATGGCACGGGAATGCGGTTTTGATAACATAAACATAGATCTGATGTTTGCAGTTCCCGGACATACAATGGAAATCTGGGAGGAAACACTGGACAGAACCATAGCCCTCGGACCGGAGCATATCTCATTTTACAGTCTGCAGATTGA
>JALENF010000002.1 GCA_022767945.1 Bacillota bacterium
ACTCCAGCACTCCGATCGACGGAAAAAGTTCTAATAAGAATGCCGTGCGCTTCCTTAACAATATGCAGGATTTTGAAGAAGAGCTCAGAAAGAATAAGACTGATATGTTTGCAGTGCCGTATCCTACAATGAATGTGGGAATTATCAACGGGGGTACCGCTATCAACAAGGTTCCTGACCTGACAACAGTTTATCTGGACTTCAGAATCTGCAGCAGCGACAGGGAATATCAGCTAATTCGTCAAACTGTCGATGAAGCACTTGCTCCTTTTGATGCAGAATATGAAATAATCAACGATATCCCTTCTTTCGATAAAAAGAGTAAGTATGTAGGAATGTACGAGGAGAAAACAGGAAACAGAGGTGTTTCTTTCTTCGGCATAACTGAGGGCTCTTTCTTTGACGGAGATAAGGTTATCATAGGTCCGGGACCGATGACTGCACATGAAATCAACGAACATATTTCAGTGGAATCACTGGAGAAAACAACTGCCCTTTACGGGGATATGATTGAGGCTCTCTGCAAATAATGATACCTGACCTGAATAAACCTATTGACTTTTTCACTACGCTGTGATAACTTTATTAAGGTTAAGCAAAAAACAATTTTATACGAGAAAAAGGAGCCAGAAAAATGACAACTTTACTAAGAAACGCCACAGTTTATATGCACGATTCTTTCCAGAAAAGAGACCTGTTGATTGACGGCGGAAAAGTTTTTGTTGACTCCATAAGTGCTGACAATATTAGTGTCTCTACTATTATTGACTGTACTGATAAGATAATTATTCCGGGTTTTACAGATGTACATGTACATTTGCGTGAGCCCGGTTTTTTTTATAAGGAGACCATAGCTACCGGAACTAAAGCTGCTGCAAAGGGAGGATACACCTGCGTATGCCCTATGCCTAATCTTAAGCCTGCTCCTTCCACACTGGAGAAGCTTAACGAACAGCTTGACATCATAAAAAGAGATGCGGTAGTCAAGACTATTCCGTACGGAACGATTACCATGAACCAGGACGGACGCAGCCGGCTCGCCGATATGGAGGCGATGGCACCTTATGTATGCGGTTTTTCGGACGACGGAAAGGGCGTCCAGACCGGAGAACTTATGGAGGAGGCCATGCTTAAGGCAAAGTCACTGAACAAGCTGATTGTAGCTCACTGTGAGGATGAATCACTGCTGTTTAAGGGCTATATCCACGATGGTGAATATGCCAGGGTGCACGGTCACAGAGGAATCTGCTCAGAAAGCGAGTGGAAACAGGTTGAGCGTGATATCGCACTTGCAGAAAAAACGGGCTGCGGTTATCATGTATGCCACATCTCAACAAAGGAGACTGTGAACCTTATCAGAAAAGCTAAAGCAGAGGGAATAGATGTAACCTGCGAAACAGGTCCCCACTATCTGGTTTTGACAGACATGGATCTTCAGGAAGACGGAAGATTTAAGATGAATCCGCCGCTAAGAAGCAAAGCGGATATGGAGGCTTTGATAGAAGGAATCTGTGACGGCACCATCGACATGATTGCAACGGACCACGCACCGCACAGTGCGGAGGAAAAATCCAGAGGACTTGAAAAGAGTGCATTCGGAATCGTAGGTCTGGAGACATCCTTCCCGATTCTGTACACGCACCTTGTAAAAAAAGGCATTATTTCATTAGAGAAACTGATAGAAATAATGTCGGTCAACCCTCGCAGGAGGTTCGGCTTCGAGGGAGGCGTGATTGCTGACGGACAGCCTGCTGACCTTGCGGTAATCGACCTTGACAGAGAGTGGATAATTGACCCTGATGACTTCGTAAGCATGGGAAAGGCCACACCTTTTGCAGGCTGGAAAGTTAATGGAAAAGTTTTGATGACATTTGTGGATGGAGAGAAAGTTTATGAAGAGACAGATACTGAAATTAGATAACATTAAGGAACTGCAGAAAGGAATCTATTCAATGACTCTTGCAGGCGACTGCAGTGAGGTGAATACTCCCGGTCAGTTCGTAAACATACAGCTTGACGGCTTCTATCTTAGAAGACCCATTTCCATATACAGCTACGACGAGAACCACATCACTCTGGTCTTCAAGGTTGTCGGCGAGGGAACAAAGGCTCTGGCAAAGGCTGTGAAGGGCGATACCTTCGACGTGCTGCTTCCTCTGGGAAACGGTTTTGATCCTGAAAAGGGTGGAGACAAGCCGCTCCTTGTGGGTGGCGGAATCGGAGTTCCTCCTCTTTACGGTCTTGCAGAAGATCTTGTAAACAGAGGAATCACTCCTCAGGTGGTAATCGGGTTCAACAGCGAAAAAGAAGTTATCCTGACGGATGAATTCAGGGCAATCGGAATCGAACCTGTAATCACAACCGTTGACGGAAGCGTGGGCGCAAAGGGTTTTGTTACTGACGCGATGAAAACCTTAGACTACGACTACGTGTACACCTGCGGTCCTGAACCTATGCTTAAGGCAGTATATGATGCAGCACCTGACGGACAGTTCAGCTTCGAGGCGAGAATGGCATGCGGATTCGGTGCATGCATGGGCTGCTCCTGTGAGACAAAGTACGGATACAAGAGAATCTGCAAAGACGGACCTATACTGTTCAGGGAGGAAATCAAATGGTAGATACAAGAGTAACATTAAGCGGATTAACTTTAGACAACCCGGTAATTCCTGCCAGCGGAACCTTCGGATACGGCAAGGAGTTTGCGGAAATTTACGATATCAATATCTTAGGTTCCATCTCCTTCAAGGGAACCACAGCCGAGCCAAGACTTGGAAATCCACTTCCAAGAATCGCAGAATGTCCAAACGGTATGATAAACTCCGTAGGACTGCAGAATCCCGGTCTGAAAGCAGTATGTGAGAAGGAGCTTGCCGACATGGCAGAGATATACAAGAAGCCTGTAATTGCAAACATCAGCGGTTTCTCAGTCGAGGAGTACGTTGAATGTGCAAAGGCTATGGACAAGCAGTCTCAGGTGGGAATCATCGAGGTAAATGTAAGCTGTCCGAACGTTCACAACGGCGGAATGGCCTATGGCGTTCTGCCCGAGAGTGCCGCGGAGGTAACCCGTGCGGTTAAGGCTGTTACAACCAAGCCGGTTTATATCAAGCTAAGCCCTAACGTAACAGATATTGTTTCAATCGCTAAGGCGTGCGAGGAGGCCGGTGCTGACGGACTTAGTCTGATTAACACGCTTCTCGGCATGAGAATAGATATCAATCGCAGAAAGCCTGTTATCGCCAACAAGATGGGCGGTTTCTCAGGTCCTGCAATCTTTCCGGTCGCAGTAAGAATGGTATATCAGGTTGCAAAGGCGGTTAGTATTCCGGTAATCGGAATGGGCGGTGTTTCTTCTGCCCGTGACGTAATCGAAATGATGATGGCCGGTGCAACGGCGGTACAGATCGGTGCTGCCAACCTGGTGAACCCTTATGCCTGCAAGGAAATAATCGAGGAACTTCCTGCTGTAATGGAGGAGCTGGGAATAGAAAGACTTGAAGATATTATCGGAATTATAGAATAGAAAACTATAGTGCATTTGAACAAGGAGGAAATTATGGGTAAAGACGTAATCATCGCATGTGACTTTCCATCAAAGGAAGCAACTCTGGATTTTTTAGACAAATTTACAGAAAAAAAGCCTTTCGTAAAGATCGGTATGGAGCTGTTCTATGGAGCAGGTCCTGAAATTGTAAAGGAAATCAAGGCAAGAGGACATAAGATTTTCCTTGACCTTAAGCTTCACGACATTCCAAACACTGTAAAAAGTGCCATGGCTGTTCTGTCAAAGCTTGATGTGGACATGTGCAACGTTCACGCGTCAGGAACAAAGGCCATGATGGAAGCGGCTCTTGAGGGTCTGACAAGAGAAGACGGAAGCAGACCTCTGCTTATTGCAGTTACTCAGCTTACATCAACAAGCCAGGAAAGAATGCAGGAGGAACTTCTGATTGACGAAGAGCTTGATAAGGTAGTTATCAAATATGCGCAGAACACTCGCGACGCCGGTCTTGACGGAGTAGTATGCTCACCTCTTGAGGCAGGCAAGATTCACGAGGCATGCGGAGACAACTTCCTGACAATCACACCGGGAGTTCGTTTTGCTGACGCTGCAAAGGACGACCAGGTTAGAATTACAACTCCTGAGGGAGCAAAGAAAATCGGTTCTGACTACATCGTTGTGGGAAGACCTATCACTCAGGCTGAGGACCCTGTTGCTGCATACGAAAGATGCTGCAGAGAGTTCATCGGCTAGTTTATCAGTCAATCACACTACTAGGAGGTAAAATACATGAAATCAGCAATTGCAAAGGCTTTATTATCAATTGAAGCAGTTTTCCTGAGACCGGAAGAACCGTTTACATGGGCAAGCGGAATCAAAAGCCCTATCTACTGCGACAACAGACTTACTCTTACTGCACCTGAAGTAAGAACTCAGGTTGAAGAAGGTCTGGTTGCAACAATTAAAGAACACTATCCTGAATGCGAGGTTGTTATGGGTACAAGCACAGCAGGTATCGCCCATGCGGCTATCGTCGGACATCTGATGAACATGCCTATGGGCTATGTCAGAGGCTCCGCTAAGGATCACGGAAGAACTAACCAGATTGAAGGTAAGCTTCTTCCGGGACAGAAGGTTGTAGTAATAGAAGACCTTATTTCAACAGCAGGTTCATCAATTGAAACTGTAGAGGTGCTTCGTGCTGCAGGTGCAGACGTCCTTGGAATCGCAAGCATCTTCACTTACGGCATGCAGAAGGGTCTGGACAGAATGGCTGAACACAAGGTTAAGAACGTAAGTCTCTGCGATCTTGATGCTCTTGTTGAGGTTGCTGCTGAAACAGGCTACATCAAAGCAGAAGATAAGGAAAAAATTCTTAAATTCAGAAACAACCCATCCGACGAAAGCTGGATGGCTAAATAATACGTTATAAGTTATTAATAGTTATTAATTGTAATGATTAGTAATGATAAGAGAGGAGAAAAAACCAATGAGCGAAATCCGCAACCTGATCAACATCACAGACTTTACTGTAGAGGAAATTGACGAGCTAATCGATGTAGCAAACGACATCGTTGAAAATCATTCAGCTTACGAAGACATCTGTAGACACAAAAAGCTGGGAACTCTTTTCTTCGAGCCAAGCACAAGAACGAGACTGAGCTTCGAAGCAGCTATGCTTGAACTTGGAGGTTCAGTTCTTGGATTCTCTGAGGCAGGCTCCAGCTCAGCTGCAAAGGGCGAAAGCGTAAGCGATACAATTCAGACTGTAGGCTGCTACGTCGATATCATTGCCATGAGACATCCTAAGGAAGGTGCTCCTATCGTAGGCGCAAAAAGATCCACAGTTCCTATCATCAACGCCGGAGACGGCGGACACTTCCATCCGACACAGACGCTGACAGACCTTCTTACAATCAGCAGAAAGAAGGGTCGTCTTAACAATATGACAGTTGGTCTGTGCGGAGACCTTAAGTTCGGAAGAACTGTTCACTCCCTGATCGAGGCAATGCTGAGATACGAAGGAATTAAATTCGTTCTTATCTCTCCTGAAGAACTTCAGGTTCCTGATTATGTTAAGGCATCAATGGACAAGGCAGGCGCAGAATGGTGCGAGGTTGAAAGCCTGGAAGATGCTATGCCTGAACTTGACATTCTTTACATGACAAGAATCCAGAGAGAAAGATTCTTCAACGAAGAAGATTATGTAAGATTAAAGGACAGCTACATTCTTGACCTTGAGAAACTGGAAAACGCCAAGGAAGACCTTACAATCATGCATCCGCTTCCAAGAGTTAATGAAATCTCAACAGAGGTTGACAGCGATCCAAGAGCATGCTATTTCTTCCAGGCTCTTTGCGGAAAGCACATCAGAATGGCACTTATCCTGAAGCTTCTGGGAATCAAGAGAGAAGCATAATCACCCGGTTCCACCGGAAACATAATCAATCACAGTTAAGAATTCAGAGAGAGAGGTACATATAATGAATATCGATGGAGTAAAAACAGGTATCGTTTTAGACCATATCAAAGCAGGCAAGAGCATGATGATCTATCAGCTTCTTCACCTGGACAAGATTGACAATACAGTTGCAATCATCCAGAACGCAACAAGTGCAAAGTACGGCAGAAAGGACATCATCAAAATCGACCAGCTGATTGACCTTGATTTCGATGTACTTGGATACATCGACAGCAACATTACAGTAAACATCGTTAAGGATGGAAAGCTTGTTGACAAGAAGCACCTTGAGCTTCCTGAAAAACTGGACGATGTAATTTTCTGCAAAAACCCAAGATGCATCACTTCAGTAGAGCAGGAAATCGTTCATTCCTTCAGACTTACTGACAGAGAAAACAAGATTTACCGCTGCGCATACTGCGATGCGGAACACAAGGTAAAATAAGATGATAAAAAACTATCTTTCATTGCTGAAGGATGAGTTTAAGGGCTATAATGCTAAATCTCTTATGGCAGATATGATGGCAGGGTTGACTGTTTGCGCAGTTGCCCTGCCTCTTGCGCTTGCATTCGGTGTCAGCTGTGGCGCTGATGCGGCCGCAGGTCTTATCACTGCCATAATCGCAGGTCTGGTAATCAGTGCCCTTTCCGGCGCATCCTTCCAGATATCCGGTCCGACAGGGGCCATGACAGCCGTTCTTATCACCATAATCGCAAAGGACGGCGGGGAACTCTCAGGAGTGTTTTTTGTTGGCCTTCTCGCCGGAATACTGATGCTCCTCGCGGGTATTTTAAAGCTGGGAAAACTGGTAAACCTGATACCCAAACCCGTTATAACAGGCTTTACCTCAGGGATAGCCGTAATCATCGCACTCGGTCAGATAGACAACTTCTTTGCCGTAAAGTCCGAGGGAAGTTCGACCGTTCAGAAGCTTCTTTCCTATGGAGATCTGGGCTTCTCCCCTGATCTCGCTTCGGTCGGAATCGGTCTTCTTGTTATCGCTATCATGATTTTCTGGCCCGCAAAGCTTAACGCCAAGGTTCCATCCTCACTGGTCGGCATTATTGTTGCAGCTGTTGTCGCGGCAATATTCTTCCCCGAGGTGGCCACTGTCGGCGAAATACCAAAGACCCTTTTCCTGGAGAAGCGCTTATCCTTTGCTCTTCTTGACTGGAGCAACATCGAGTCATATGTTGGCCCTGCCTTCACTATTGCCGTACTGGGCATGATTGAGAGTCTGCTCTGCGGTGCATCCGCAAGTGCCATGACTCGTGGCCGTTTTGACGCTGACATCGAGCTTGTCGGTCAGGGTATCGGCAACATCATAATCCCGTTCTTCGGCGGTGTCCCTGCGACTGCCGCCATCGCACGTACAAGTGTTGCCATCAAGTCCGGCAGCAAAACGAGACTTACAGGTATCTTCCACGCCGTATTCTTACTGCTGTCCATGTTTCTTCTCGGGGGTGTCATGTCAAAACTCCCAATGGCCGGTCTGGCCGGAGTCCTTATGATGACTGCATGGCGCATGAACGAATGGCATGAGATAAAGAAGATATTCAGCCGCCGCTTCAAGAGCGAAATAGCTCAGTATCTTATTACCCTAGTGGCTACAGTAGTATTCGACCTGACAGTTGCAATACTTATCGGTATTCTCTTCAGCCTGATTGCCTTCATCTCACGCACACTTGAAATCTCCATGGATCATTCAATGGTAGATACGCAGCGTATGGATGAGGAACTTGATATGGATAAAATCGGAAGCACATGCGTAGTCTATATCACAGGAGCTATCTTCTTTGCAAACACTCAGGTAATTTCAAACTATCTGCATACCATTCCAAAGGCCGACCGCGTAATACTCTCAGTCCGCGGCGTTTCAGTCATGGATCCGGATGCGGCACTGGCCATCTGGGAAATTGCAGAAAACTACGAGGAACAGGGCGTAGAGCTGCTTATCTGCGGACTGAACCCCGGCGTAAGAAAGGTGCTCGAAAGAGCCGGAGTTGTTGAAAAGATGGGCGAGGACAAGTTCTACTGGAGTGTGGACAGAGCCCTTATTCACAAGCAGAACGCATAAGAATGGGTTTTGATAGAAAAACCCGGCGACACATAAAGCACGAGGCGACAGAATCAATCTGCCGCCTCTTATAATTAATCTAATATCTTCCCATCAATAGAAATTGTTGTCACCTGCCATGGGATAAACTTTCCGCTATCCATCAAAGCTTTCTTAACGGCATTTTCTATGCCTCCGCAGCACGGAACCTCCATGCGGACAACATGTACACTCCGGATATCATTGTTTCTGATGATTTCAGTCAGCTTTTCTGAATAATCAGCATCGTCCAGCTTAGGACATCCTACCAGCGTGATGTGGTTCCTAATGAATTTTTCGTGAAAGCCTGCAAATGCGTATGCAGTACAGTCGGCTGCGACCAGAAGCTTTGCTCCATTGAA
>JALENF010000044.1 GCA_022767945.1 Bacillota bacterium
TCATTCATTGGGCCACAGCAAATCATTTCTGCGTGTGCTCGAAACAATTGCCGAGCGGTGGCAATCACAGACCGAAATACCGTACAGGCATATTTGACCGCTGAACAAGCTGCTAAAAAGAATGGAATTGCACTGATCTATGGACTGACAATCGACTGCCTGGACAGGGATGATCGATATGCAGTTACTCTGTTAGCAAAGAACCTGCAGGGCAGAGATCACATTTTTGATCTCATAAAGCTGATGAAAGAAAACTCAGCTGTCTCTGGGCGATATGTGACAAGACAGCAACTGGAGGAGCACCGCACTGGTTTGCTCATGGGGGCAAGTGCTGTAGACGGACAACTGGTCCGGGCGATACAACTTCGCCGGAACAATGTGTTTATCAGAAAAGTCGCATTGACCTATGACTACATAGAACTCCCTCTGGAACCGTATGATGTATCTGCTCAGCTTTGTCGTATTGCTGCGGATTGTCATATCCCAGTTTGTGCAGTGCAGAACGCAACGCTTGGAGAATACACAGACGATTCTGAGTACCACGCCTACTGTGCAATCGCGCATTTCTGGGGCAAGAATGAGCGAGCGGCATGCTATATGTCGCCAGAGGACCTTGCTGAGAATTTCAGGGAACTCTATATTCTTCCGGAGGAGCAGAACCTCATCACACAGGCATTGGAAGATGGTCCAAAGAAAATCTTATCCCTGATTGAGCCCATGCCGTCACTTGGTGAACTGATGGAAACAGGGAGACTCCGGCGGCATAAAACTGATATGGTAGATTTGCGCAAGGTCGCGATGCAAAAGCTTGAACAGCAATATGGTCAAGCACCGGCTCCAGCCATCCGAAAACGACTGGATTGGGAACTGGATCAGGTGGACCGAGCCGGTGCAGCCGATATGATCCGCATTCTGCAGGATGTTCGCGCTGCACTGGGGGAGAAAGGCAGTTCCATGCTTATTGCAGGCACCTGGAACAGCTCTTTCCTGTTATATCTTCTGGGCGTCACAGATTTTGATCCGCTGCCAGTTGAACTTTCAGATGAGGGCTACAACCTGTGTTGCGCACCTTTGTTTTGCGTGGGAGATGACCTGCTTTCGGCTGAGATTCGATTATCCGAAGGCTCAGCTTCTTCTGTGAAAGAAAGACTTGCTGCCATCTATGGCGATGAGATTGTAGAGGTCTCTGCCACCAATCGTATGTCTGAAAGTGAAGCATTGGTGGAAGAAATCATAGATCGGTATTTTCTTGAAAATAGAAACCCGGAAGTGAGAAACGCACTTCGTAAAGATGGTTCCTTTTGGTGGAACATCTCACACGAATCAAGCGAAGTGCAGTTACCCGGATCAATGCCGCTTCTATGCTTAATATCAAATCCAAAACATCTTCCAATTTTCCATCTTCACGAATCTGTCGCTCATGAAATGGAAATGGAGTATTATTGGATCAACGTGCCCCACATCCGGCTGTTGAATTCTTCTATATTAAATGTGTTGGAAGAGTGTGAGCGCAGGACCGGCGTTAGAGCGGAGTCCATACAACTTGATAGTCCGGATGTATATCGTGCTATTATCAGCGAAGAGTCGGATAAAGAAGAAACAGGAGTTGGAGCAGCTTGCTTGCTTGCAGGATGCCGGGTGACAAAACGATTCTTAGATGAGTGCCGTGCTCTACGAGTTCATGATATTGGTAGCTTATGCAGAGCATTGAGTTTGGATCATGGAACCGGCACCTGGGTTGGCAACCAATGTAAATTGTACGAAGAGGGCAGAATTTCGGCCGAACAAATCATTGCCTGCAGGGAGGATATTTACCGTTACTTAAATACGAGAGGTGCATCAACGGAAGAGTCCGTATCCTTTATGAACAGAGTTCGCATGGGAAAGATAAAGGGTAACGGCTATACAGCGACAGACTTAGCACTGCTGGATCGATGTGAAGCTGAGAATTGGTTTGTATCAGTTTGCCGGGAAATTGACTATTTGTTTCCTGAAAGCCACTCATTTGCGTATGCAATACTCCTCGTCAAACTTGTTTGGTACGTACTCAACTATGGCGATGTCATTAATCCATTGGTGATAAGCACCGCAAATCTTCTTTTGCAAGAGGAGGAACGCCTTCTCAAAAAGCATACTCTATGAGACATTAAAAAACACATAAGAAAAGCGCCCCAGAAGTGTGCCAGAAATTCCGGCTGCACTTTCGGGGCGTTTCACATTCGTTAGCTAGGTTTTGATACACTGTTGAAGCCAAGCTTTTTTAGACAGTCCTTACATTCGGCATTTTTTTTGGCTACTTGTTGTACTAATGCCGTATATTCGTCTATATGGCGATCCATCTCTTCGTGCATCGCCTTCCAGTCTTCATCCGGCTCTTCGTAGTTGTTCATGGCATCCATTTCCTTCTGAAATGCATCAGAATCAGGATCAGGCTGTTCGTTTTTAACCGATAGGTCCTGACCGAGCTTCTTCTCACGGCGGATAATGGCACCTTCGTAATGTTCCGCCGCCATGTCGAGGCAAAATCTTGCCGTGTCAGACTCCAGCTTGTCCAACGCTTCCTCGTGTTTTCGGTGCAGGAAGAACAGACCAACCGCAATACCAACGGAAAACAAAGTTGTTGTTACTGCGGTTCCTTTCAGCATACCCATGTGTTCAGGTGTTAGATTCATTTGTGCTCCTTTCCATTTCAGCTGCAGATAGAATAGGGATGGGTTCAACGACGGTTATATCGCTCACTCCTGCGAAAACCAACTCTTGCCCTTTTCACAGGATCACAAAAGCACATTCGGCAACATGCCGGATTCCATACTCGACGATTTGGTCGTATTGGACTCCGTCATGAATTACCGGAAGCTTTCGCTTCATAGCGTCACGGATTCGCTGCTTGTTGTAATCATATTGTATGGGAATTCTCCATCAGCTTTATTTCTTGGGTTTGAATTTTGC
>JALENF010000141.1 GCA_022767945.1 Bacillota bacterium
AGTTCTTCCTTTATCATGGCTTCTTAAGCCTTTTACATTTTCAAAAAGAAACATCTTTGGCTGAAGTTTGTTTAAAAACTTAGCATAATGATAGAATAGTGTTCCTCTTGCATCTTCGAGTCCCAGACGATTTCCTGCATATGAAAAAGACTGGCAAGGAGCTCCGCCAGATAATAAATCTAATTCTCCCTTTTTTATGGAAAAGTATTCCTCTAAATCCAATTTTGAAATGTTCGCAATATCGTCATGGATTACACGCCAATTTGGTCTGTTTAATTTCAATGTATCGGCTGCATCTTTGTCAAACTCTATAAGTCCAAGCGTTTCAAAGCCAGCTTCTTCAACCCCTAATGCCAACCCTCCTGCACCAGCAAACAGTTCTATTGTGGTAGGTTTTCTACAATGGTTTTCTGTGACAACATCCATCATTTCACCAATATTACAATCTAGGGCTGTGCAAATTTTTTCAATGCTTTCTAGTGATACTGTTTCTTCTTTTCCTAAACGTGCTAGAACATTAAAGCTGATTCCAGCTGCTTCCTTTAAATCTGTTCGCTTCATATTCTTTTTATCAAGAATATCCCATAGCTTCTCATAGCATACAGCCACTTTATTTCCTCCAAATCACATATTTTAAATCTAACGATATCGTGAGATTTATTATATTGTACCACGCATCGAACATTTGTTCAACTGATTATTTTCAGTATGCTATATTTTTTTTTTACTCTGTTTTGACATTATACAGAGTTTTTCATCATATAAGAAAAACCCCTGCAATTACAAGGGTTTTCGATTCTTTTTGAATGTCGAAAGACTATTTCTCTGATAGCTGCAAAAATCTTATCTGTAGGAAACTAAATCCTCTGCGGCCTTCCTCTTAGGTGCTTCAGGGGCTTCACAGTCAGCATAACCCATGGAAATAAGAGCGGCAACTCTCTGGCCTTCCGGAAGGCCTATGGTTTCAGTAACCATAGCTTCGTCAAAAATTCCCAGAATTACTGTTCCGACACCTTTATCGTGTGCAGCCAGACAGAATGTCTGTGTAGCAATTCCTGTATCAAAGGCCTCCCATCTGTCTTCCTTGGATGTTGTGTATGAACCATCTTTCTCATAGCCTGAACGACCTGTAATGTAAGAAACTACTACAAGCTGAGGTGCAGCCTTAATAGTGCTGCTGTTGTACTTGAATCCAAGCACACATTCGTCAGCAATCTTCGCCTTAAGAGCCTCATCTTCAATTACAGTATATCTTGTAATCTGTGTATTCTTCCATGACGGAGCATAAGCAGCTGCTTCAACAATTTCATTCACAACGTCTCTGCTCACCTTATCGCTCTTGAATTTTCTGATACTTCTTCTTTCCTTGATACATTTAATTGCTTCCATTTTTTTAGTCTCCCATTAATTTATTAAGTTTATTCAATAACTACACCGTCTTCGTCAACTGCAATATCCTCTTCTGCCGCAGGTTTAAGTGTTGCCAGAAGCTCAGACTCAACTTTTGCCAGAATGTCAGGATTTTCTTCAAGGAAATTCTTAACGTTCTCACGTCCCTGTCCTATTCTGTCGCCTGCATAGCTGTACCACGAGCCGGCCTTCTCGATTATCTTTGCCTCAACTGCACAGTCAAGCACATCTCCTGATTTGGAGATTCCCTTTCCGTACATTATGTCGAATTCAGCCTGCTTGAACGGTGGAGCAACCTTATTCTTTACAATCTTTACTCTTGTTCTGTTACCAAGCATCTGATCACCGCTCTTGATAGTTTCCACTCTTCTTACATCCATACGCATGGAAGCGTAGAACTTAAGCGCACGTCCTCCTGTAGTAGTTTCAGGATTGCCGAACATTACTCCGATTTTCTCACGAAGCTGATTTATAAAAATTACACATGTGTTCGTCTTGTTAACTGCACCTGCAATCTTTCTGAGAGCCTGAGACATTAGCCTTGCCTGAAGACCTACATGTGAATCACCCATTTCTCCCATTATTTCAGCCTTGGGAACAAGAGCTGCAACTGAGTCGATTACTATAACATCCAGAGCTCCGCTTCGCGCGAGCATATCACATATTTCCAGAGCCTGTTCACCTGTATCCGGCTGCGAAACGATCAGTTCCTCGACGTTTACGCCAAGGTTTCTCGCATAAATAGGATCCAGCGCATGCTCAGCGTCGATAAATGCCGCCTTGCCTCCGTTCTTCTGTGCCTCTGCAACGATATGTAAGGTCAGGGTTGTCTTACCGGATGATTCCGGTCCGTATATTTCAACAATTCTTCCCCTCGGAACACCGCCAACCCCTGTTGCAATGTCCAGACTCGTTGAGCCTGTTGAAATTGTATCTATATTCAGTGCAGATGTGTCATCCATTTTCATGATGGCACCCTTCCCAAACTGTTTCTGTATCTGCGCAAGCGCTGCCTCCAGGGCCTTTTCTCTTTCGTCCATTATTATTTTCCCTCCATATAGAACATTTGTTCTTACATTCATAATACCCCATCCTGCCACTATGGTCAAGACTTTTTAATTGTAAGTTTTTTACATTTATTACTATATTCTACTTTCGCGAAAATGTCAATATTTTCTAGATATTTTACTGATTATCAGGCTATCCGATCATCCTGTCAATCAGTCTGAACATTTCATTTACTGCATACTCACGGTTATAGCTTCTGTCAGCAGATCCGGTCTGAAGCTTCTTCACATCAACTTTATCTTCGTATGCACAGGCAATGTAGATGGTTCCGACAGGATTATCATCGGTTCCGCCACCCGGACCAGCCAGTCCTGTCACAGAAACACAGACGTCGCTCCCCGTCTTTTCCTTTAGACCCAGAACCATTTCCTCAGCCACCTCATAGCTTTCCGCAGTATAAATTCTGAGTGTTTCCTCTTTCACACCCAGTTCCTCCATCTTTGCCCTGTAAGAATATGTAACAAGACTTCTGTCAAAAACAGCAGAAACACCGGGCATGTCTGTCAGCCTGGACGCAAACAGACCCCCGGTACAGGATTCACATGCGGATATGGTAATACCTCTGGAAACCAGTTTTTCACAAACAGCTTTCATCATTGTAATTACTCCTTAAAAACTCCTATATTCTTAGCTACATACTCCACGCCTGAGTATACAGTCATAACAAGTGACGCCCACAGGAAAACCTGTCCCGCCAGGTTGAAATATGTGTAAACTCCGGTTTCGGTAAGTGCTGCAGTTAGAAGCAGCAGCGGAACAGCGATCATCTGCAGAACAGTTTTGATTTTTCCGCTCATGCCTGCCGCAATGACTATACCCTCTGATGCAGCAACAGTTCTCATGCCTGCAATAGTAAACTCCCTTGCAAGAATAACGATCAGCATCCATCCGGGAACGGTTCCGTCCTGAACCATCAGGCAGAATGCTGAATAAACAAGAATCTTATCTGCAAGCGGATCCATAATCTTGCCGAAATTAGAAACAAGGTTGTACTTTCTTGCAATCTTGCCGTCAAGCATGTCTGTCAGCGATGCAAGAATAAACAGGACAAAAGCAACATAATACAGTCCTGTCATATATGCCGCAATAAAAAACGGCACCGCAATTACACGTGCAATTGTCAGTTTATTTGGTAAATTCATCTCTATTCCTCTCTTCCCACTAAATCATAATCGAAAGCATCGTCGATTGTAACCATTGCAAAATCACCAATCTTATGCTCTTTTTCCGAGGTGAAGATAACGGCGTTATCGATTTCCGGTGCATCGTACTCCGTTCTTCCGATGTAGCTTCCGTCTTCATCAATATCGTCTATCAAAACCTCCAGAGTCTTACCAATCTTTTCTCTGTTAGATTCAAGTGAAATGTCAAGCTGACGGCGCATAATGCCGTCAAGTCTCTCCTGTTTGATTTCTTCGTCAATCTGATTTTCCATTTCACCAGCCTCGGTATTCTCTTCCTGAGAGTAAGCGAATACACCGAGTCTGTCAAATCTTTCTTCCTCAACGAAATCTACAAGAGTATCATAGTCATCTTCTGTTTCTCCCGGAAAGCCGACAATCAGAGTCGTTCTGATATGAATATCCGGTACAGCTTTTTTCAGCCTTGCCACAGTATTTTTTATTGAAGCTGAAGTAGATCTTCGGTTCATTGCTTTCAGGACACCGTCGCTGGCATGCTGAATAGGTATATCAATATAATTGCATATCTTTTCCTCTTCGGCAATAACCTGAATCAGTTCATCGGTAATTCTGTCCTCGTAGCAGTACATAAGCCTAATCCAGTGAATTCCATCTATTTTGCACAGTTTCTTAAGCAGCTTCGGCAGTCTTAATTCCCCATAAAGATCTTTCCCGTAATATGTGACGTCCTGTGCAATAAGGATAAGCTCCCTGCATCCTGCTTCTGCCAGTTGCTTAGCCTCGCTGATTATGTCCTCCTCACGCTTGCTTCTGTATCTACCCCTTATTTTAGGAATTACACAATAAGCACAGATATTATTACACCCTTCCGCAATTTTTACAGTTGCAGTGTAAGGATTGTCAGAAAGCTTTCTTGGAACTGATTCCAGCACTTCTGAATAACATCCCGAGGTAATCACCTGACGATGATTCAGATTCTCGATAATATCGGGGAGTCTGTCGTATTCATTTACACCTAAAAAAGCGTCAACCTCCGGCATTTCCTCGAAAAGCTCTTCTCCGTATCGTTCAGAAAGACATCCGGATACTATCAGCTTACTGCCTTCAGCCTTGTACTCCGCCATTTCGAAGATGCGCGCTATTGACTCGGTTTTAGCATCGTTGATGAAACCGCAGGTATTAACGATGATGACATCGGCCTCATCAGGTTGGTTTACTATAATATGATTTCTGTTTTCAAGTATGCCGGATGCAACTTCTGAATCATTAAAATTCTTAGGGCATCCCAGTGTATCAATATATACTTTCATTCCTATTATTCCACCACTTCTTCCTTCATTGCAGCAAGCTCATCCTCTGTCAGCAGCACCTGTCTCGGTCTGCTTCCATCCTGTGGACCGACGATACCTCTGGCCTCCATCATATCCACTATTCTTGCAGCCCTGTTATATCCTATTCTAAATCTTCTCTGCAGCATTGAAACAGAAGCCTGTCCGGCAGAAACAACACATTCAATTGCGTCTGCAAGCAGTTCATCTCCATCATCGTCTGACTTGTCGCCTGTCATATTACCTTTTTCGATGGATTGAAGGACATCTCCTGAATATTCAACTTCCTCTACCTGAGCTTTAACAAAATCAATTACCTTCTGAACCTCCGAATCCGATACGAATGTACCCTGTACTCTGACAGGCTTACCTGTACCCAGAGGATTGAAAAGCATGTCTCCCTTTCCAACCAGTTTTTCGGCTCCTGACATATCCAGTATGGTTCTGGAGTCAAACTGAGATGATACAGCAAAAGCAATACGTGAAGGTATGTTCGCTTTGATAACTCCGGTGATAATATCGACGGAAGGTCTCTGTGTCGCGACAATAAGGTGCATGCCCGCTGCTCTTGCCATCTGTGCAAGCCGGCAGATTGACTCTTCAACCTGTGACGGCGCAGCCATCATCAGATCAGCAAGCTCATCGATGATAATAACAATCTGAGGCATCACTTCATCAGCCTCTCCCTTAGACCTCATCGCATCATTGTAGCTCTGGAGATCTCTTACCTGATTTTCCGCAAACTTCTTATATCTGTCTGTCATTTCAGCAACAGCCCAGTTAAGTGCTGCCGCTGCCTTTGTCGGTTCAGTCACTACAGGAATCAGCAGATGCGGTATTCCATTATAGTTTCCAAGCTCTACAACCTTAGGGTCTATCAGAACCAGTTTAACCTCGTCCGGATCCGCCTTGTACAGAATACTTGTAATAATGCTGTTAATGCAGACACTCTTTCCTGAACCGGTTGAACCCGCAATCAGCAGATGCGGCATCCCCTTAAGGTCAGCTACTATTGCTTTTCCCGCAATGTCCTTACCCACTGCAAAGGTTATCTTGGACTTGGCGTCCTTAAACTCCCTGGAATCAATGATTTCTCTAAGGGTAACCATATTAATGTGGTCATTTTCAACTTCTATACCAACCGCTGCCTTACCTGGAATAGGTGCTTCTATTCTGATACTCTTAGCTTCCAGGTTAAGAGCAATATCGTCAGCAAGTCTTACAATACTGTTAACCTTAACGCCTACATTAGGCTGAATCTCATATCTTGTCACCGCGGGGCCCTGAGTTACCTGAATCACTCTTGCATCAACGTGGAAGTTCTGCAGTGTTTCTTCCAGCTTGGCAGCCTTCATCTTCAATTCCATATTAACATTACCTCTGTCAGGCTGCTGAGGCTTGTTCAGGAAACTGATAGGCGGCTTCTTATACCGTTTATGTATTTTCTGTTCTGTCATTTCTGAAGGATCAAGAGTAAGTGAGCTTGCTTCCTTCTTTGTCAGCTTAACCGGTTCGTCTGCAGTGATCACGCCGGGAACGTCAGCAATTCTGTCCTTTACTATAGGTTCAGTGGTTGCCGGTTCTGCAGCAGGTTCCACAGATGGCTGCAGACCTCTTCCTTTACTTCTGCCCCGCTTAGACCTGGAATCACTGTCCGGATTCAGACCGTATCCCTCGCCGTAATCCACCTTTTCCTCAAGTCCGTAGGAGGTTGTGATTTTCAGCTGATTATCGTTACGGAACGGATCATCATCAGTCATATATCTTAATATATTCTCTTTCTGATTTATACCTTTCCATTTTTGTGAAGGTTTATCATATGGATTTTCCATCTGTTCAGGTGAAAAAGTCAGCTGCATAGGTGCAATATCAGGAGCCGGCGCATTTTTCTTCATTTCTGCTTCCATCTCTGCCCTTTCAATTGCCATAAGCTCTTTTTCGTGTCTTTTCTCTTCACGTCTTTCTGCAAATCTGTCCATTCCTCTGGAAACAGGTGTATTAAATACGATAAGGAAGCAGATTATTATTCCCACTGAGGAAAAAATATAAAGACCTACACTTCCAATCATTTTAATTAGCATCGTGCCCACGGTCATACCGAATATGCCGCCGCTTTTCAGCATAATGCCGCTCTCATAAAATTCCTTAAACATGAACTCCAGCCTGCTCGCCTCTATAAATCTTGCAGAATTGATAATGCAGGCAAAGAGAAGTATAGCGAAGGTCAGCGTGCCTGAAAGCTTACTGATGTGTGCTGTTTTCTTTGCGAACATCATTATTCCATAAAGGATGAGATACCAGGGCAGAGCCAGTCCTATATGACCGAAAACGCCCTTAAGTATCTCTCCTATTGTATTGCCGAGCTGACCTGCAGCCTCAAACTGAACCGCTGCAAACAGGAATATTCCCACTGAAATGAATATTACAGCCCATATTACGTCAAGGACGCGCTTGTCAGCACGTCTTTGTTCGTTGATATCAGTTTTGCTTCCTGTCTTTGCTGTTTTGGAATTTGTTGCTTTTTTACTGTTGGATTTCTTCTTAGCCTTAGCCAATTTGTAACCCCTCTCTAACATTCAGTTTTGATTAAAACTTGTCGGAAAACAAGCCTAAACAGATTGTAATTGTACCTAATACCCACACATAGTATGAGAAATAGCTCAGCTTCTTATCTGATACGATTTTAATCATACTCTTAATTGCAATTATGCCTGAAACAGCTGCTATGACCATTCCTGCAATTACAGGACCGATAATGCCCGGATCCAGGCCTTCTCTGACTGCATCGGGAACCTCCATAACAACCGATCCCAGAATTGACGGTATGGAAATAAGGAACGCAAATTTTACGGCAAATTCTCTTTTAAGACCTGTAGTAAGGCCTCCGATAAGGGTTGAACCCGATCTGGACACTCCGGGACAGATTGCAACTCCCTGCAGTGTACCGATAAACAGAGCATTTCTGAAATTCATATGCGCTATATCTCTGTTAGCTGAACTCATTCTTTCAGCGAGGAACATAAGAACACCTGTAATGATAAACCCGATACCGATTGCGATAAAGGATGAGTACAGACCCTCAAAAAAGTCATTGAAAAGCACACCTATTATTCCCGTAGGTATGGTTGCAGCAATAATCATGACACCAAGCTTGCGTACAGGTCTCTCTTTTAAACGCAGACCCTTACCCGTGCATACATCTTTGATGGTAATACACAGTTCTACTATCAGCTCCCAGATATCCTTCCAGTAGCAGATGAATACAGAAACCAGGGTACCTACATGAAGAAGGACAGCAAAAAAAAGCACGCTTTCCCCTTCAATTCCAAATAATCCCTGCAGCAGTGCCAGATGTCCGGAACTGCTGATTGGCAGAAACTCTGCAAGTCCCTGCACTAATCCCAAAATTATGGCTTCAAAATAAGTCACTTATTTTCCTCCTATTTATGATTGATGTATCCCTTTTCAACCAGGCTCTCAGCGCAAAGTACCGAGCCACCGGCTGCACCTCTTACTGTATTATGAGCAAGACCGATGAATTTGAAATCATATACAGTATCCTCTCTCAATCTTCCGATTGAAATTCCAAATCCGTTTTCGAAATCTACATCAAGCTTAACCTGAGGTCTGTTATCATCCTCAAGGTACTGGATAAACTGCTTAGGTGCGTTTGGAAGACCTGCCTCCTGAGGGAATCCCTTATAATTTACGAGTCTGTCTATTAGTTCTTCTCTGGTTGGCTTCTTGTTGAATCTTACAAATACAGCAGCAGTGTGTCCGTCAAGAACCGGTACTCTTACGCACTGTGATGTAATAACAGGTAACGAAGCCTTAACAATTTCACCATTTTCGATATGTCCGAATATTCTAAGAGGTTCCTGTTCACTCTTTTCTTCTTCTCCGCCGATGTACGGAATGATATTTTCTATCATTTCAGGCCACTCTTTGAATGTCTTTCCTGCACCTGAAATTGCCTGGTATGTAGTTACAACAACTTCTACAGGTTCGAATTCTCTCCAAGCAGCCAGTGCAGGTGCGTATCCCTGAATTGAACAGTTAGGTTTAACGGCTACAAATCCCCTCTCTGTTCCCAGTCTCTTCTTCTGAAATTCTATAACCTCAGCATGATCCATATTGATTTCAGGAATAATCATAGGAACATCCGGAGTCCATCTGTGAGCACTGTTATTTGAAACAACAGGAGTCTCTGTCTTTGCATATTCATCTTCAATTGCTCTGATTTCTTCTTTTGTCATGTCGACAGCACTGAATACGAAATCTACTGTATCAGCAACCTCTTTCACGTCCTTAACGTCCTTAACGACAATATTCTTTACCGATTCAGGCATTGGTGTTGACATTTTCCATCTGTCACCTACAGCTTCAGCGTAGGTCTTGCCTGCGCTTCTTGCACTTGCTGCAATAGTAACTACCTCAAACCATGGATGATTTTCTAGAAGAGATATAAATCTCTGTCCAACCATACCTGTTCCACCCAGAATACCAACCTTAAGTTTTCTGTCTAATTGTCTCATTTATTTAATCTCCTTTACGTAATCATTTTACTCAGCTTATCATATAATTTTACCATTTTTTTATTAGTATTTCAACACGAAAAAGAGTACAGTCACATATACTGTGTTATACGAAAAGTGAGGGTTCAATCATGTCAATTTTCACCGGCTCAGGTGTAGCCTTAGTAACACCTTTCAAAAACAATTCCATAGATTACACTGCCTTGAAAAAACTGATTCAGTGGCACCTGGATTCAGGTACAGATGCCATTGTATGCTGCGGAACGACCGGGGAGGCGTCAACCCTTTCAACATCTGAAAAAATTGAAATGGTCAGGTTTACCGTAGAAACCGCAGGCGGCAAAGTGCCTGTTATAGCAGGAGCAGGAACCAACAACACCTCAGCATCTGTTGAGCTCGCAAAAGAATTCAGTCAGGCCGGCGCAGATGGCCTTCTCGTCGTTACACCTTATTATAACAAGGCCACCCGGACCGGTCTTGTCAGGCATTATGAAACCATAGCTGATGCAACCGATCTGCCGGTTATTCTCTATTCTGTAAAAAGCCGTACCGGCCTTAATATAGACGCAGACACAGTCATTGAGCTGAGCCACCATCCGAACATTGCAGGAATTAAGGAAGCCAGCAGCGACATTTCACAGATAGCTGAAATTGCATCGTACATTGCAAAGTGCAAAGAGTCTGAGGAAGCTTTGACCTTCGACCTTTACTCCGGAAACGATGACCAGACCATACCTGTTATGTCCCTTGGCGGCATCGGATGTATATCTACGGTTGCAAATATAATTCCTGCCGAATACCACCTGATGACAACCCGCTGGCTCGAAGGTTGTCATTCAGATGCAGTTAAAATGCAGCTCGCCATGCTGCCGCTCATCAAAGCCCTCTTCCGCGAGGTCAATCCTATTCCTGTCAAGGCGGCCTTAAACATGATGAATAAAATACAGCGTGAATACAGAATGCCTCTGTGCGAACCGAGCAGCGAAACGCTATACCTTGTATATAACGAAATGGTCAGGTACGGAATAAAACTTTAGACCCGTTACAAAAGCACTGGAATCATGAAAAAAGAGCAGTCAAAAGACTGCTCTTCATTACTCTCTGTTTTTCAATCCTAAGCATTGATTGCTTCTGCAACAACTTCCTTGCCGTCATAATAGTTACAGTTAGGGCAAACTCTGTGTGGAAGCTTTGGCTCGTGG
>JALENF010000159.1 GCA_022767945.1 Bacillota bacterium
ATAATAAACGGTAAGATTCCATAAGCAGGTTCTTCTGCAGTAGATGCCCATACTTTTCCAAACAGGAATTCCACAATTCCTATTTCACGGATTGCAGGTAACCCGGATATGATTAAATATATTGTTATGACAAATACACAGGCGATTGTTATCAGTCCGCAGACCAGAAAAACCCCCTGCATTGCCCTGTCAACTGCTTTACTCATACGCCTTCTCCTTTAAAACGTTTCGGCGCCGGGTTTCAAGCGGCCGGCGCCTCAGTTGGTTTTGATATAGATTATTTTGCCGGTACAACTCCTGCACCTTCGATAACTGATTTTGCTGCGTCGGAAAGTGCGTAATCCATGAATGCCTGTGCCGCATCAGAAAGCTCAGTTCCTTCCTTTGTTACAAGAACGAAAGGTCTCTGAATTGCGTATGTGCTGTCAAGTACAGTTTCTGAACTTGGTGCAACTCCTCCAACTGACAGGGCTTTTACTGTTTCATCCACTGATGCAAGTGACGCATAGCCGATTGCGTTTTCATTGCTCTTTACTGTTGCAATAACGTCACCTGTTGAAGTCAGTTCCTGACGAAGCTTGCATGCATCTTCAGTTCCTGTAATTGATTCGAAACCATCTCTTGTTCCGCTTCCTGCTTCACGGCCGATCACAACAATCTCGGCATCTGCTCCGCCGACTTCTGACCAGTTTGTGATCTTCCCTGTGTAAATGTCTGAAATCTGTTCCAGGCTAAGGTCGCCTACATCGTTTGCTGTGTTTACGATTACTGCGATTCCGTCGTATGCAAGAACAGTTTCCTCTAATCCCTGTTCCTTTTCCTCATCCTTCAGATAACGGCTGGAAAGACCGATGTCGCAGGTTCCTGCTCCTGCAGCTGAGATTCCGCTTCCGCTTCCTGTCGGATTATATGTAAAGTTGATTGATGGATTGTCTGCCGTGAATGCCTCTCCTAAGGAGCCGATAACCTTTTCCATGGATGTGGAACCGTCAGTTGCCACGTTTCCGCTTACCTCTTCTGACTTCTGTCCGCATCCTGCCAGACATCCGATAGCCAGACATGCCACCATAGCCAGTGCAAATAATTTCTTTTTCATAGTTCTTTAAACCTCTTCTTTCTTATTTTTTTCAATCCTTTTGATTTGTACAGGTATAGATTACGTGACAAATGTAAAATCTGAAATCCTGCTTCAGTAATGCTTTGGTAAAGATTTCGTAAAAGAAAAAACTCAATCATGCTTTCTTATTGACACTATCCCGTGTTCATGATATATATGATATGTATTTTATCAATATGAGGGAGTAATTAGCGTCTTCACATGAAGATGCGATGCTGTTCGTCATCACGTCAGAGCTTCTGTCCGGGCAGTATCCATACAGCAAATTGTATGAAATGAGACTTTTATTGCATTCTTGTAGTGCAGTAGAGGTCTTTTCTTTTTTGCTGCACAAAGGTTCAGAAGGAGGTTTTATATATGATGTATGTATTGTTAATTTTAGGTTTTGTTTTATTAATAAAGGGGGCGGATTTTTTTGTGGACGGCGCATCCTCTATTGCACATATACTAAAGATTCCGTCTGTCGTAATCGGTCTCACTGTTGTTGCAATGGGAACAAGTGCTCCTGAGGCGTCTGTCAGCATTGCTGCCGGAATCGCCGGTAACAGTGATATCTCTCTTGGAAACATTATTGGTTCCAACATATTCAATCTTCTCATGGTAATCGGAATAAGTGCGGTGGTTTATCCTGTCGTGTCACAAAAGGATATTATAGGGCGTGACATGTGGTGGAATATCGGAGTATCAGCGGCTTTATTTGCTCTGATTCTGGATGGTGAAATAAGCCGTATTGAAGGAGTACTTCTCCTGCTGGGTATGACAGTCTATTTGATCATTGTAATACGCAATGCGCTGAATACGAGAATAACGGATCAGACAGATGCAGAAATGTCTCTGTCAAAAAGTATAATTGCTCTTGTTCTCGGCCTCGGTGCCATTATAGCCGGTGGTAATATGGTTGTTGACAATGCCGAGCTGATAGCAAAAGCATGGGGAATGAGCGATACTCTGGTGGGGCTTACAATTGTTGCTGTCGGAACATCTCTTCCTGAGCTTGTTACTTCATTAACTGCTGCGCGAAAAGGCGATTCAGGAATTGCACTTGGGAACGCTGTCGGTTCATGTCTGTTTAATATTATGTTCATACTGGGACTGGCTTCTGTTTTAACGCCTATTCATGCGGCAGCTGAGCTTGTTACTGATACAGGCATTATGATTGCTGCATCAGTTATCATGCTTGTTCTCGCATTATCCGGTAGAAAGACGAACAGAAAAGAAGGTCTTCTCTGCGTTCTTCTCTATGCTGCCTACACCGTGTACATTATTTTCAGATAATCCAAACTTCCAAATCCCTCAAAACTTTTACATCACCGCTCTTTCAGATTTTACATTTATCTGATATTCTTTTTCGGAAATAAGGTAATAATATATGAAGAAGTTTTGATAAAAGAGGAGGAATGTTTATTGGATAGTTTAAGAAATAAAAAAGGTTTTATATGTGATATGGACGGGGTTATCTACCACGGAAATCGTCTTCTGCCCGGAGTGGCGGAGTTTATGGACTGGCTGAAAGCCAATGATAAGAATTTTCTGTTTCTGACAAACTCGGGCAAGTACACGCCGCGCGAGCTGCAGGAGAAGCTGGCGAGAATGGGGCTGGATGTGGACGAATCACACTTCTATACCAGTGCGTTAGCTACGGCTAACTTTCTGAAGACACAGGCTCCCGGCTGCAGTGCCTACATTATGGGAGAGCACGGCATCCACAACGCACTCTATGATGCAGGGATTACTTACAACGACGTTAACCCGGACTATGTGGTGGTCGGCGAGCCGAGCGGTTACAGCATAGACATGATAACCCGCGCCATTCGGATGGTCAACGCAGGATCAAAACTCATAGGTACCAATTACGACCTGTCCGGTCCCACAGAAACTGGCATAGCTCCTGCCTGTCGTGCTCTGCTGGCTCCCATCGAGATGGTAACCGGCAAGCAGGCATATTATGTAGGAAAACCCAACCCGCTGATGATGAGAACAGGACTCAGAATGCTTGGTGTTCATTCGGAAGAGGCTGCTATCATAGGAGACCGCATGGATACTGATATTGTAGCGGG
>JALENF010000001.1 GCA_022767945.1 Bacillota bacterium
GCCTTCTTGGTGTGAGCCTCACAGTGCCCGCACATCATTCCTTCGATTTTCATTGTTTTAACCATATCCTTTTCCTCCTCTTCATTGGAATCGTACATGTTGAATAAATTCAGCCGCAGCGCATTTGTCACCACGCTGAAGCTGGACAGGCTCATTGCCGCCGCCGCAAACATAGGATTCAGCTGCCACCCCAGCACGCCGATAAAAACTCCCGCAGCCAGCGGTATGCCGATAACATTATATATGAAAGCCCAAAACAGGTTCTGATGAATATTTCTCAGAGTCGCCCGACTCAGACGAATTGCTGCCGGAACGTCCATCAGACTGCTCTTCATCAAAACCACGTCGGCTGCGTCAACGGCCACATCGGCACCCGCTCCAATGGCAATTCCAATGTCCGCACGTGTAAGAGCCGGTGAATCGTTGATTCCGTCGCCCACCATCATAACAGTTCCTTCCCTCTGCAGCTCCCGAATCGTCTTCTCTTTTCCGTCAGGCAGCACGCCGGCAATAACCTGATCTACTCCTGCCATGGCTCCGATTGCATCAGCAGTCCTTCGGTTATCTCCGGTCAGCATTACCACACGAAGCCCCATTTCCTGCATCTTACGGATTGCCCTCGGGCTGTCGGTTTTGATAACGTCGGCGACAGCTATTATGCCGGCAAGCTCACCCCCGCGGGCAAAGAAGAGGGGTGTTTTTCCCTCGCCGGAGAGCCGTTCCGACCGGGCCAGGAGTTCCTCCGGCACCTGTGCATACTGCTGCACAAACTGCAGGCTGCCTCCCAGAAGAGGTGTATCACCATCAAAACCCTTTACGCCGTTTCCGGCAAGTGCCTGGAATCGGTCAATATCAACTGCTTCTACACCTTCCTGCTCTGCCCTCTCGTTGATGGCTCGCGCAAGAGGGTGCTCGCTTTTTCTCTCCAGTGCGAAAGCAAGGTACAGAAGCTGTCGCTCATCTGTGTTCTTCACCGGAATAATGTCGGTAACCTTCGGTGTACCCTGAGTTATAGTTCCCGTCTTGTCCAGAGCAACTATCTTTGCTCTGCCTGTCTTTTCCAGAGAAACCGCGGTCTTGAACAGAATTCCGTTCTTTGCGCCCATGCCGCTGCCCGCCATGATGGCTACAGGCGTTGCCAGTCCAAGGGCGCATGGACAACTGATAACAAGCACAGAAATTCCTCTTGCAAGAGCAAAACCGACCGTCTGTCCTGCCACAAGCCATGCTGCAGCTGTAATGACCGCGATGGCAATAACCACCGGTACAAACACTCCTGAAACCCTGTCTGCCACCTTTGCGATTGGGGCTTTTGTCGCCGCCGCATCGCTGACCATCTGAATTATCTGCGAAAGGGCAGTATCCTCTCCGACTCTTGTGGCCTCGCAGCGGATAAAGCCTGACTGATTCATTGTTCCGGCAGAAACCCGGCTTCCCGTCGTTTTGTCCACGGGAATGCTTTCGCCGGTAAGAGTGGATTCGTCTACTGCACTGTTTCCGTCTGTCACGATTCCGTCTACAGGAATACTTTCTCCGGGACGAACCACAAAGATATCGCCCTTAATCACCTGCGCCACGGGAACATTCATTTCCATTCCATCCCGCTCAACATTGGCTGTCTTTGGTGCCAGCTTCATCAGACTCTTTAGCGCATCTGTGGTTTTGCCCTTTGAACGTGCCTCGAGCATTTTTCCAAGGGTTATCAAAGCCAGTATCATGGCTGCCGACTCAAAATAGAATTCATGCATATATGACGTTACTGCATCTGCATCGCCTCTTGCCTGTGCGTCTGTCATTGCAAACAGTGCAAAAGTACTGTATCCAAAGGCAGCCGTCGCACCCAGTGCAACCAGTGCATCCATATTAGGTGCGCGGTTTATCAGACTTCTGAAACCGCTGATGAAGAATTTCTGATTAATCACCATAATCACCGCTGTCAGAAGAAGCTGCAGAAGACCCATTGCCACATGGTTGTCCTCGAAAAAGGCAGGGAGCGGCCAGCCCCACATCATATGTCCCATTGAAACATACATCAGTACAACCAGAAATCCCAGCGAGGCAATCAGTCTCTTTTTCAGCAGAGGTGTTTCCCTGTCCTGAAGGGCGTTGTCATCAGAGATAGATGCTGAATTGCCTGCACCTGCGGAAACACTGGATTTTTTTATGGCGGCATCGTATCCTGCATCGCGAACCGCTGCAATTATTTCTTCGGGTTTTGCCGTTCCCTCTACTCCCATAGAATTTGTCAGCAGGCTGACTGCGCAGGAGGTTACACCATCAACACCGGATACTGCCTTCTCTACTCTGGCAGAACAGGCGGCGCAGCTCATGCCGCTTACTGAATACTGCTCCATATTGTGTTAAAATGCCCCCCTTTATTTCATCAGTTTCTGAAGAGTTGTAACCAGCTCATCTATTACTTCATCCTTGCCGTCACGTATGTCTCTGGCAACACAGCCTCTGATATGGCTTGCCAGCAGCTCCTTGTTGAAGGCATTCACTGCGGCATTAACCGCCGCACACTGAACAAGTATATCTGTACAGTAAACATCGTTTTCCACCATTCCGCGAATGCCGCGAATCTGCCCTTCTATACGGTTGAGTCGATGTATCAGTTTCTTTTTTTCATCCCCTGTGCGCTGTGTTGTTTTTTCAGCACAGCAGCAGCATTTGTTGTCTGTCATGGTATGATTCTCTCCCTGATTATAATTATTTCCTGTTTTATCAGGTATTATAATATACCCCTACCGGGTATATGTCAAGACCTTGATACCTTGCTGAAAAAGAACAGCTCCGGTTAAGAGCGTAATAACATTTAGCTATTCCATCTTTAACCGGAGCATCTCCGAAGTATATTTATTCTAAATTCTTTCCGTATCTCTTGATTTTCGCTGTGGTTGTCTTCTCCAGCTCCTTTACAACCTCAACGATTCTTATCTTCTTGTACGGCGGAATCTTGTCGTTTATTTCATCTACAATCTGTTTGATTTTTTCTTTTACTGCATCTGCATCATTTATATCAAGGTCTGCAAATTTTGCCTTAAGTTCATCAAGATTTGCTACAATCTTTGCCTTTACTGAGGTTTCACCATCTCTAGCCTTTCCTGCAATTACAATGGCTTCTGCAATTTCAGAGTAGTCACCTAATCTTTCTTCAAGCTCCTCCGGATAGATGTTCTTTCCGTTAGATGTAACGATTACGTTTTTCAGTCTGCCTCTTATGTACAGCCATCCATCTTCGTCGATATATCCCAGATCTCCGGTTCTGAACCAGCCGTCCCGTAGGACTGCATCGGTTGCCTCCTGATCGCGATAGTATCCCAGCATCAGGTTTTCGCCTCTGGTGATGATTTCACCGACCCCTTCCTCATTTGGATTGTCTATTTTCATCTCATTTCCGGGCATAACCTTACCTGCTGAGTTGACATTCATATAAAAATCACAGTTTCCTGCAACAAGAGGTGCACATTCTGTAAGGCCGTATCCCTGCAGGGTCTCGATTCCTATAGAGTCAAAGTCCTCGATAAGGTACGGCTCAACAGCAGCGGCTCCTACGATGAACAGTCTCATCTCGCCACCAAGCTGTTTTCTGACGCTTCTCTTAATTGCCCATCTGATTGGCAGTGGTGTACGCCTCATAGCATAACCAAGCGTATATTC
>JALENF010000011.1 GCA_022767945.1 Bacillota bacterium
ATAATGCAAGTATTATGCCAATTACACTGTCCGGCATAACCTTGTAGTTTTCACATCCTCTTCACAGAAAACTTATTGTTTCTGTAATTTATACGGATTTTATCTCATTAAATCCTATTTCTTTTTCTTTTTAACTACAATCACACCTGCCGCAGAAGCAATGATCACAGCAGCCACGATAATAATCACAGGAAATTTTGATGCAGGCGGCTGGAAGTCGTCTGTCAGCTTCAGAAGGCTGAGGGTGTCGATAAAATCTCCCTGAGCCCACTGCCCGTTAACCTCTGTGTCCTCAGCACCCATGACCACCGAGTAGAAAACGTAGCCGTCTTTCTCCATGCAGCAGGAGTAGCAGTAGCCCGAAGCCGGAGTCCATCCCGTTTTTACTCCTATTATGTATTGTGAATATGGACTCTCGTACCGTTCATCAGGATATATCACGCGAAGAAGTGTTTCGTAAGGTGTGGGTTCGCTTCGTTTGTTCGAGACAGGAAGTTCTCCCTTTTCACTTCTGACTATTTCACGGAACTTCTCATTTTTCATGGCCTCCCTGCAGATTTTAACCATATCCTCCGGAGTAGTTATATTTGTGGCAGAAAGTCCGCTCGTATCCGAAAAATGTGTATTTCTGCACCCTAGCTCCTCCGCCTTGGCGTTCATCCTGTCAACGAAGTCACCATAGTCATCATACATGCTGAAAGCAAAGGCTGTAGTCGCCTCGTTTGCAGAAAAAAGAAGCATGAATTTCATGCACTCATAGCAGGATATAGTCTCTCCTTCCTCCAGGTGGCAGTTAATGTCCTTCCAGCTGCAGTAATATCTTTTCAGTGCCCGCGGATCAACGGTCAGCTCACCCTTAAGCTCCGGATTATCTTCAAGCACTATGATGGCAGTCATGACCTTTGTCATGCTGGCAGGAGTCAGCTGCATATCCTTGTTCTTATCATAAATAACCGTGTCACTGGTTTCCTCATACAGAATGGCCGCTTTAGACAGCGGCGTCACGTCTTCCTGAGCCGCAGATGCATACGCTGCAGTCGGAGACGATACAGCAAAAACAAGAAGCAAAGCTGCCGCAATGGCAGTAAGTTTCAAATTCATTTCTTTCCCCCCTCAGATTTTATTTGTCATTTTGCTTTCTTACATTACCCGCAATCTTTGTGCCATTTCGTGTGGCACAGAAATTGCGGTCTATAAAAGATGGAAATTAACGCATTGGTAATATTTAATGTTAAGGAGTTTTGATATGGATAGAATGATAGGAGTGCTTGGCGGCATGGGTTCCATGGCGTCGCAGCTTTTTTACAAGATGGTGCTGGACAGAACTGACGCAAAATGTGATCAGGAACACGTGAGAATGCTGATTCTCAACGATTCATCCATGCCCGACAGGACAAAGGCAATACTTTCACACGACTATGACAAGGTGGACCGGCAGATGCTTTCGGACTTTCAGCTTCTGGAGAGAGGCGGATGCGAAGCTATTGCCATTACATGCAATACAGCACATTTCTTTGCTGACAGACTGAAAGACAAGATAGGTATTCCAATCATTCACATGATTGAGGAAACTTCTGCAGAAATCGCACGCAGACACCCGGGCGGCAGAGTTGCTGTTCTTGCAACTGACGGAACCGTTCAGACGGGACTATATCAGAAAAGGCTGGAGAAATATAATTTAATCCCGTTTATTCCATCCGAGGAAATGCAGAAAATTGTAATGTACCAGATATATGACCGCATTAAAAAAGGTCTCCCATGGGATAAGGATGCATGGATGAAGCTGGAGCAGTACATTAAGGACAACGATTGCTGCTGTGCCGTTATGGCATGCACAGAATTGTCTGTGATCAAAGAAGATAATAATCTTGATGATTTTTATTTTGATCCGATGAGCGTACTGGCTGAAAAGGCAGTAGAGTATTCAGGAAAGAAACTTAAATAATCCTTTTTTATCCTATTAAAATCATGTTATACTTTATCATAGTGAAGACAACAAGGAGGTATGATCTGTGAAAAAAGTAATACTGTTTTTTAACGATAGAGATAACGAGAGTGCAATCTCATTTATCTACAACAACATCAAGGAAGTATTCGAAGACCATATCGAACTGACTTCCTGCTTTCTTTCCGATATAGATGACAACGAGATACTGGATGCCGATGCATTTCTTGTATCACCTAATGATGCGATGCAGAACGTGAGACCCCACGTTTCCGATTTTTCTAAGGTTATCAAGATTACAAGAAGTCCGGACAAAGAGGTTCTGAACACTCTGTCCTCTATTCCTGCAGGATCAACCGTACTTATTGTAAACGACAGCTACGAGACATCTCTCGATACCACCCAGTCCTTCTACGAGGTAGGCATCGGACACATAAACATGGTTCCGTTTGATGAGGGTCTTCTGCACACAGGACTGTACGACAATATAGAGACGGCAATCACACCTGCAGAAGCTCATCTGGTGCCTGCTCACATAAAAAACGTGATCGACATCGGCTACAGAAAGGTCAGTTTCGAAACCATGTTCAAGCTTATGAAGCTTCTTAAGCTTGATGTTCCGGCTGTTAACCGCAATCTGTTCCGTCACGTTTACTCAGTTATCGAGCCTAATGCCGAGTTTAATACAAACTACGTAAACGGGTATCTGAAGACCGAGATGATAAACCATATCATTGAAACAGTTAGGCTGGGTATCATTCTGGTCAGCAAGTATTATGAGGTAATATTCGTCAATGACAAGGCTCTCAGCATACTCGGAGAAACCGACAGGGATGACATACAGCTGACAGATTATATTTCTGCAGATGTTCTCTCATCAACTGAAGTTAATAACGACGAGATTGAGATAGGCGGAATATGGTATCATTACGAGAAATATGACCTTACCCTGCTTAATGAAACCACCGGCTACTACATTACTCTGCAGAATCTGACAGAGTTCAGTTCCTCAAACAAGCAGCTCCGCGAAAAGGGTTTTGTTGCAAAACACAGCTTCAAGGATATCGTCCACAGCTCCAAGATCATGGACGAGGTCATACAGAGAGCCCGTCAGATTGCCCTGACAGATCACACCGTTCTTATCAGAGGCGAAAGCGGTACAGGAAAAGAGCTGATAGCACAGTCCATTCACAACGCATCCTACCGCAGCAAATATCCCTTCATAGCCATAAACTGTGCCGCCCTTCCGGAAAACCTGCTGGAAAGCGAACTGTTCGGTTACGAGAAGGGAGCATTTACAGGTGCTCATTCAAAAGGCAAGGTGGGACTGTTCGAGGAGGCAAACCACGGAACAATATTCCTTGATGAAATCGGTGATATTTCGCCAAACCTGCAGTCCAGACTGCTGCGTACAATTCAGGAAAAGCAGATTATGCGTGTTGGAAGTGACAGAATAATCGACATAGATATCCGCCTGATTACAGCAACAAACCGCGATCTGGAGGAGGCGATACAGAACGGTCAGTTCCGTGCCGATCTTTTCTTCAGACTTAACGTGCTTCCTGTAGAGATACCACCCCTTCGCAAGCGAAAGGATGACCTGCATGACCTGTTCCGCACCTTCCTTGGTAAGGATGCGGACAATCTGACAAAGGAACAGTGGCAGTGCCTTATGGATTACGACTGGCCCGGAAACGTCAGAGAGGTTGAAAATACCGCTATATATTACAAGACTCTGTCTCAGCTGCCCCCTCATATTGAGAGCGTTCAGTATGACGGATACACGAAAAAACACACATCCAATCTGGAGAAATTTATCCTTCAGATCATCGATTCAAACACGTCTATGTCTCACGGCATAGGCAGAACAGCCCTGCTCCACCAGCTTACCCAGAAGGGAATCACTCTCAGCGACGTGAAGCTCCGTTCTCTGCTCAGCGACATGGAAAAGCAAGGCTATATCATTATAGGAAAAGGACGTTACGGAACCCGAATCACAGAGAAAGGTTCCGAAAGGATTAAAGAATTGTGAGGTAAACCATGATATACCCTGATAAAATCAGTGCCGGTGCCGTAATAGGACTGGTAAGTCCCAGCTCTGCCGTTTCCAGAGAAACACTGGAAACATGCGTGAAGTCCATCAAGCGTATGGGCTTTACAGTCAAGCTTTCGGATAACATCTGCGACGATGTCGGCGGCTATATGGCCGGAGACGAAAAAACAAGAGCACAGTGGATAAACGATATGTTTGCAGACCCTGAAGTCGATGCAATTCTCTGCGTCAGAGGCGGCGACGGCGGCAACAGAGTCGTTCCATACATAGATCTGGACACAGTAAGAAATAACCCCAAAATATTTGTAGGATACAGCGACATCACCAGCTTCCATCTGCTGTTCAACCAGGAATGCAACCTGATCACCTTCCACGGTCCGATGGCCGCATCAAACATAATGAGCAGCTTCGACCCGGAGACCAAGCTGGCCTTCTTCTCCTGTCTCAACGCAGAAGACACCTACAGATACATCCCTCCTAAGGGTTTTGATATCAAAACCGTCAGAGCCGGCAAAGCCTCAGGGCGGCTGACAGGCGGAAACCTGACCGTGCTCTGTGCTTCAATCGGCACGCCGTACCAGATTGATACAGACGGAAAGATTCTCTTTATAGAGGAAATTGATACACATATAGGTAATATGGACAGATTCGTATTTCAGCTGAAAAACGCAGGACTTCTCGATAAGGTAAAGGGGATTCTGCTCGGACAGTTTACGGAATGCAGAAATGAAAAAGAGGATTATGATATTACCCAGGTAATACTTGATGCCACCGAAGGGCTTGATATACCAATTATGAGCAGCATACAGTCAGGTCACGGGTCTCCGATGATTACGCTTCCTATGGGTGCTGTATGTGAAATGAATACAGAAAACTCTTCCATACTTTTCTATACAAAATAACATCTATTCATGCAAAAGGCAGGTAACCATTGAGAGATGATTACCTGCCTTTTGCATGTATAGAAAAGATTTTTGAAAGGTTTTTACAAAACTTCTGATAAGGCATACACTTTTTTGTCTCTGATGCCTGTAACAGTGTGCGCATGATCAAGTGAGCTGTATACCGATTCCTCAACAGCTTCTGCTGTAGCCTGGAATACCTTGTCAATAACTCTGTCATTGATCATTCTTATGTTCACAACCGATGATTCCCCATAGTGAGGCACTCTGTTTGCTGTAGAGAATGCAATGGCAATATCACCGCTTCCATTTCCCAGGTAAGAGCCTGCTCTTGCAAGGCCTACAGTTGCTCTCTTTGCCACTCTGCGAAGCTGTCTCTCACTTAGAGGAGCGTCTGTAGCAATCAGGATAATGACTGATCCCTTTTCCACGTCCCCTTCTTTCTTTTCAGTGATGCTGCTCATATCAATCAGTCTGCCGTCAATTCTCAGACATCCCGGAAAACCAAAGTTGGAAAGAACAAGTGCACCTACTGTATATTCCGAATCATCAATGTTGAATACTCGCGATGCAGATCCTATTCCACCCTTCAGACCCATGCATATCATACCTGTACCTGCGCCTACATCGCCTTCTTCAAAAAGCTCTCCGGCATTGTTCAGTGCAGTCAGAACATGTTCAGGGTTCACATGCTGTCCGCGGATATCGTTGAGTTCCCCGTCATTGCATTCAGTAACAACACAGTTTACCGTACCTGTTGATACACCGATATCCTCGTTTTTCTCAAGCATATATCCAACCAGTGTGTCAAGTGCAGTACCCACGCTCAAGGTATTAGTCATAAGAATAGGAGTTTCTATTGTCCCCAGTTCATCAATCTGAATAAGACCTGCTGACTTTCCGAATCCGTTGATTACAGAAGTACCTGCCAGAACTTTATCCTTAAACATATTACCTTCGTGTGGAATAACCGCGGTTACTCCTGTGTGTATATTCCTTGCATCATCTTTTATTGTTAAGTGTCCTACTTTGACACCCGCAACATCGGTTATCAGATTATTTCTGCCCTGTTTAAAAACCGACGTCATCTTTACTTTACTATCTTTAGAAAGTCCCATTCTCTGCCCTCCATCCATCGACTTTGTGTGTTGCCAATATATAAAGCAATATCCATGCCAATGTCGACAAACAAAAATTTCAGGTTGGCAAGCTTTTTGCGTTATTATATAATAAAAACAGCACAGTGAAGTGCAGAATTTAACAGAAAACGTAATAAGGTGATGAAATGAGAGTAAATGACACATTTGAATACCTGTCCATCGGACTGCCCGAGGACATTCAGAGAAGAAAAATCTATGGAGATTTTGAAGGTGCAGTACGGCTTATAGAACTCCGGCTGGCGGATAACGGGACATCTGAGCCTCTCCGCCGGTGTCTGACCGTTCAGAAGGAAATAATAAAGAGGCTCCCCGATAACTATCCTTATACAAAGGGAGAAGCTCTGGATATTATCCGTACAAAGGTTCCTGATTTTACGATGGACGAGCTTGATAATCTGATAGACACAGGTCAGGTAAGCTGGATCTATATTCAGGGTGAGATGCACATATTTTCAGGCTTCTTTTCCACCCTGTGCAAGACAAATCATGATTTTGCAAGACGTTCCGGCATCAGTCTCTCAGGCTCGGAAAGCGACCTGACAGAGCCGGAACATTCATCAGTAATGCGAAGCAGGCTTAAAGAAGAAGGCCGGTTCTCCAACAGAATACGTATGAAGGCATGGATTAAGCTGAAAGACGAGCTCTTCACACCGGGCATGAAGGTGAAGGTTCACCTTCCGATTCCTGCTGACTGTGACGAGCAGAGTGACATTGTAATCGAATCGTTCTTTCCTGAAGGAGCCTCTATCGCACCGTCGGATGCCCCTCAGCGAACAGTCTGCTGGCAGGAGATCATGGAAGAAAACCACATTTTCTCGGTTGAATACTCCTATACATACACGGCTTTATTTCACGATACACAAGCTGCAGAAGCCGGCACCGAAGCCGGACAGTCAGCCGCTCCATGCACTGAAGCAGGCTGTCCTCACCCGGACTTCAACAAACCGGACTTCGACACATTAAACTCTTACACAGACGAGAAGCAGCCTCATATCGTCTTTACTCCGTACATAAGGGCTCTTGCAGAATCACTTACAGAAGGCGTAACGAACCCTATGGAGAAAGCCAGAATCTTCTATGATTTTATAACACTTAATATGAGATACACCTTCATGCCGGAATATTTCGTCCTTGAGAGCATAGCCGAAACCTGTGCCAGAAACTATACCGGTGACTGCGGTGTCTTCGCCCTGCTCTTCATCACATTATGCAGATGCAGCGGCATTCCTGCGCGGTGGCAGAGCGGCCTTGTAGCAGAGCCTGACTTTGTCGGAGCCCACGACTGGGCAAGATTCTACGTGGCTCCTTACGGCTGGTTCTTTGCCGATCCGTCCTACGGAATATCCGCCGCAAGAGCCGGCAATGAGGAAAGAAGGAAATTCTACTTCGGCAATATTGATTCTTTCAGAATGATTGCTAACAACGAATTTCAGGCACCTTTCACCATCGATAAGGACTTCTGGCGAGCTGACCCTTATGACAACCAGTACGGCGAATTTGAGAGCTCAGAAAGGGGCTTTGAATCCTGTGATCTGGAATATGACTGCGAAATGATAAAATATGAGGTGATTTAAATGAAAATTATAGATTTACACTGTGACACTTTAACTGCAGAAGCCGGCGACGGCTCTTATCTGGAAAAACCCATGTACAACGACCAGTGCGATATGGCCTTTTCCAAGGTTCCCGAAGGCGTAAAATGGGCACAGCTTCACGCCGTCTTCATGCCGGACAAATATCGCGGCGATGATGCAGTAAGCTTCTATGAGAAGATAAAAAGCAGCTACAGTTCTCAGCTGGAACAGTTCTCCGATACAGTCGTTCAGTGCAGATCTGCAGCTGACATTGAAGCAGCTTGGGCAGCCGGTAAGTTCGCATCAGTCCTGGCCGTAGAAGGCGGCAGTGTCCTTGCAGGGGATCTGACCAGAGTAAAAGAGATTGCTGATGACGGCGTAAAATTTATGACCCTTGTCTGGAATGGCGAAAACGAAATCGGCTCCGGCCATGACACTGAAAAAGGTCTGTCCGAATTCGGAAAGTCAGTTGTTCCTGTTCTTGAAGAAAGCGGTATAATCATCGACGTTTCACATCTTAACGATGCAGGCTTCAGCGATCTTCTCGGCGTGGCATCCAGACCCTTTGTGGCTACTCATTCCAATGCCCGCTCCATATGTCATCACAAGAGAAATCTAACGGACGATATGATAAAAGAGATGGTTGCAAGGAACTGTCTGATCGGTCTGAATTATTACACTGCCTTCATAAGTGATGATGAAAACTGTGATTATGCTGAAATGTTTTACCGTCACATCGCTCACTTCATTAATTTAGGCGCAGAAAAAAATCTGGCATTAGGCTCCGATTTCGACGGTGCCCTGCTGCCAGATTGTTTAAGCTCTCCATCCGAGGTTGTAAAAATGTACGATTATCTGCTGAAAAAAGGCTTAACCTCCCGGCAGCTGGACGACATTTTTTACGGAAATGCCCTCAGATTTATGAAGAATAATATGCAGTAATTGTATTTAACGGGATTATACCTTATAGGTTATTACTCGTCATGCCTGTATACAGTCTTTCCGCCCACCACAGTTTCCAGAGCTCTGGAGGTTTTGATGATCTCCGGTGGTACGCTGAAAATGTCTGTATCCAGCACGGCAAAATCAGCCAGATAGCCTTCTTTTATGCGTCCTTTGCTGTCTTCACAGAATTCGGCAAAGGCGCTGTTTATTGTGTACGCATCGACAGCGGTATAGATGTCCACGCACTCTTCAGGATAGAATACGTCGGTGCCCGCCGCGTTTTTTCGAGTCATGGCGTAATAGATATTTGCAAATGGGTCACAGTCCTCTACAGGTGCATCTGTACCATATGACACGTAGCCCGGCAGCAGCTCATCCATGGTTCGGAAAGCGTATGAGGTTGCCGAAATCTCCTTTCCGCACAATCGCTCCACAACCGTCATATCGTAATCAAGAAAACAAGGCTGATAGCTTACAAGTATGTTGTTTTCCGCAATCCTTTCCAGCAGCTTCCGGTCAGTAATCTGACAGTGAATCAGCTGATGGCGCAGCGGATTCTTCGGCTCGTCGCCATCCTTATATGTATTGGCATAGGCATCAATCATCTCTTCAATTGCGCCGTCGCCTATGGCATGAACAACCACCTGCATTCCCGCCTCAGCCGCTCTGTCGCAGAACTTCTGAATTGTTTCCCTATCTGCCCACGGTGTACCCTTTGCCTCCGGCGCATCCCGATAAGGCTCGCGTAGAATCGCCGTTCTGGCCCCCAGACTGCCGTCCATATAGATTTTCAGCGGTCCAAGGGTAATCAGTGAAGCTTCAGGATAAAGCTCGTCTCTGTGCCTGTATTCGGTCTCAATGTACTCCTCCAGATCGTCAAGAGTCAGCATGCAGTTCTGCTGTCTGTATCTGAGTTTTCCCCTGCCGCCGGCATAATAGTCCCTGAGGATTTTGAAATACCTCCTCCAATCCATTACAATCGTTCCGATATCGTTGCTCTGAACACTTGTAATTCCAAATGACACAGCATGCTCGACAGCTGTCTCCAGATATCTTATTACAGTATCCTCGTCATCCGGCGGGAAATAATCCTTTGGCGGATTACATGCGTTTTCGGTAAAAATGCCGTTTGGATATCCATCCTCCCCGATGAGAAAATCTCCTCCCTCAAACTGGGGCGAATTTTCATCAAGCCCCATGGTTTCAATAAGCTTGGTGTTTCCGCTGCATACATGACCGCATATTCTTTCAAGATATACCGGTATTTCTGTTGAAATGCGATCCAGGTCATGTCTGTCAGGAATACGCTTTTCATCTTCAAAAAGATCCTGATTCCATCCGCATGCGTGAAGTCCTCCCCTGGTCTCCTCAGGATGCTCCTCAATGTACTTTCTGCACATCTCCACCATCTGGTCGATAGAGCGAGCCTCTCCCAGAGCCGGTTTGCAGAGGTACTCTCCCATTCCAAGAAGGTGCATGTGGGAGTCATTGAATCCGGGGATAATGGTTTTTCCGGCGCAGTCAACAGTCTCGTCGCCTTCCTCCTCCATTATCAAAACTTCTTCATTCGCGCCGACTTTAATGAATCTGCCGTTCTCTACAGCAAACCCTTCGGCAAACTTTTCTCTTTCAAGGTAAACCTTGGCGTTGTAATATATTTTTTTCATATGGCAGCCACTCCTGAAATCAAAGCATAAGCTCGTTACAGAATGAACATTCTGGCAGTCATCATATCCTTAACATTCTTTGCAGCGTATCTTACAGTCTTTTCATCAACCTGCTCAGCTCCCGGATAGAAGGCACTTCTGTAGGCATGAGCGTGTTCCTTGAAATTAGCTTCAAAGATAAGCTCTGTCGGAACCTCAAGTCTGCATTCTTCAATCTTTTCCAGTCCCTTCTTCACGCCTTCCTTTATGAGCTTTACCGCTTTTTTCGGAGCCATGCTGAAAGTAGCTTCTCCTATTCCGTACTTCACACCTGCAGTCTCTATTGCGGGAACCATTTCCTTTGCGTGACTGCATATTCCCTCGTCACCGCTTACAAAGACTACCGGTACGCCTGCTTCAGCTGCAACATATGCGTTTAAGTCGAACTCGGCAGCTCTCTTGCCATTGATCTTAACCCAGCAGTTATCTCTGTTCATAGTATGTGCCAGAGGACTCTTATCGGAGCCTGCACCATCGTGGTACCCGATAAAAACAGCCGCATCAAATGTGCTGTCAATTCCGGCCATCATGGACTCTGGTGCGCAGGTCCAGCTTCTGATTACCGTCGCACATTCCGGCAGCTCACTGATGTCCATGTTTCTTCCGCTGTCGTGGGCATCCTTGATTACGATTTCATCTGCACCTGCTTCAATGGCACCTTCACATGCCGCAAGCATTTCCAGGGTCATCTGCTTGGCTGCCCATGCGTGCTCATGATCTCCCAGCTCGGTTTCCGCCCAGTCAGTCACACCTGTAATTCCTTCCAGATCTACACTGATATACACTTTCATTCTCTTCACCTCTGTAATTACTTTATTTTTATATAATTTATTGTATACAGGATTATATATAAGCAAGATAAGTGCCTAAGCCGCAAAGCTAAGACACTTTATTTTTTTCTGCTATGAAATTAATGAATTCAGGCAAAGGCAGCGGCCTCGAATAATAGTATCCCTGAATATAGTCGATACCCTCACTCATAATCTGCTCCGCCTCTTCCTTCGTCTCGATTCCCTCAGCCACAATGGCAAGTCCCATATTCCGCGACATACTGCAGACAGCCTTAACCACCTGCTTTGCCTTAGGAATATTGAAATATGCCTTAGACATGTCGTAGTCAAGCTTGATGAAGCTTACCGGCATTTCCACCACATACATCAGGTTGGACTGCCCTTTTCCGAAATCATCCAGCGAGAACGTGAACCCGTAATCTATAAGACGTTTCATATTATCGTGAAGAGTCTTACGTGCACTGATAGATGCGGTTTCTGTTATTTCAAGATTAATCAGACCGGGATCTATTCCGTACTTTTCCACGATACCAATCAGCCTCTGTGACAGGTCTTTCCGCTCACACTGAACTACAGAAAGGTTGATTTCGACGTAGTGAATACCGTTTTTCACAATATCTGTGCTGTTGATAGCGTCGCACACCTTTTCAAAAATTCTCTCTCCCAGTTCTATAATCTGACCATTCTTCTCAGCAACAGGAATAAATATGGCCGGAGACATCATCGAGCCGTCCTCATTGCGTATTCTCATAAGTGCTTCTGCAGATGTAAAGCTTTTCTCTTTTGTGGAGTATATAGGCTGCAGAAAAACTTCCACCCTGTCTTCTGCGAGTGCACGCTTTATCTCCTCGTCGACAAAGAAGCAGCTTTTGTAATCACTGACCATTCTTTCATCTGAAATAATCAGATACTCATTTTTCTCTCTGTTCTTGGATTCAGCAAATGCAAGAAACTGGAACAGCTCCTCTGTACCGGAAAAAGCACTTCCGTCCGGAACAGGAGTAATAAATATACGGTCCTGATGGCTTTTATCTTTCTGAAAATCCTCCTCAACAGACTTCTGAACTCTCTGTAATGCCTCTTCACTATCGATCAGAATCAGTCCCGAGTTAACATTCTTAAACGCCAGCGTAGCTTCACCGCACATGTTAAGGATCCACTTCAGTCGCGCATTAACGTCCACACCCTGTTCCTCTGAGATGTCTTCAGTCGCGATTGTAACACCCAGCAGGCTGAACGCTTTACCATCCTCGTACATTTCATTCAGGTACTCCGACAACGCATATGAGTTGAAGCATTCCAGCTGTCGATCTATTTTTCCTTCCGGATTTTCCATGACGACAAAAAGTATCAGAACTCCCAGCACTCCGGCAAATCCAACCAGCAGAAGTCCGTTGTTTATGAACTGAATAACAGCACTGATTAGCCATATCAGCATCCAAATGCTAATTGCAAATTTTCTGCGTGGATTCAGCATTTTCCGATAT
>JALENF010000027.1 GCA_022767945.1 Bacillota bacterium
AAGCCTGCATGGATCTGTTAATGGAAGCAAGGATTGCCTGTTCCATATAAGCCCATTTCCAACCATTGATACCACCAATGATTGCTGCAAAAGCTGCTGCCAGAATAAGTGCGATATGAGGTTCTCCACCATCATCTACTATAATTGACCACATTAACAGGCCAACCATCGCAAGGATTACAAGTAAACATTGCCATACTGGAATCTTTCTACCCATAATAAATCCTCCTTAAAAATAAAAAGCAATAAAACCCGTACAAATACAAGTACATTTGTATTATAACGTGCTAAAGCGCTATTGTCAACAAAATGTGAAAATTGTGAAAAACATGTGATGAATTCTAGATTTTATTGAAACATTTATGTTTTTGTCTAAAAAAAGTCACGCTGAATTGTTACTAATTTACAACTCAGCGTGTTATTCTATGGTGCACCTAGTGGGATTCGAACCCACGGCCTTCACATTCGGAGTGTGCTACTCTATCCCCTGAGCTATAGATGCCCATTAAAAACATTATTTATACATTTTATTTTTCTATACTGCTGAAACCTTTTCCTTCTCCCCAGACCGTATCAACATGAAGAACAGTAACAAACGCCGTTCGGTCTGTCTGTGCCAGAAATCTCTTAATCAGAATGCTTTCTCTCGGTGAGCACAGAATGACAAGCTCCCTTCTCTCCTGTCCGGTGTATTCACCAATCACTGTGCGGCTCGAAACACCGCGGTTGAGTTCATACATAACATATTCGGACAATTCCTCTCCTCTATTAGTAATGATGTTAAGCTGAACTATTTTGGTTTCCATACCGTAGATGATATAATCAACCATCTTAGATATAATAAACTGTGTTACCAGTGCATACAGAGCAATGTTCTTGCCGTATATAAACGCAGACGCAATAATTATCATTCCATCTATCACCAGAAGGATTTTGCTTATATCAGCCTGAGGGATCAGCTTCTGCTTGATTATTTTAGCAATAGATTCGGTCCCGCAGAAAGCATAGCCCCTCCAGAACACAATTCCGCTGCACGCACCGGAAAACACACCGCAGAAAATTGCGGCAAGTATAAGATCCTTCTCTTCCAGCAGGCTGAAATTGAATCTTTCAAAAACCATCACTATTGCAGGATACATAAGAGTTACTATCAGAACCTTCTGCGCTTCTTTAAAACCTAAGGTGACAACAACGACAATTAATATTATACACGCACCGGCGTAATAACACAACGAAAAATCTACGTCAATAAAAGACTGAATTATTCTCACTATACCTGTCAGTCCACCACTGGTAAGTCCGTTTGGAATCAGTACTGCTGTGGTGGCAAATGCTCCGATTGCACATCCGACAATCAGGAAAACATAGTCCATAATCTTTATCTTCAAAGATTCTTTCATTTGTCCATGCCTCCAAATCCTTAGTATTTTGCTTACCGTCTGAAACTGATTCCCTGCTTTTCCAGCCTTTCCAGGGTTACATTATAAGCCAGCTCACCGTTGTCGCAGGCGATAAATTTTCGCCCCATTCTTCCGGCAACCACAGGCAACGTTCCGCTTCCGCAAAAAAAGTCTCCACATATATCGCCCTCTTCGGTGCAGCAGGTTATTATTCTTTCAATCAGCTGCTCCGGTTTCTGGGTTGCATATCCTGTTCTTTCTGAGGCCGTTCTTCCCACCATGTCAATATTCCATACATCCTTCATATTTACCATAGTATACCATCCTATATCGTCCTGAAACTCCTCCACGCCCTTAAACCTGTAAGGCTTGAACTGTCGGTTATAGGATTTTTCCTTCTGCGGAAAAAACTTGTATCTGCTCGTTTTGCTGTAGACTAGAATGGTATCATGTTTTCTGGAAAACCTTTTCTTCGAAGCACCGCCGGATTTATATGTCCATACGATTTCATTGACAAAATTTCTTGCGCTGAAAATTTCATCCATAATCACGCGAACATAGTGTGCCGCATGCCAGTCCAGATGAACCCATATGAGTCCGTCCGGTCTTAACAGGTCACGCATAAGCATCAGTCTCTCCGACATCATCTCAAGATACTCCGGCAGCCCCTGCTCCCATCTGTCACCGTATGCATGTTTTTTTACAGTTTCATCACCATCGGTAATTCGAGCCACATAATCAGATTTTGAGAAAAAAGGAGGATCTATGTATATCATCTGAAGCTTTTCCTTCATGTCGCCATTAATCAGTGATTTCATAAAAATCTCATTGTCCCCAAGATGAACAGTGTTTTCTCCTTCTGTAAGATACACACTATCTTCTTTTTTCCGGTACAGTTCTCTGCTTTCCTCCATTACATCTGCCAGTTCTTTTATGATGCTCATTTTTATCCTCTCTTGATTTCTCTGCATTATTATTTTTATCAAGCAGAACGCCAATCAGATCCTCCCTGCCTGCCTTCTTAAGAGCTCTGATAACAGTTGCCCTGTTTTCCGGTCTGTTGTAGTGAATCAGTGCTCTCTGCATTTTCTTTTCATTCATGTCCTTGGCAACATAAACCGGATTCATTGTAAACGGATCCAGTTCCGTGTAATACATGCACGTAGCCAGAGTTGCAGGCGTAGGGTAAAAGTCCTGCACCTGATCCGGCACAAACCCGTACTCCTTCAGGAACAAAGCCAGTTCAATGGCATCATCCAGTGTACTGCCCGGATGAGAGCTTATCAGATACGGAATAAGGTACTGCTTAAGTCCAAGTTCCTCATTAATTTTTCTGTATTTTTTTGCAAATTCAACAAACACCTTTTTCTCAGGCTTTTTCATATAGTACAGCACATTATCTGAAATATGTTCAGGTGCAACCTTAAGGGTTCCACTGACATGATATCTGCACAGTTCTCTCAGGAAGCTGTCATCCCGGTCTGCCATTACATAGTCATATCTGATTCCCGATCTCACAAAAACCTTCTTTACATTATCTATGGATCGAATGGCTCTCAGCACGTCAATGTAGTCACTGTGATCCACGTCCATGTTTCTGCATGGAGAGGGGTACAGACAGTCTTTATTCTTGCAGACACCATTTTTCAGCTGCTGCCTGCAGGCAGGATTTCTGAAATTTGCAGTAGGACCGCCTACATCATGAATGTAACCCTTGAAATCGGGTTTTGATGTAAGTGCCTTCGCCTCGGCAACAAGGGACTCCCTGCTTCTGCTGCGAACCTGTCTGCCCTGATGATATGTCAGTGCACAGAAACTGCAACCACCGAAACAGCCACGGCTGGACACGAGACTGAATTTTACCTCTCTGAAAGCCGGAATACCTCCTTCATCATCATACATGGGATGCCACTCGTTTTCATAAGGAAGTTCATAGACCTGATCAAGTTCTTCTCTTTCAAGTGGCGGCTGAGGCTCGTTAACTATAACATACGTCCTGTCGTCATATTTTTCAACAAGTCGCTTTCCGTTGATATAGTCGTTGCTTCTGTAGCTTTTGGCAAAACTTCTGGCATATGCCTCCTTGGATGTACGGATTTCTTCAAAGTCTGGAAGAATTTCCGTATCAGCATCAGGCGAAAAAGTATTTGCTCTGTAGCATGTCCCCTTTATCCAGGTAATGTCTTTAACATCGATGCCGGAATTCAGTGCATCGGCGATTTCCACAATTGCCCTCTCACCCATTCCGTAAACAAGAAGATCTGCCTTTGAATCCAGCAGAATGGAGCGTCTGACCTTATCGCTCCAGTAATCATAATGACCAAGTCGTCTGAGGCTCGCCTCAATTCCACCAATTATTACCGGCACATTCTTATAGCTTTCCCGGGCTCTGTTGCTGTATACAATCACGGCTCTGTCCGGTCGCTGTCCTGCTTTCCCGCCGGGTCCATACTCATCCACTTTTCTTTTATGCCTGAAAACCGAATAGTTGTTTACCATAGAATCTACAGTTCCGCTATTAATCAGGAATCCTAGACGCGGTCTGCCGAATCTTCGGAAGTCATCTGCCGATTTATAGTCGGGACGTGCCAGAATCGCAACCTTATATCCGTGTGATTCAAGCAGCCTGCTTATTATTGCTGTACCAAAGGAGTGGTGATCTACGTATGCATCTCCCGTTACAATAACGAAGTCCACCTGTTCCCATCCTCTATCAGTCATGTCTTGTCTACATACAGGTAAAAACACTGTTTATTCCTCCAAAGTATCCACCAGGTTTTTTACTATTCTGGCTGTCAGTCCCCAGACCCTGGTTCCATGCACGTCTATATCAATATCTATATCTCCGTAAACAGGAATATCCCATTTTCCTGTTCTCCAGTAATAGTCCTCATCTATTCCCAGGAATTCGTAAGGAAATCCATCGCTTATATTCACAGTCACAGATTCAGTGTAAACATTCGGTTCCGATTGCTGGAATCGGCTTAACGGTATCAGAAACACCGCTTCGACCTCATCTTCGCAAAGTGAGACATTTAAATAGTCCTCATATCGAATTACGCCTATGTAGGTATACATGGTATAATTTGCATATCCAAATATAGTATTTCCCTGTCCTATTACCTCTATTCTGTCCTCCGGAATGCCGATCTCTTCAAAGGTTTCACGAACAGCAGCTGTCCGAAAATCTTCACCCGGTTCCACATGACCACCCGGAAAGCAGATTTCTCCCGGATCAGCCTTCATCTTACTCGAACGCAATTCAAAAAGAAGGTTTAACTCTCCGTCCTTTTCCACAAGTGGCACCAGCACAGAGAAAAAACGATGCTTTCCGATTGGTTCCGGCACATTTTCTCTGAATCTTTCTTTTATTTCGTTTAAACTTACGCTCATCTGTCACCTTTCAATCTATATAAAGAAAAACAAGAGGCGGAAACCCTTCCGCCTCTCACAGTCAGTCAATTGATTAGTTCAGAATCTCGTACTGAGAGAAATCCACACCGATCATCTCTTCCTTTTCAGCACTTAAGCTTACTACGAAATCCATTCCATAGTTCTTGGAAATATCAGCAAGTCTTTCTAAGAACTCAGGAACATCGCCCAGTGAGAAATCCGCATGCTTCAGAATGCTGTCGATAAAAATAGTCTCAATATCATGGTCTGAGCTGATAATACCATACAAGAAACCTATGTATTCATCACTGTTTGTAACGTGCTCGTAATCCTCCATACATACAACTCTGATTCTATATTTCAGATCGTACATCAATCTGGAATTCTTATTGATAAAAATAACACTGCCTTTACTCTTCTCGATAGTGTCATTTGCTAAATCGATCATCTGTTTTGTCTTACCTGTTCCCTTATGTCCTACTAATAACTTAACCATTATTATAGTCCTCCCGTTTCTTAATTATTATATTCATTATAAGCTATGCTTTAATATAATTCAATCGTTTTATTATGAAATTATTATTTTATGCAAGGCCTACATATGGAGCAACAGAAATAATTACAGCTGCGACTATTAATAGGGGAAGAGTGAACTTCAGTATTGTTTTAAGGTATACAGGATATGGCATATTAACCATTTCGCATATGCCCATATTAGTTGATTCCGGATACATACC